>JAZNJF010000526.1:0-2512 GCA_045577885.1 Thermoguttaceae bacterium | reverse complement strand
CTTGGCCTCCGACTTGCCGCCTGAACCGCCGGGAGCAGAAGGCCGATCAAAATCCCGATAATCGCGATCACGACGAGTAATTCGACGAGCGTAAAAGCGCGCCGCCGTTGAAGTTGCGCTTTTGCCGCGCCGAGTTCGTTTGTTTCGTTGTTTCGTCCGCAAGATAACGTTGTCATTGAAAAGTTCGACGCGTCTTACTTGCGCCGCTCCGGAATAAGCGCGCCGATTTTTATTCGTTATTCGTCGTTTCGGCTTCGCTTAGCGTTCGCTAACTTTCGCGTCGTTTTTCCCAGACGCAAAGTTTCCCGAAGAGTCGGCGGCGCGGCGCGAAAGCGCGACGAGTCGAGCGGAAAACGTCGAAAGCGCAAAATCCTTTTTATTTTACCCCGCCCGCCGATTTGGTCAAGGGGAGCCTCCGATCGCTCCAGCGTCGACCGTTGCAACGGGACTCTTCGTCGGTCGACATTGGTTCGCTTCGCCGTCCCTCGACGCCGCTCGACGGCGGTCGACGACCGGAACCGAAGACGCTTAAAGTCTTCGCAAACAAGATACTAAGGAAGCGCGGCGCGGTCGTTCGGTTTCGGGAGCGGATTCGCCGCTTCCTCGACTTTTCGCTCGGCGACGCGTTCCGTTTCGCTCCGCCGCGGCTATTAACGCGAAACCTAGCTAACCTTAAAGATTACGATTTTAAACTCTTGAGGCCCGCCTTCGCTCGTTCTTTAACGCGTTCGTCGCCGCTTAGCTTCGCTTGCCGGAACCAATACCGCGCTTTTTTCACGTCCCGAGGCGCGCCGTCGCCGGTCGCGTAACAAGCGGCAAGTTCGCACATTGCGACGGCGTCGTCCGCCTCCGCCGCTTCGGTCAATAAACGCGCCTTAATCGACGTGTCTCGAACGCCGTCGTCGCTCATATAACAAGCGGCAAGTTCGCGTATCGCGGCGACGTCGCCCGCCTCCGCCGCTTGACGATACCAATCAACCGCTACCAATTCGTCTTGCTCGACGCCGAAACCGCTCTCGTAACACAAACCCAAATTATGCGTCGCGCCGACGGCGTTCGCGTCCGGCTTTATTTCTTCGTCAACACCGCGCTCTCGCGCTTCCGTCGCCTCCTTTGCCGGCGTCGCTACTTCTCTCGCGCAACGTTCACACCACAACCGCAACGCCTCTTCTCTCGCCTTACGTTCCGCCTGCAACGCCGATTCCTCCGCTTCGCGACATAGGCGCTCTTCCTGTTCTTTCTTCGTCGCCGCTTCTCGGGATACGCGAATCGCTTCCGACGCGTCCGGCAAACCGCCCCCCCCCAAAAAAATATCGCGCCGCGCAAATCGTCCTCTCGAAAATAGGCGGCGTTTAGCGATTTGTTCAATACGACCGACGCCCCCCAATCGTTTGAATCGTCGTCGAATTCCTCCGCTTTGGCAAACCAATAAAGCGCTTGCTTTACGTTTTTCGGAACGCCGCGACCGTCCGCGTAAATTATACCGAGGTTGCGCATTGCGACGACGTCGCCCGCCTCCGCCGCTTTGAGAAAATAAGCGACCGCTTCAAGCGGATTTGCCGCGACGCCTATGCCGAAAGCGTAACACAAACCCAAATTACGCATCGCGACAACGCGTTTCCGATTTTTGTCGCGTTTCGCTCTTCTTTTTCGACGTATCGCCGCGAAACGATCGCTAAGTTTAAAAGCCGTCTCGCAAAGCCCGGCGGCGCCCGCAATGCCGCTGCCGCAGAACGCCAATATTTCCCACTTTTCCATTTTCCCCCTTTGTTAAACGCGCCGTTATTTATTATCGACCGCCAAACGCCTTTTTATCCTATTATAAACGTCTCGGAAATTTTTGCAAGCCTGTCCCCGACGCCCGAGGCGATAAAAAAACGCTTTGCCTCAACGGCGCGCGGACGTCGAAGCAAAAGCGGCAACCGCCGTTATTTCCCCGTTTGCGGGAAGAGAACCAGCGTTCCGGACCAGGTCGAGACCGGGACGACCCAAACTTCGCCGGGTTGCAGTTTCTTTTCAAAAAGCGCAAGCGGCGAATTCGCATGATCGTTGTATTTCGCCGCGTTTTCCTTAATTAACGTCGCGCCCAGTTCTTTGTTCTCGACGCCGACGCCATACGACGACTCGCGGTTTGTCGGCCAAGTCGTCCCGACGAGAAGCTCGACCGTCGTCGCTTTTTTCGCTCGAACGACGACGTCGACCGGCGTCCCGCCGAACGTTTGCGGATACTCGCGCCCGGCCAGTTCCGACGCGACGTCGCCCCAAACGTAATCCCTGTTCGCGAAAGCCTTTGCGCCGTTCTCCAAACGCGCCGTTTTCAACGTCGTCTCGATCGTCAGCTCGTCCGATTCGAAACGAACCGTCGCCGTTTGCCCCGGCGTCCAGTCGTTGCGCTTGTAATAAAAATGCCCGTCTTCCGCGCCGACCAACGGGTCCGGAACGCCGTCGCCGTGGAAGTCGACCGTCGTCGGGCTCGACGAATGCCCCTTGATCGGCCGCGCGTCGATTTCCC
>JAZNJF010000525.1:0-5800 GCA_045577885.1 Thermoguttaceae bacterium | reverse complement strand
CCCTTGCGCGGTCGGACTTCGAAGCGTTTGCGCCCGATCAGTTGTTGCACCGCGTCCGAGTAAAGCCCCGCCGCGTTGACGATAAAACGGGCGTCGAGCGACGTTCCGTCGGCGAACGTCAAGCGGAAAAAGCCGCCCGGTTTGCCCAAAGCGCCGCCTTCGACTCCGCCCAAGGGCGCGCCGTCTTTGTCGAATTTTTCGATTTTAACAACTTCGGCGTTCAAACGGAGTTCGCCGCCGTTGATAACGCCGCTTTCGGCCAGCGCGGTCGTCATCTCGTATGCGCCGACGATCCCGCCGGTCGGAGCGAGCAACGCGCCGCGAATCGAGTCGTTCAAATTCGGTTCCAAGCGGCGAACGGTTTGAGCGTCGACGATTTCGAGCCCCTCGACGCCGTTTTTCGTTCCGTTTTCGAATAATTGGCGCAACGTCGCGAGGTCTTCGTCGCAAATCGCGGCGATTAACGAACCGTTTTGCTTAAACGGAACGGAAAGCTGACGGCAAAGTTCCGGGTAAAGACGGTTCCCCTCGACGTTGAAACGCGCGAGCATCGTCCCGGCGGGCGGGTCGTACCCGGCGTGAACGATCGCCGAGTTCGCTCGCGACGCCCCGAGCGCGACGTCGTTTTCCTTTTCGACCAAAACGGTCTTGACCCGATACTTGCCCAACTCCCGAAAGAGCGCGGAACCGACGATTCCCGCTCCGATAATAGCCGCGTCGTACATCATTGTCGTATACGTTGCGCCGCGCGTTTAACGGCGTCGAAAATTAATTTAAGATAAACAACCGCTCAAAACGCCTCCGACCGTTCGCAGACGCGCGGTTTGTCCTTATTATTAATATACAGTATAATCGGAAACGGCGGTCGCGCAAGAGGGCCCCGGCAAAACAGTCGCTTTCGCCTCGTCGGCAAAGGCGGCGCCGACAAGTTCGCGCGATTTATAATCGAGCCTTGAAGAAAATTCGCCGCAGGCTCGGCGATTGGGGAAGCGGCGCGTTCGTTTAACCGTCGGGGCCCCGCAAAACGCGACGCTAAACGCCAAGAGACGCAAAAAACGTCGAACGAACGGTCGCTTCCGTTCGTTCGCGACTTCGCCAAAACGCGCCGTCGAGTTCCGCTAGGCCCCGCCCTAACGCGACGCCGGTTCGCCGATCGCCGACTCGACGCTCGAAGAAGCGTTTGCCGAGTCGCTCGAATTATCGGCGAAAACGCGGATACTTCGCGGCGTCATGAAGAACCGTCCGCCCGGCGCGAGTTGCAGTTCGTCCCGCTCCGAGTGCGTCGTTTCGGCGGTCAGCGTCTCGCCGGCGTCCGTTACCATCTCGACCCGCGCGAAATTCCCGGCCGAGTGAATCCGCGTTACCGTCGCCGGTATCGACAAGCGCCCTTCGCGACGCTGCGACGATATTTCGAAATCGTGCGGACGAATGAAAATCGTCGCGGCCGTCCTCGCTTCGCAAGCGCGACACTTTTCGAAATTTTTCCCTTCAAACTCCATTTCCGGCGCGGCGCCTTCGCAGTCGCCGATGCGAACGCGCCCCTGCGCCAACCGCCCGCGAAATTGGTTGACTTGGCCGAGAAAATTCATCACAAACGGCGTTTGCGGCGAGTGAAAGACCTGATCCGGCGTCCCGAACTGCTCGATTTTGCCGCGATTCATCACCGCGACGCGGTCGGCCAGCTCGAGGGCTTCGTCTTGGTCGTGCGTTACAAAAACGCTCGTTAAATGAATTTCGTTATGCAAACGTCGCAGCCAAGCGCGCAATTCGACCCGAACTTTCGCGTCGAGCGCCCCGAACGGTTCGTCGAGGAGCAAAATTTGCGGTTCGACCGCCAACGCTCGCGCCAACGCGACCCGTTGCCGCTGGCCGCCGGAAAGTTGCGACGGATAGCGCCCCGCCAAGTTGTCGAGCTGAATCATATGCAACAGCGACTCGACTTTTTCGCGAATTTGCGCTTTCGACGGTCGCGTCCGACGGGGCTTCACCGTCAACCCGAACGCAATATTGTCGAAAACCGTCAT
Source organism: Thermoguttaceae bacterium (assembly GCA_045577885.1). Taxonomy (GTDB): domain Bacteria; phylum Planctomycetota; class Planctomycetia; order Pirellulales; family Thermoguttaceae; genus RUG369. The sequence goes on along the minus strand of JAZNJF010000525.1, from coordinate 3,776 downwards.
CTGCCGGAAGAGCGCGTAATGTTGGAAAACGAACCCGACGCCCCGCTCGCCGACCTTTTTCTTGTCGACTTGCGCGCCGTGAAAAAGCACCGGGCCGCTCCCGGCGTCCGGCGTTTCCAAACCGGCGATAATTCGCAGAAGCGTCGTCTTTCCGGAACCGGACGGACCGAGAAGCGCGACCAATTCGCCCGCGTCGATGCGAACGCTAACGTCGTTCAACGCCTTAAAATTGCCGAACGATTTCGTTATATTTTGAACTTCAATTCCCATTTCGCTCCGCCGTATCTATTTTCGCGACGTTTTCCGATTGTATTTCGTTTGACCGAATTTTTTCCGCGAGATTCTTCTTCCCGCGAGATTCTTTCGTTTAACTTTCGCTTTATCTCGCTAAAATCCGTTTTATCGCTACTCTTCGCCTGTCCGACTCATTTTCCATTCCAAAACCGCCTTCGCGACCAACGTCAAAATCGCCGCCGCGGCCAGCAACGACGCGACCGCGAACGGTTCCGCGCCTTTGGCATAACTTTGTTGCAAATCTTCGATATGCAGCGGCGCCGTGTTTGTCTTCGCGACCTTTCCCGCGACGACCGAAACCGCGCCAAACTCTCCCATCGCCCGCGCGTTGCAAAGAATCGCTCCGTATAAAAGCGCCCATTTGACGTTCGGGAGCGTAACCCGCGTAAAAATTTGCCAACCGTTGGCGCCTAAAACGCGCGCCGCTTGCTCCTCTTCCGTCCCTTGCGCTTCCATCACCGGAATCAATTCGCGTACGACAAACGGAAACGTTACGAATATCGTCGCGATAACAACGCCCGGCGTCGCAAAAACAACCCGAACGTTGTGCTCCATCAACCAACGCCCCAGCGGCGAGTACGAACAGAAGAGAAAGAGGAAAAGAAGCCCCGCGATCACCGGCGAAATTGCAAAAGGCAAGTCGATTAGCGAAAGTAGGAAACCTTTGCCCCAAAATTGGAATTTACCGATACACCAAGCGGCCGCCAACCCAAAAACAACGTTCAAAAAGACGGAAAAAAACGCCGCGACAAAGGTCATTTTCATCGCGCGCATCGTGTCTTTGTCGATCAACGCCCGCCAAAAAACGCTTAATCCGTCCGCAAGAGCTTCGTAAAATACGCAGATTAACGGAAAAAGGAGAAAAAACGTCAAAAAAGCGAACGTCGCGGCGATTAAAAGGACGCGCGCCCAAACCGGTTCGGTCGTCGCGCGCCGCACCGCGTGAAAATGCGCTTTATACTCGGCGTCGCTCTTCGGTCGGCGCCCTTGCGGCGTTTCGGAATTTATGTTCGAGTTGTTTTTCAATTTCTGCGCGCCGTTTAACGTCTTTATCGGGTATAAAAAACGCCGCGTCGCTTCGCAACCGCGACGCGTCAAGCTTTCGTCCCTTCACTTATCGACGAGGCGTTTCGCAAAATTAAAGGAAAGGTCGATAAAACGTTAAATTTCTCCAAAAACACCGTTTTTTGTTTTACATCAATATTAACGTTTGATAAAACCAAGTCTTTTTTTGATTATCGCGACACTCAAATCAAAAGACCGAACGTTTCGTTCGTTATTAGCGCGCAAAAACAAAACGCGACGCCGTTTCATTAACGGGTCGCGTTTTCGATCGCAACAAAAGCGAAATACCGCTCAAAATCAAACGCCGGGCCCCGAAACCGCGCCTCCGACGTCCGGCAGAATTGGAATAACCGGCGCATTTCCCGGAACCGGAGCATTTCCCGGAATCGGCGCGACCGGAACGATCGCGCCCGGCCCCTCGTCGTCGGGTCGAACAAACGTCAAACGATTCTCAACGCGCCGAACGTCCGGTTCGGCGAGTAAAACGCGACCGGCGGCTTCTCGCGCGCTCGGAGTCGGAACGATTCCGCGAACCGTCGCGACGCCGTCCCGAAACTCGACCGAAATAGGCGACAACGGATTAACGGCCGGCGTTTGCAAGAGTCGCGTCGTTAAATACTCTTGATAAGAGAGCCGTTTTTCTTCCGGCGAACGCGAAACCGGCGCAAGTTCGGCGATCGACGCAAACGGGGCTCCGCTCGGCGCCGACAAACCGCCCGCCAACTCGGATCGCGTTCGGCCGTCAAGCTCGACCCAACCGACGCCGCTTGCCTCCGTTCCCCAAACGCCCGGCGCGCCGCTTTCGCCCAACGGCGACCAACCGAACGGCAACCCCGACCAATCGCTAACCGGAGCCCGACCGCGCATCCAAATCGTCGTCGGATCGTACCCGCCGTCCGCCGGCGTCGCCGAGTCGACTCCTCCGGACGCGACGCCGGCTTGCGTCGCCGCCAATTCCGTTTCTCGCGCCGCCGCGATCTCCTCCGCCGTCCGTCCGTATCGAACGCCGCGCCGCCATTCGGAATAAGGAATCGGTTTCGGCTCTTTCGCCGTCGTCGGTCGCGGCCCGTCCGACTTTCGCAAACTTCCGCCAAGCGCGCTCTCCGCTCGCTCCAAGGCTTTTTTCGTTCGCAAAATTTCCTTGCGCCAAGAAAACAATTCGAAATTTTGTTTGCTCTGAAAGTCGCTTGTTCCGGAAAACCGCCCGCCCCTTCGACTCGCGTCGACGCCGACGACGTTCCCGGCGCTTCCGCGAACGGTTCCGTTCGGAAAACGGGATTCTTCCGATTTCGCCGTCGGTTTGAGCGCGCCGTCGTACCGTTCGCCGCTAAACCGCCCGTTCGGTTGCGTCGAATCGAGTAAAGAACCGGCGCCGCTTTTCTCGGTCGCCGTCGATATTTGCCCCCAAGCGACGTCGAGCGAAACGCTCGAAACCGCCGTCGCGATCGTTGCGATCGCCGCCGTCGTTAAAATCGTCGACGCCAAGCGCCGCGGACGCGTCCGACGACGCCGTTTTTTTTCGATTTCGAGTTCGTTCTTTCGCATTCTTTCCCTCGTCTCGCCGTTTCTACTTTCCCAAGAGGTCGCGCGGCGAACGTTTTTTCGTTAAAACCGCTTCGTTTTAACGCGACGCTCCGCGCAAACCGTTCTCTTTTTTAAAAAATCGCTCGCCAAGAGCAAATTTGGAGAAAATATAACGATTATACTTTCAAGACAAGCGACAAACGCGTTGTTCGCTTCCGTTCGACTAAGCGTTAGTCGACAAGCGCGCAACCGCTTCCGTCGCATTTCGGTTTATCGGCCAAATTTCGAACGCGCTTCAATTTTTCCCCGCGCGCTCGCTTCCTTTCCCTTTTCCCCTTTTGCGCTCGCCTTTTTATCGCCGTTTCTCTTTTTACCCTCCGCTTAAATTTTACCTATTTACTCTATTCGAAAAAATTTCTCTTTTTTGCTTTATCGAGTTAAAGCGCCCAATATTTTTAAGTCGCCGTTTTGAGACGGACCCGCTTTCCTCCTCCTTGACGTCCCGTTAAAATCGATAAAATAAACAAAACGCTCAACAACCGCCGACGGTTGCAACCGACGTTTTCGGTCTATTTTATCCCAACGCGTCGTTCGAAACGCAAAAAAAATTAAAAAAACGCGCAACGCCGGAAAATTAGCGGCAACTATTATATTGTTAAGACGTAAAAAACGATAAAGGATTTTGAGTTTTCCAATGACTTTGCACGCCGCGCTTTCCCCCCTCGCTTCCGACGCCCCGCTCGACGACGCCGCTCGTTCGCTTTCCGACGGCGGCGCGGTCGCGTCGCGGCCCGGCGCTTTTATCGAAAAAAACGCTTTGACCGTCCCCGTTTCCCCAAAACGCAAGGTCGACGCGCTCCTCCCCAACAAGCCGTCATCCGCCGAAGCCGCGT
>JAZNJF010000524.1:0-2782 GCA_045577885.1 Thermoguttaceae bacterium | reverse complement strand
TGGAGCCCGGTTCGTCGCCGGCGTCGGAACGCTCGCCGAAGAGCGGGTGAACGCCGTTTTTGAAACCGTCGTGTTTGTCCGGGTCGATTTCTTCGTAATAAACGGTCGCGAGCGCGTAACCGCGAGAAACGATTTTATCGATCGCCCAACGGCTCTTGGCGACGCCGCGAACTTCGTCCGGTTTTTTGTTCGCGTTGCGGGTTCGGTCTTTAACGTCGAGCGCGGCGACGCCCGGGTCGTCGGTCGTCGTCCAGTTGCCTTGGAAGTTCGGCATAACGAAAACCGGCGCCGGCGCCTTGCGGTCGTTCGGGATATAAAGGAGAACGTCGGCTTTCGGGGCGGCGTTCGGCGCGTCGAAGTAGACGCGGATTTCTTTGCGGGTCGCTTTGCCGCCGAGCGCGTTCGCGTCGGAGGTCAGCTCTTCGAACTTGATTTTTTCCGGCGCGACGGACGGACGCTTGCCGAACATTTCGCGAGCGAAGAGGTCGAGCAGTTCCGGACGGCGTTTGGCGCGCCAATCGTCGGCGGTTTCGATTTTCGTTCCGTCGGCGGCGACGAGCGGGTTCGGGAGTTCGAACTTCGGAACTTTCGCTTCGTCGTAATTCGCTTTTTGTTGCGCGAAAGCGGCGCCGGAAAGAAGGAGCGTCGCGGCGGTCGCGGCAAGCGCCGGACGAGTGAAATGGCGTAAAATGGAGAACATAGGAAAACCTTTCGTTGGAGGGGCGAAAGCGGGAGGGGGAAGCGGACGCCGAACGGGCCCGCGTTTTCCGGTTATTTTAACGCGAGTCGGGCGGAAAATCAAGCGAACGGGCGCGATTTTCGCCGACTCGGGCCGCCTCGACCGAACGCTTGCGCGGCGCGGTCGAAGCGGTCGCAAGGATTTTAACGGTCGAGACGATTAACGCTTCTTTAAAACGGTTTCGTCGGCGAAGTCGAGATATTGAATCCAATCGAAGTCGGTAACGTCGTGTCCGCCGGTTCGGAGGTGATAGCGAATCGTCGCGCCGACGGAAACGTCCGGTTTCGGCTGTTCTTTGACGTCGCCGAAACCGTCGGTTCCGAGGAGGCGATAAACCGGGTCGGCGCCGAGCGCGGAGAGGAATTCGCCTTTCGGGTCGGCCCAAGTATCGCGCGTCGCGGAGGCGACGTAAACCGGGCGCGGCGCAATGAGGGCGATCAGCTCGTGTTGGTCGAACGGGAGCGCGTTAACGTTCGGGCCGTATTTCTTGAAGTTGCCGCAGAACCAATGCGGGAACGATTTGTTGATTTTCGCGACCGTTTCGCCGAACTCGCGGCGGGAGAGGGCCGCCCCGCCGCAACCGGAGTTGTTCGAGATAACGGCGGCGAAACGTTCGTCTTGCGCGCCCGCCCAAAGCGCGGTCTTGCCGAGTCGGGAGTGTCCGGCGACGATCGCTTTCGTCGCGTCGATTTCCGGGAGCGTTTCGAGGCAGTCGAGCGCTCGGGAAAGCGCCCAAGCCCAAGCGGCGATCGAGGCGGTTTCGTCGCCGGCGTCGGAACGCTCGCCGAAGAGCGGGTGAACGCCGTTTTTGAAACCGTCGTCGAAGTCCGCGTCGACCTCTTCGTAACAAAGCGTCGCGACGGCGTAACCGCGGGAGACGATTCGGTCGAACGACCAGCGCCCTTTGACGTGTCCGCGCGTTTGCTCCGGCGTTTTGCCCGCGTTCCAAAAATGCCCGGCGATTTCGAACGCGCGGACGCCCGGGTCGTCGGTCGTCGCCCAGTTCCCTTCGAAGTTCGGCATTAGGAAGACGGGGGCCGGGCCCTTGCGGTCGTTCGGGACGTAAAGGAGGAGGTCGGCTTTCGGCGTTTGGTTCGGCGCGTCGAAGTAAATGCGGATTTCTTTGCGAGTCGCTTTCCCGCCGAGCGCGTTTTTATCGACGGTCAGCTCTTCGAACTTGATTTTTTCCGGCGCGACGGAGGGGCGCTTGCCGAACATTTCGCGAGCGAAGAGGTCGAGCAGTTCCGGACGGCGTTTGTCGCGCCAATCGTCGGCGGTTTCAATTTTCGTTCCGTCGGCGGCGACGAGCGGGTCGGGGAGTTCAAACTTCGGGACTTTCGCCTCGTCATAATTCGGCGCGGGAATATTTTGAGCGAAGGCGGACGAACCGGCGAGAAGGAGCGTCGCGGCGGTCGCGGCGAGAGCGGGGCGAGAGAAACGGCGTAAAACGGCGAACATAGGCAAACCTTTCTGGGCGCTCCGGCGATTTCGGACGGTTTTTTCGGGAAGTCGCGAAAAATTTCCGAAATTTTCGGGCGCGGTTTTCTTGAAAAAACGTTGGCTTTTCGGGCGGAAATCGGGTATAATGGGCGCGTCGACCCGGCGGCGACCGGCGAAACGTCGAAAAATCGGCGACGTCGGCGCGCTCGGCGACCGGCGAAACGTCGACAAATCGGCGACGTCGGCGTCGGAGGCGGCGCGGTTCCGCTTCGAACGTCCGTTATTTTAACGCGAGCGGCGGGAAAAATCAATCGAAAGACGCGATTTTTACCGAGATTTTGTCGTTTTATTAACGTCGGCGAAAGCGGCGGCGAGAAGAAGGGCGAAAAACGGCGGCGCGAGCGGCGAAACGTTCCCGGTTCGGGGCGGTTAGCGATTGATTCGCGAGTCGGCTCGACCCGGTTGGGGCGGTTTTCGGTCGATTCGCGAGTCGGCTCAACCGGGTTGGGAGCGGTTGGCGGTCGATTTTCGAGTCGGTTCGACCCGGTTCGCGGTTGGCGAACGCGAGAAAGCGGAAGTCGGAGGCCAAGCGGTCTTAGGAAG
>JAZNJF010000523.1:0-5152 GCA_045577885.1 Thermoguttaceae bacterium | reverse complement strand
GGCGCCTTGTCGCGCGGCCCGGCGTCGAGCCCGCCCGCGATCCTTCCCCAAGCCCAACGATCCGTCGTTCGCGGCGGGTCGAGCCGCGCGCCGTCGAGTTTTGCGCCCTTCCAAGTCGGAACTTCGATATTCGAAACGTTTTTCCCGGCGAAGTCCCAACCGTCGAGCGGGAACGTAAACTCGGCGACGATTTTGTCCTCCTTAAAGCTCCGCGACGCGGCGAAACGCTCGAACGTTATCCCCGGCGCGCCGAAATAAACGTCGTCGAACGTCGCGTCGGCAAAGTCGCAATCCTTTACGACGCAACCGCTTGCCGTTCGCCAGCGCCCGCCGAACTCGCATCGCTCGAACGTCCAGCCGGCGAACGATTCGCCGACGAGCGAAGCGTTGAAAACGACCTCGCGCGCCCTTTTTTCGCGCCAAGTTTTCGTTCGCCGCAACTGCGCGAGCGTCGCCGGAACGCCCTTTTCCTCCCCGAAGTCTTCGTCGAAAATTTCGAACGGATAATTGGAAAGCGTCGCGCCGTCGAGACTTAACGCTTCCCAATCGGTTTCGCCCGACTCGTTTTTTCGCGGCGACGCGTCGTAAAGGTAAAACGTTCGCGTCTCCGCCGCCGACTCGTTCGCGTCGCCGCCGTTTTCCGCCGATTCCTCCGCGTTTTTGACGTTTTCGACGTCTTCCGCTTTCTCGGTTTGCAAACGTTCGTACTCGGCGCGGAGTTCGTCGGCGATTTTTTTATTACGCCGAAAGCGGTCGACCGCTTCGTAATCGAGCCGCCCTTCCTTAAACGTTTTCGTTGCAAGGAGTTGCTCCTTCGTCAGATAAGGAATCAGAGTGAAACCTTCGATCTCGGCGTCGGTAAAATCGAATTTCGCCAACTCCTTTTCGTCCAACCGACTACCAAACGTCGCGTTCGTTAAATCGAGCCCGACAAAGCTAAAATCCCGCCAGAACAGGACGTTCCCGCTAACGCGGAATCCGCGGAAATTTTTGCGCCGATAATTGTCGGTCTCGATAAATGTCTTGACGCTTAAAAACGGCAGGTCGAGGAGCCGCTCCGTCGTTATCGGGCCGAGGCCGAAGTCGCTCTGTTCTAGCGTCGCGCCGTCGAGAATCGCGTCGGTAAAGTTCGCTCGATAAAGGGAACGCGTCTTAATCTCGCAACCTGTTAAATTCAAACCGCTTAAATCCCAATCGGACATATCGCGGAACTTAATTTCCTTCCCGCTAAAATCCTTCGCGGCGAACTCCGGACTCGCTTCGAAGAGGCGGCGATCGACGATTTTTTGCGCTTCGTCCGGCAAGACGCACGTCTTCAAGCGTTCTAAGTCGCCCGATTTCCAAGTTTCGGTCGACATAATCTGTTCGAGCGTCGGCCAACTCCGCTCGCCTTCTTTCGCGAAGACTTCAAATCGGCAACCGTCGATTTTCGCGTCGGTAAAGTCGACGTCTTCGAAGAACGGCGCTTTTTCCAGCTCATTGCCGTATCCCTTCGCGAAGCGGAACGTCGCGCCGCGCAGGTCGCAACCGGAAAAGTCGACGCCGGTCAGGTCGTAAAACCAGTTGAACTCGACGTCGCGCAAGTCCTTGTCGCGCCAGCTTTTCGTCGAGCAAATCGTTTCCTTCGTTATCTTGCCGTATTCGCGTTGGCGTCGAAACTCGATCCGCTCCCGCTCCGAATTGCCGTAATTGGTTCCGGCGACGACTTTCAGCCCGCGAATCGTCGCGCCGTCGAGTTTCGCGCCGACGCCGATCATCGTCGCGCCGGTCAGGTCGAACCCGGAAAAATCGCCGCCGCCGAGCGTCGAGTAAAACGTCGCGCCCGCCAAGTCTTTCTCCTTGCAAGCGCGGGAGTTGCGCCAAACTTTCTCCGGCAAGCCCTTCGGATAATTCTTCGAACTCGGCTCGAATCGGGCGCCGGAACACTTCGCGTAACGCGCCCAATCCTTGAACTGGGGCGCGTATTTGCCGAAGTTGACGTCGCCGATATTTTTCCCGGCGAAATCCCAACCTTTCAGTTGAAAACCGAAATTGACGCAAATCTTGTCCTCGCGGAAACTTCGGGTCGCCGCGAATTGTTCGAACGTCAAAACCGCGCCGTCGTCGAACCAACACCGATCGAGCGTCGCGTCGGTAAAATCGGCGCGTTTGCACCCGTCGGGCCAACGTTTGCGCGCCTCCGGTTCGTTGGGCGTCCCGAACGCGCATTTCGTCAACGTCCAACCGGCGAACGACTCGTCCAAGCAAACGCCGGAAAACGACGCGTCGCTAAGTCGTTTTTCGCGCCAGTTTACGGTTCGCCGCAACTTGGCGAGCGTCGTCGGAAGCGCGTATTCGATTTCGCTCGTTCCCAAATCGTCGACGAAAAGCGGACACTCGACGTCGCCGTAAGGCTCCGTTTTCTCCTCGCAACCGCTAATATAATTCCAACGGCGCGACGAAGCGCTAAAGTGAACGCCGTCAAGGTTTAAGTTTTCCCAATCGACGTCGATTTTCGCCGATTTCAGCGTTTCGGCGGTTCCGTTGAAAACGCGCGTCCAAGTTCGGTCGACGGCGCCGTCCGCGTTCCGACCTCCTTCGTAAAAGAAAAACGCGTCGAGCTTCGCCCCGTTTTCCGCTTTCGCCGCCCGAACTTTTTCCGCCCAAGCGTTCCGCAACGCTTGCGCGCTCTCGCTTTGCGCGTCCTTCAAAAAGAGATAAACGACGCGCTCCGATTCGTCGACCGCCGTTTTTTCCGCCGCGAACGACGCCGCGTCGCCCGCCGATTCGCTCGCCGTTTCGTCCGCCGCGATCGTCGCGACGGTTCGCAACGCGTCGACGTTTTTCCCGGCGAAGTCCCAACCGTCGAGCGGGAAGCGGAACTCGGCGTCAATTTCGTCCTCCTTAAAACTGCGCGTCGCGGTGAATTGTTCGAACGTTATCGTCGCCGAGCGGTCGAAAAGGACGTTTTTCAGCGTCGCGCCGGCAAAATCGCAACCGACGTAACCTCCGACGTCGCCGCTGTTTGCGACTTCCGCCGACGCCGCGTTCTCCGTCGCCGCGCCTTGCCAAAGTTCGCCCGGACGCCGCGTTTCTCGCCCGACGCCCGGCGCTTTCGACGCGACGTCGAAGGCCGTTCCTTGCCCGCTTTCGTCCGCCCAAAATCGGCAATTTTCGAGCGTCCAACCGGCGAACGACGCGTCGGCGAAGACGCGATAAAAGTCGGCGCCGCGCAACGTCTTGTCGCGCCAAGACTTCGTTTGGCTCAATTGTTCGAGCGTCGCCGGAATCCCCCAACGCCAACCGCCGAATTTCTCGAAGCCCCGCCCGGGCGCGTCGAGGTCGTAAAGGACTTCCGGGCGGAAATCGAATCGGGCGCCGTCGAGATTCAAATTTCCCCAATCGACGCTAAGTTCCTGCCAAATCTTGCTTTCGATCAGGCGCCAAGTTTCTTGCGCGACGCGAAGTCGAGCGCGTTCTCGCGGACGGAGCGGCCAAAGTCGAAGCAAATAACGGTTCGATTCAAGCTCGATCGACCGCTCCCGCGCCGCCGCCCATTCTTTCGGCGTCGTTCCGGGTCGCCGAACGCCCAAATCCTCGTAAAAACACTCGACGCGCTCCGCCTTTTCCTCCGGCGTTTTCGACTCCGTTTCGATCTTGCGAAACGCCGCGTCGTGTTCAAGCGCCGCCGCCTCCTTGATTTCGGCCAACTTCGCCCTTTCCCGCTCCTCCTCTTCTTTGAGGAACCGCTTGAACGCGTCGCCGCCCGCCGCCTCGTCGACCGCCGCTTGAATCGTCTTGTTGAACTCGACGTAAATCCGGCGCAGATTCTCGTCGGCGGCGTCGGCTAAGTAAAGGAAAACGGTCGTTTGCGGGTCGATTTTCGCCGTCGACGCAAACGGCTCGACCGGCGAAGTCGACGAACGCGACGTCTCGTCGTTCGCGCCGAACGCCGCAAGAGTCGAGAAGAGCCAAAACGTCGCCGCGACGAACGCCGCGACCGTTCGTTTTCCGTTCCAATAACGTTTCATCGTTCAATCTCCGTCGTTTCCCAAAGCCGACGACCGCTAAACCGCTCGCCGACGCGCACCAAATCAAACAAGTTTCAACAAATTCAAAGACCCGCTAAAATTCGACGCGAAACGTCCCGTTACTCCGCGCTTTCCGGCGACGCTTCGCCCGCCGAGGACGTTTCGACGCGCGCCGCCCGAATCGCTTGCCATTGCTCCCGAGACGGAAAGCCTTTCCGGTCAAAGCGGCAACCGTCGAGTTTTGCGCCGGTTAGGTCGATTTTCTCCGCCTCGCCCGCTTTGGCGACAAACGCGAATCGGGCGCCGCGGAGGTCGAACCCGCTCAAATCGTCGATTCCGTCAAAATTGAACATTTCAGTGAAATCGACGTCGCGCAAGTCCTTGTCTTGCCAGCTTTTCGTCGAGCGCAACGTCTCGGCGTCGAGCGCGCCCCTGAACCGATGAACGAACCGCGGATCCCTAACGACAAATTTCAGTCCGCGAATCGTCGCGCCGTCGAGCCGCCATTTCGGCGGATCTTGCGCCAACAACATCGTCGCGCCGGTCAAGTCGAACCCGCTAAAATCGCCGCCGTTAAGCTCGACGTCGAAGGTCGCGCCGGACAAATCTTTCTCGCGGAACCGCCGCGACGAACGCCAAAGCGAGTCCGGCAACCATCTCCGATACGTCCGATAGCCGCGCGGATCAAACCTTGCGCCGTCGAGTTTTAGCGACGCCCAGCCGGTCTTCCCGCCTTTCCTTCGAATCGCGTAAAGCTCGGGTTCGTGCATTCCGGTTTCGAAGAGCAAATCGCCGACGTTTTTGCCGCTAAAGTCCCAACCGGCGAGCGTAAAGCCGAATTTGGCGATAATTTCGTCTTCTTTGTAACTGCGCGTCGCCGCGAACTGCTCGAACGTAATCGTCGCCGTTCGGTCGAAATAAACGTTGCGGAGCGTCGCGTCGGCAAAATCGCAAGCGTCGTAACCGACGATTTTATCGGACTTCCTGCCGATTTTTCCGGAGCTTCGCCAAAGGTCGCCCGGAACCCGCAACTCTCCGGCGTTGAAATAATCAAACTCGGTCGCCCCTTGGTTGTATTGGTTCGCCAAAAAGCGGCAGTCTTCGAGCGTCCACCCGGCGAACGACGCGTCGGCGAAGACGCG
>JAZNJF010000522.1:0-7897 GCA_045577885.1 Thermoguttaceae bacterium | reverse complement strand
TTGTTTTTTTAATTTTTCAAGAAATTTTTTGGGGAATTGGACGCCGACGCGCGACTTATTCTTGCGGAGCGGAGCGTTTCTGTTAAAATAGGAAGAAATTTGTCGCGACGAAGTATTTTCGCGTCGTCCTTTGCTGGGTTTTGGGGCGTTGAGGCGATTTAGAGGGGCGCCGAAGTTTTTAACGTTTCCGGAGTTTCCGGAGTTTAGGAAAATTCCGTCGTTAAAGAGAGCGGGAGAATTTCCGGACTGCGGCGACGTCGGCGTTTTTAAACGGGGTTTAGGTAAAATGCGCGGTTTGGGCGGTTGGAAGAAGCGAGCGAAGCGGAAAAGACGGGCGAAACTAGCGAAACGGAGGACGCAACTGGCGATTATCGCGGCGGCGCTCGGTTTCGCGTCTTAGAGCGTTTGGGACGTTTGGGGAATCTTGAATGTTGGGGAAATTTACGGCGCTTGGAGCGTCGGGAACGTCGCGACGGCGCAAGAAACGTCGGCGGGAACGGGGCGAGCGTTGGCGGTCGTCGCGAAAGACGGCGAGACTTGCGGCGCGCTCCTCGTCGGCGTCGATCAATACGCTTCAAAGTCGATAACTCCCTTGTCTTACGCATGTTCCGACGTTCGAAAGATTGGCGACGCGTTAATCGAAATCGACTTTCCGGCGAAAAATATCCGAACGCTCGTCGGGGACGGCCCGGTCGGCGACCGCCCGACGCGCGCCGTTATCCTCGCCGCGCTCGACGAATTGCTTGCGAAATCGGGCCCGAACTCGACCGTTTTTGTTGTCTTTTCCGGACACGGCTTCGAGACGCCGGACGGTCGCTCGGCGTTTTGCCCGGAGGACGTCGAGATCGAGTCGGCGGCGGACGGCGGACCGACGGCTAAGGCGGCGTCGGCGATTCTGTTAGAGGACGTCGCGAAGCGTTTGCGGCAAGACGACGCGCGCTTTAAGTTGTTTATTGTCGACGCTTGCCGCGAATCGGCGAGCGTTTCTCGGGACGCGTCGGCGACGCCGCGTTCGTTTGCTTCGGTCGACGCTTCGGGGTTGGCGTTTTTGCAAAGTTGCGGCTCGTCGGAGGTTAGCTGGGAACATCCGGAGTTGGGCGGCGGCGTTTTTAGCGCGTTTTTTACGGAGGGGTTGCGCGGCGCGGCGGACTTGGACGGCGACGGCGGCGTTACCTTTTGGGAAGTCTGCGAGCGCGCAAGTCGCGAAACGCAACGCTTTACGAAGAAAGAATGCGCGACGGCGCAGACGCAGTTTTACACCTTTTCGGGCGTTTCGGACTTTTACTTGACGCCGCCGCGTTCGGGTCGAGGCGGTTCGGGGGCGGCGACGGGCGGTTCGGGTTGGTTGCCGTTCGCGCTTCCGACGCTAATCGGCGCTTTCGCGGCGTTCGCGTATTGGACGGAGCGCAAACGACGGCGAACGGCGGAAGCGTTGGCGGCGGCGACGAGCGGGGCGACCGTCGCGCCGTTGGAAGCGGAACTTGCGCGTCGACGGGTTTTGGAAGCGGAACTTGCGCGCCTCCGACAAGAAAAAGAGGCGGCTCTAGCGGAGGCAAACGCGGCGAAAGTTAAGGTGCGAGAGGAAGCGTCCCAAGCGGAAACGGCGAAAAAGATTAACGAAACGGCGACGTTGGCGGCGAAAGTCGCAACGCGAGGGGCGGAGCGGGGAAGAGGGGAACCGGCGAACGCTCCGAACGTCGAACCGAAGGCGGGAACGCGCAAAACATTTCTTGTCAACGGCGTCGAGTTGGCGTTTCGTTATTGCCCGGCCGGGACGTTTTGGACGGGAGGTTCGGCGGGCGAAACGCGACGCAAGGCGACGTTGACGCGCGGATTTTGGACGCTCGAAACGCCGGTAACGCAAGGGATGTTTGAAGCGGCGACCGGGAGCAATCCGAGTTATTTTTCGTCGACGGGGCGCGGTCGCGGAAGCGTCAACGGGTTGGAAACGTCGAATTTTCCCGTCGAGAGCGTTAGTTGGAACGATTGCGTCGCGTTTGTTAAGTCGTTGAACGACGGAGGTTATTTGCAGGACGGGTTCGAGTTTCGCTTGCCGACCGAAGTCGAATGGGAATACGCCGCGCGCGCCGGAGCGGAAACGTCGTTTCCTTGGGGCGAGGCGCTGAACGGCGATAGGGCGAACTGCAACGGAACGTTTCCGTACGGGACGAACGCCAAGGGGCCGTATTGGCGACGAACGACGGCGGTCCGTTCGTATCCGCCGAACGCTTGGGGCCTTTACGACGTCGTCGGGAACGTTTGGGAACAATGCGCGGACGACGGCGAAACGCTCGAACACGGCGACGAGAAAAAGGCGCCGACCGGATATAAACGGGTTTTGCGCGGCGGAAGTTGGCTTAATTATCCGCAAAATTGCCGAATCGCTTGTCGGAAATGAGAATTTGCGGCGACGACGCGAGATTATGGGAACGGTTTTCGGATTATCGTCGCTCGTTGCTACGCGGCGACGGAACGCCGAGCGCGGGCGGAGGCGGAACGTCGAGCGCGGGCGGAAACGGAGCGTCGAGCGCGGGAAGAGGCGGAGCGCCGAGCGCGGGAGGAAGCGGAGCGTCGAGCGCGAGAGGAGGCGGAACGTCGAGCGCGAGAGGAGGCGGAGCGTCGAGCGCGGGAGGCGAAGGCCGATTACCTCTTGGGGCGCGAGTTGGCGTTCGGGCTGAACGGGACGAAAGTCGACGGTCGGCGCGGGTTCGAGCTGTTGAAAAAGGCGGCGGACGCGGGCTCGGTCGACGCGAAAGCGGAGTTGGCGGAGCTGTATTTGGACGGTTGCGAAGGAACGCCGTCCGACGCGGCGCGGGCGTTCGCCGCGGAGCGAAGCCGACGTTGTTCGACGCGTCGCCGCTCTTCGCGGCGTCCGATTCGGCGTCGGGCGTTTGCGAGGCGGAACCGGCGGCGGGGGCGCGTAAAACGCTTCGAGTTCGCGACGTCGAGTTCGCGTTTCGTTACTCTCCTTCGGGAACGTTTTGGATGGGGAGTCCGGCGAGCGAAATAGGGCGGAAAGACGACGAAACGCGGCGTAAGGCAACGTTGACGCGCGGCTTTTGGCTCCTCGAAACGCCGGTAACGCAAAGGATGTTCGAAACGATTACCGGGAAGAATCCGAGTTGGTTCTCGCTGAACGGCGGCGGTTGGGAAAAAATCCTCGAACTCGACGATCGCGATACGTCCGAATTTCCGGTTGAACGCGTCGGGAGGCGCGCTTGTCAAGATTTTCTCGACCGATTGAACAAGATTTGCGAGGCGGAGCCCGATTGCGGGTTGAAGTCCGATTGGGAGTTCCGACTGCCGACCGAAGCGGAGTGGGGAATACGCCGCGCGCGCCGGAACGTCGACGGCGTTTTATTGGGGCGACCGCTTCGAAACGAGACGCGTAAACTGCGCCGCCAACGCGTCTTGCGGCGGCGTAAAATGGGAGCGGACGACGCCGGTCGGCTACTATCCGCCGAATCCTTGGGGATTGGTCGATATGCTCGGGAACGTTTGCGAATGGTGTGAAGACTATTACGACGCTTATCCGAACGGCGCGGCGACCGATCCGACGGGGCCTCCGCCCGGCGCAAAGGGCGTGTTGCGCGGCGGTTGCTGGAATAGCGACGAGAAACTTTGCCGAGTCGCGTCGCGCGGCGCCGCCGAGACGAAACGACAGCGTTATTGTTGCGGTTTTCGTTTTGCGATAGCTGCTCGACCTTAACGGCGGGCCCCGACGGATTTTTAAGTCGACGCTCGAAACGTTGGGGGGCGAAACGTCGGCGACGCGGCGTTTGTTGCGGCGGCGACGCGGGGAAAATTGCGACGGGCTTCTTGAAACTTGCGGCGTTTTCGGGTAAAATGGGGAGAGGCGCGGCGAGCCGGCGGGCGCGGTTAAACGAGTTCGGCGGTCGGCGCGGCGCGTTTTGTTTCCTCTTCAACAAGAAAGGCTCGAAATCAAATGAAAAAATCGACGATTTGGAGCGCGGCGCTTCTCTGCGTCGCCGCCCTTTGCGCCGTCGGAAACGGGTTCGCCCAAGACGCCGACGCGAAAAAAACGTCCGGAAACCCCGTTTTTCCCGGTTGGTACGCCGACCCCGAAGTCGCGATGTTCGACGGTAAGTACTGGATTTTCCCGACTTACTCCGATCATTTCGATAAACAAACGTTCTTCGACTGCTTCTCCTCGACCGACTTGGTCAACTGGACGAAACATGAACGCATTCTGACCAACGAAGACGTCAAGTGGGCGCGCCGCGCGATGTGGGCGCCGTCCGTCGTCGAAAAAGACGGCAAATATTACTTCTTCTTCGGCGCGAACGACGTGCACGAAGGCGAAGTCGGCGGGATCGGCGTCGCCGTCGCCGACAAACCGGAAGGGCCGTACAAAGATTACCTCGGCAAACCGCTGATTAACGATATCGTCAACGGCGCGCAACCGATCGACCAATTCGTCTTCCAAGACGACGACGGAACTTGGTACATGATTTACGGCGGTTGGCGACACTGCAATATCGTCAAACTTAAGGACGACTTCACCGGCCTCGTTCCGTTTGAAGACGGGACGATCTATCGCGAAATTACCCCGAAAGGTTACGTCGAAGGGCCTTGGGTCAAGAAAATCAACGGCAAATATTACTTCATGTGGTCGGAAGGCGGCTGGACCGGTCCGCATTACAAGGTCGCTTACGCGATCTCCGATTCGCTCTTCGGCCCGCACGAACGTATCGGCGAAATCATCTCGCCGGGTCCGAAAGTCGGCATGGGCGCCGGACATCACAGCGTCCTGCAAACGCCGTCCGGGAACTGGTACGCGATTTACCACCGTCGCCCGATTACCGAAACGCACGGCAACCATCGCGCCACTTGTATCGATAAGTTGGAATTTAACGCCGACGGAACGATCAAACCGATTACGCTGACTTACGAAGGCGTCGAAGCCGACCCGATCGACGCGAAATAACGATAAAGCAAACGACGGTTTTCGCCGACTTTGCGGATTTTAAGAACGGCGTCGCGGCTTCGGTCGCGGCGTCGTTTTTTTGTCGGCGACGCGAAGACGGGCAAGAATAGAGGAAAGGGGGGAGACGAAGGAAAGGAAAAGAAGGGGGAAAAAGAAAACGCCGACGCGGGAAACGTCGGCGTTCTTAACGAGACGCGTCGAAATACGGAACAACGCGAATTAGGCGGGAAAAAATAACGGGACGAAAAAAGGAAAGGGAAACGAGGAAAAGGAAGGTAAAAAAAACGCCGCTCGGAGGTTGAGCGAACCGAGCGGCGCCGCTTACCGTCGGCGAGAGGCAAATATCGACGACGGATCGCTTTTTGCTGTTTGGTATGGTCGCGCCGATTTTAACGGATAAAACGGTAAAAGCGACGGTTTTAAACGAATAAAGGGCGCGACAAAATTAATGCGACGACAACTCGTCTTCGCGACGTTGACGTTGTTCCCAATAACGGCGTTCCCAAAGGTCGTACTGCGGGTCGCCGTAACGAAACGTAAAGGACGCGTCCGGAAGGCGACGACCGTCGGCGCGAGGTTTCGACCGCATTCGAACGATTAAAACGGCTCGATTCGGACGCTCGACGACATAGGATTCGGGGTTCATTGAAAACGCTCCGGCAAAAGGAGGGAAAACGGGCGAACCGCGTCGCCTTGGATACTGGTTAAACCGCGCAAAGACGGCGAGGTTCCGCGGAATCGCAAATTTTTTGCAAATTTTTTAATTTTTTTCGCAAGACAAAAAAGAAACGACGGGAACGGTCGGCGGAACGGGAAATTTAGCGGCGGCGGAGGCGACCGACAAACGAAACGGCGTAAAACGCGACGACGGCGACGACTTCGGCGACGATCGAAACGAGACGTTGCGTTAACGCGACGATCGTCGCCAACGTTTCGGCGGACGTTGTAAACGTCGCGTTTTCCGGCGCTTGCAGGAGCGTTTCGAAGAACGGTATCAGCAAGATCGTCAGCGCCGCCTCGCGAACGCCGAGTCCGCCCGGCGCGACGGCGACCGCGAAACCGAAAACGACCGCCAACGTCGACGCCGCGATCAAGAGACGCGCCGACGGCCAAAACGAACCGACGGCGATCCCAACGCCGCCGATCGCCGCCCAAAGGGAAAGAGCGAAAAAGAACCAAAGAACGCTCGACAGCCCGACGCCGACGAGAAGCGATCGCCAAGTCAGCGCGCGAAACCGCTCTTGAAGCGTCGGATCGTTCTTCCCAACCCGCAAAATCGATAAAATTCGAACAAAAATCGGCGGCAGAAGCGGGAGTCCGACGCAAAGCGCCGTCAAAAGCGCCAACGCCGAGTAAAGCCAATGTTCGCGGAAATAGACGGCGACGATCAACGCGGAGAGGAGCGCGCCGGTCGCCATCGTCGTCAGCGTTTCGTAAAAGACGCAAACCGCCGCGACGCTCGCCTTCGTTTTATCGCTTGCGACGAGCGCGGAACGGATAACGACGACGAGAGCCTTGCCGGGAACGTATCGACATAACAGACTGACGTAAAACGCTTTAAACGCCGAAAAAACGCCGGGCGCGCCGCCGAGCCAACGGATCGCCGTTCGCCAAAAATACGCCGACGGAACGTAAGCGACGAGATAAAAAAGACCCGAGGCGAGGAGCCAACCGGGACGCGGGCGCCAGTCGTATCGCGAAATTTCCGTCCAATCTTTAGAAAGACGGTTCGCAATCCAAGCGACGATCAGCGCGAAAAGAAGGAATTTCGCCGTCGCGATAAAGCGTTTTTTCCAAGGCGAGCGCGTTTGGAGAGGCGAAGACGGCGACGGCGCCGGAGCGATTGAATCGGCCGCGTTAGCGGGGACGGCGGAGGCGGAGGAAACGAACGTTTCGACGTTAGCGGTCGAGCGGGTCATACGGATTTTTCCGATTCGTTGGGGCGTCGGACGCCGGCGTCTTTCAGTTGGAGAACTTTTTCGCGAGCGCGGACAAGGAACTGTTCCTTGCTTTCGTTGCGTTCGTACCAAATCGGCGGGCCAAAAACGACGCGAGAAAGGAGAAAAACGGGTAAAATAACGCCTTTAGGCAAAATACGGTTCATGTTGGCGAGGTAAACCGGCGTCAGTTCGAGGTCGGGACGCTTTTTCACCAAGTAAAAAACGCCGCTTTTGAACTCGCCGACTTGGCCGGTCGTCGAACGTCCGCCCTCCGGGAAGATGATGATCGAGTAACGGTCGCCCATTTCGTCGAGCATATGATAGAGCGGGTTGTTGCGTTTCGAAACGTTTTCGCGGTCGACCAAAATCGCGTTCATGACCGGACCGCTAAGGAAACGGCGAATCGGGCCGCCGGTCCAGTAATCTTTCGCGGCGACGAGCCGGGTTTTCGCGCGAACGTTCGGCGGAAGCGCGGCCCAAATGACGAGACCGTCGAGATGGCTCGTGTGATTCGCGATGTAAATCCGTTGGCCGCTTTCGTCCGGTTGATTGTCGACCCAACGAACCGAAGCGCCGCTAATGAACTTAGCGAGAAAAATTAGAAAGGCGCGGACCAAGGAAGTGAACATCGACGTTTCCTCATAACGCGTCGCGAACCGACGGCGAAGTCGGCAAAGTCGACGCGTTTTCACTATATTGACGCGGCGGGCGTCGGCGTTTATAAAATCGACTCCATTAAGAGACGCATTTTGCGCAACTCGCTTTCCGGCGAAAGGTTCGGCAGCGGCGCCAAATCGACGCAAAGGGCGCGGTTGTACTCATTTTTACGGAGTTGCGCGACTAAGCGGTTGTACTCCAAAACGCCTTGCCCGATCTGCACTTGAAAACTTTTCGCGGTCGTGTCGCGCAAGCGGACGTGCGACGTTCGCGGAATCAACGCTTCGTAATCGACGGGCGTTTCGCGGTCGAAGATGAAGTGCGAAGGGTCGAGCGCGACCGAAAGTTCCGG
>JAZNJF010000521.1:0-1703 GCA_045577885.1 Thermoguttaceae bacterium | reverse complement strand
TAGGCGACGACATTTTTTCTCCGTTTGACTCCGACGAGTTGTTCGAACTCGCTCGTTCCGCCCCGCCGACGCGGCAAGGTTCGCCGAGCTTAATTCAACTTTCGGAATCGCCGCGGACGCCGGGGGCCCTCTTCGTTCCCGCTAAAAAATTTTTCGAAAATTTTTTAGCGCGAATCTTTTCGATCCGCCGGGCGGCGTCGGGCGACTTCGGGCGTTGCGGCGCGGTTGTGTTCGCGGCGACTTTCGAGCGGGCTTTGAACGCAAAACCAACGGAAAAACGCGGTCGGCTTAACAAAACAAGCGGTTTGCGCAATTTTTAACGGCGACGCGCCCCTAAACGGCAGTTCAAGCGTCGCGGAGGCGGACGGACGGCGACGAAACGGTCTAAAACCGCGTCGGGTTGGGCGCAAGAACGTCGAGCGGCGGCCCGGGCGACGGCGCGCGTTGCGGCCCGGTTGGGTTCGCGGCGACTTTCGAGCGTTAGTCCGAACGCGAAACCAACGAAAAAACGCGTCGGCTTAACCAAACAGGCGGTTTACGCGATATTTAACGACGACGAGTTCCCCAACCGCGACGGGTTGGGCGCAAGAACGCGAGCGGCGGCCCGGTCGGCGGCGCGCGTTGCGGCGCAGTTGGGTTTGCGACGACTTTCGAGCGGTCTTTGAACGCGAAACCAACGGAAAAACGCGGTCGGTTCGACAAAACAAGCGATCTGCGCAACATTGCTCGACCGTCGCGGAGGCGGCGGACGGCGACGAAACGTTCCTAAAACCGCGTCGGGTTGGGCGCAAGAACGTTAAAAAGCGGTCAAACGCTCTTGCGTTAACGAAAAAAACGGCGCGGCGCGTTCCTAAAACCGCGGCGGATTGACGCAAGAACGTCGAGCGGCGCAAACGACGGCGACGCGTTTTCCAACCGCGTCGGATAGGGCGCAAGAGCGTCGAACGGCGGGCCGGGCGGCGGCTGGCGTTGCGACGCGGTTCGGTTCGCGGCGACTTTCGAGCGTTGGTTCGAACGCCAAAATCGACGGGAAAACGCGGTCGGCTCAAAACAGACGGTTTGCGCAAATTTTAACGGCGACGCGACGCTAAGCGGCCGTTCAAGCGTCGCGGAGGCGGACAGACGGCGGAAGGTTCCCTAAACTGCGTCGGGTTGGGCGTAAGAATGTCGAGCGGCGGTCGAACGACGGCGGCGTTAAAAAAACGGCGGCGAAGGGCGAATCGGCGACGTTGGGAGCGGTCCAAAGCGCGCGAGTTTGTCGAAATTCGACGCGCTAAGAGGAAAATAACGGCGTTCGCTAGTGCGATTTAAGTTCTCAATAAACGGTTAACTTTTTAACCGAGGGGAATAAGACTTAAAAACGGCCGACTTCTTTTTGGCGTCGAGAGGTAAAAGGAGGAGAAAAAAACAGACGGACGTTTTTCGGCGAGCGCTGAAGGAAAAAAAACGGGCGAACTTTTATCGAGAAGCGGAAGTCTCTCAACGGGCGACCGGTTTCCTTGCGAGGCGCGCAAGAACAAAAAAAGCCGGTTAAGTTTCCTTAACCGGCTTCGTATATCATAGTAAAGATTTCACACAGTGTAACCAATCTTGCGATCCCTCGTAAAACAACCAATTTGACTCGGCTGAGTTTCTAATATCCTTAGAAAGGAGGTGATCCAGCCGCAGGTTCCCCTACGGCTACCTTGTTACGACTTAGTCCC
>JAZNJF010000520.1:0-2347 GCA_045577885.1 Thermoguttaceae bacterium | reverse complement strand
GTCGACCGCTTCGCTCTTGGAGCAAACGGAAGCGAAAAGCGAGCGCCGACGCGAAGAACTCCTCGCGCAACTCGACGAACGAACCGCCTATCATCGCGAGCGTCGCCGTCAAAACTTGGAGCGAATCGAAAGCGGCGACCTCGACGCCCGCGCTCGTTTCGACCAAAGCGAAACGCTCCGCGCCGGACAAGACGCCGCCGACGCGCTCAATTTCCGCGACGCCCGCCCCGATTATCGGTCGCAAACGGAAAATTTCGCGTCCGATATGACGAACCGCGCCGCTCGACTCTCCGAACAAGCGGCCGAAGAATACGCCAAGGGCCCGCAAACCGGCCCGCGCTCGAACGCGCCGACGACGCTCGGTTATCCCGACGCTCGCGAACCGGCGCAAGTCGCTTTCGCCGACGAAGTCGCCTCCCGTCTTCCGGTCGCGACGACGACGCAACGCTCCGCGCCGCAAACGTTCGACGACGGTCTCGCCGACTTCCAACCGGACTCCGACGCGCCGCCGACCGAAGTGCGCGTCGGTCGGCCCCCCGCTCGTTATTGACGTTCGCCCCAACGCGGCGGCAAACTTTAACGGTTTTAACGTCCGTTCGACAAAAAACGCTCGCGAAAGATTTTCTCCTCCGCGAGCGTTTTTCGTTTCTTGCGGTCGGCGTCGTCGCAATTCGCGCTTGACGCCGCCGATTTTAAGTTCTGTTCGACGCTTCTTCAACGTCGGCGCTCGACTTTAACGGTCGCGACGGTTTGAACGCCGTTCTCCGCCGTTAACGTCCGCCCGTTAACTTCGCCGGACGCCCGAACACGTCGACCGCGGTCGGTTCCGGCGCGAGCGGTTTGATTTCGTTGACGACCTTCCGAACGCCCGGTTGCATCGAAACGACGTTTTCGAGCATTCGAATCATCCGCGTCGACTTCAATTTGCCGCGCAAATAAACGACGCCGTCCTTCGACTCGTACGCGAAACTTTCGACGCTTTTGTCGACCGGAAAACGCGCGACGACGTTCTCAATTTGCGCCGCCAAGTTCGTTTGCGACGTTTGCGCCGTCAAGGAACGCGTCGGAAAGTCGGCGAAGTTCAACGCCAAACGCGGCGGATACATCCGGGCGACTTCGACGTCGTTCTCGACCTCGTTGTCTCCGGAAGCCAAGTCTTCAAGTTCGTCGAGACGATCGCTCAACGCCGTCAAATCGCGTAACGCGACCGAGCCGCCGCCGAAAAATTTCCCAAAATTCTCCGTGTCGTAACGCGCTAAAATCCCGCCGAACGACCCGCGACTCGACGAAATCAAACGTTGCATCGTCGAGTTGACGGCCAGCGGCGTCCCCGGAACGATTTGCGCCCGTTCCATCGCGACCGGCTCCGCGCCGTCGGCGAACCGACTTTGTTGCGCGACGCCCAAACTCGCCGTCGCGTCGGTCTCCTCTTGCGCTTCGACGTTCGCGACGCCGAAAGCTAAAAACGCCGACGCCGCGACGCCGACCGCCGCGCGGAAAAATTTCTCGAATTTCATCGTTCTTCTCCTCGGCGAACGGGAGCGACGCTCCGCCGCCGTTTGAGTTTGCGGGTTGTTCCGATGCGCCGCCGTCGTTTCGTTCGCTCGACCGCGACGCGCCGCGCCGAAAAAACGCGACTTTATCCTCTTTTCGACCGTTCGCCGTTCCCGACTCCAAAAAAAACGCGACGACCGGCGCGATCGTTTTTCCGCGCAGACTCAACGCAAAGCGCTTATTTTAACACGTTCGTCCGCCGCTTGTTTCCTTATTTTAACGTCGGCAAGCGTCCGCGTCAACCGTCCCGCCTCGTCGGCCTAATCGCTCGGTTCGCGCGGGTTCTCCATTTTAACGTCGAGCGCGCCGTCCCGCCGCGTTAGCCCAACCGTTTGCTTCGCGCGGGTTCTCCATTTTAACGTCGAGCGCGCCGTCAAGAAAAGAAAAAACGCAAGACGCGACCGCTTTCGCCGCGGCGAGCCTTGCGTTTTTAAATTTCGGTCGCGCCCTTATTTCAAGCGACGCGACGCGGAGAAGCGGAACGGAGACGCCGTCGCAACGTCGCCCCGCTCCGCTTCAATTTCAACCGTTAATCCCGGAATCACGCGGCTTCGGAAGCGGCGGCTTCTTCGGCGGATTTCGGTTCTTTGCCGAGGACGGCGAAAACGATCGTCCAGAAGAGGCAGAAAACGGTCGGGATGTAGAGAAGTTTTTTCCAGTCGGTTTTCGCGGCCGGAGCGGCTTCTTCAGCCGGGGCGGCTTCGGCTTTGGCTTCGGCGGCCGGAGCGGCTTCTTCAGCCGGAGCGGCGGCTTCGGCTTCGGCGACCGGAGCGGCTTCTTCAGCCGGGGCGGC
>JAZNJF010000519.1:0-6394 GCA_045577885.1 Thermoguttaceae bacterium | reverse complement strand
CGACATGGCTACGATCCGACTTCCCTTTCGCCGCGCTCGTTATTTTCGTTATTTCCGCTATTTTCCGTTTAACCGTCGTCTTCCGCGACGCGAAAACGCCGCCGACGCCGACGCGCCGACGGCGTTTCAACCGTTTCAATCGCTTAAATCAACCCGATCGGCTCAACAGACGCCGTCGACGCGCCGCCAACGTTTTAACCGTTTCAATCGCTTAAATCAACCCAATCGACTCAACCGACGCCGTCGACGCGCCGCCAACGTTTTAACCGTTTCAATCGCTTAAATCAACCCAATCGGCTCAACCGACGCCGTCGACGCGCTCCTTTTTAAGGCGAACTTCGTCCAACAACGTTAAATTGGGCGGTTTTTAAGTCAAGTTGGGCAGTTCGTAACCTTTGCGCTGTTCTCGCGAGAAGAACGACGCGGCCTGCTCGTCGCCGACGATCTTTTCATTTAGCGAATCCCAACGAATCGCGCGCTTCAAGCGGCAAGAAATGTTCGCCAAGTGGCAAACGTGCATTCCGAGAACGTTCTCCTCGACGTTCGAAACCGGCGTTCCGCCCTCCCGAACGCAGCGCAAAAAGTTCGATTTGTGCCCCTCGACCGGCTTTCCGTTGAAAAGCGCGACAAAATCTTCGTCGGTCAGCTCCGAACGGACGCCCTCGTCGATAATCTTTCCGGCGATTCGGGCGCGGTTGACGTGAATCCGCCCCTTCGTTCCCTCGAAGAGAATCCCGTTCCCGTCTTTCGCGTCGCTAACGACGTCGAAATCGGTTCCGTCGGCGAACTTGCAACGAACGTTAAAGGTAATCGGCGTGTTGTAAACGTCGGTTCGTTTCGGGAAGCCGTTTTCGTCGTAATCGACGATGAATTTCGCGTCGGTTCCGTCGATCGAAACCGGCCCGGAGCCGATCTCTTGCCGCCCGAGCGCCCAAAGCGCCGCGTCGATATGGTGCGCGCCCCAGTCGGTAATCTTCCCGCCGGAATACTCGAACCACCAGCGGAAAAGGAGGTGTCCGCGCCCCTGCCCGACGTTCCCCGGCGAGTAAAATTCCTCCCGATTTTCCCAACAATAATCGAAAACCGGCGCCTGCCCTTGCCAACGCTCCCAATCGAGCGTCGCCGGCGGGTCGCATTTCGGAATTTGCCCGGAATAACGCCCTTGGTCGATAATGCAGGTCGTCCGCTTAATTTCGCCGAGAAGGCCCTTGCGAATCAGCGCGGCGGCGGTCAAGAATTGGTCGCGCTGGGCCCGTTGCTGCGTCCCGACTTGAAAAACCTTGCCGTATTTCTTTTGCGCGTCGCGAATCAAGACGTTTTCGGCGAGCGTCAGCGTCAACGGCTTTTGGCAGAAGACGTGTTTCCCGGCTTGCATCGCTTCGATCGCGATTTTGACGTGCCAATGGTCGGGCGTCGCGATCGCGACGACGTCGACGTCGGAGCGGTCGAGGACGCGGCGGTAATCGGAGTAAGTCGCCGGCGGCGCGACCTTGTCCCCGGTTTTCTTCCCAATTTTCGGGTTCGCGAGAACGCGGGCCAGCCCGTATTTTTCGTCCAAGTCGCAAATCGCGACGACGTCGGCCAACCCGTTAAATTCGCAAAGGTCGCCGTATCCCATCGGCCCGACGCCGACCGCCGCGACGCGGAGCCGATCGCTCGGGGCTTGTTCGGCGACTGTTTTCGCCCGTTCGCCCGCAAAGTAAGGAACGACCGCCCAAGCGCCGAGCGCCGCCGCGCCGCTTTGGACGAATTGTCGCCGATTAATCGCGTTTCCGTGCCGATTAACCGAATTTTCATTCGCTTTTTTCATCGTTCGCGCTCCTTAAAGTTTCGCCGATCGTCGCGTTTTACGTCGACCGTCTATTTTACGTCGCTCGTTCATTTTATTTCAACCGTCAATTTTAACGGTAAAAACAAGCAAACCGCCCCCCTTCAAACCGCCTGCGCCGCCGTTCGACCGTCTCGGAACCGCTCCAAACGCAACCTCGCGCCGTTAAAACCGTCTCAAACCGCAAACTCGCCGCCCGCAAAACCGTCCCCAACCGCAAACTTACCGCCGTTAGAACCGTCCCCAACCGCAATCTTACCGCCGTTAGAACCGTCCCCAACCGCAAATTCGCCGCCGCTAAAACCGTTTTAAACCGCAAGCCCGCCGCCGTTAGCCGTTTTGTTTCGGCGAAGTCGCGTCTTCCATCGAGTCGATATAACGGCGCAACCGTTCGAGTTCGTTTGTAACGGCGCGCAATTTCAACATATTTTCGACGCGTTTGAGAAGCTCCGCCTTGTTGACCGGCTTGCTTAAATAGTCGTCGCACCCGACCTTCACCGCGCGCTCGACGTCGCCGAGTTCGCCGAGCGCCGTTACCATCAACACCATCACTCCGGCGGTCTGCGGATCTTTCTTAATTTGTTCGCAAACCTCGAAACCGCTCATCCGCGGCATCATAATATCGAGCAAGACCAAGTCCGGTTCGAACGATTTTACCTTTTCCAACGCTTCCGCGCCGTCGGCGGCAAAGTCCAGGTCGTAATCGCAACCGATCAAAAACGCTTCCAACAGCTCTTGATTGACGGGCTCGTCGTCGACGATAAGAACGCGCTCTTTTCGCGTCGCGGTCATTTTCGCTTCCCTTTCTTGTATTCGCTTCCAAAACTCAATAACGCGACGTTAACTCGCCAAACGCCGCCGCGCCGTTTCTCTTGCCGCGCCGCTTTTCTCGTCGCGCCGCCGACTCGCTTCAGTTCGACGTTTCGGCGTCTTCCGCTTCGTCGTCTTCGTCGACGTCGACGCCGTTCTCCTTGCGGGAGGCGATTCGCTGCGCGTCGCGCTCTTCGCGGTCGGCGAGTTCTTTTTTGCGCAACTCGCTCATTTTCTTCATTTGCGCGGCCATTCGCGCCTCTTGCGCCTTCCAAAGGGCCTCTTCGGCCAGTTCGCGCGACCCGCATTTGATCGCCAGCGCGCTGAAAGCGGTGAAGTAAAACGGGTCGTCCTGCTCCAGTTCGCAAGCCTTTTGCATCGATTCGAGCGCGAGTTCCTCGTCGCCCTTTTGTTGCGCGAAGACCGCCAACGCAAGGCGCGCCAGCCCGTAATCCGGGTGCGCTTCGATCAGCCGCTTCAACTCGGAAACCGCTTGCGCCAACTCGCCGTCTTGCTGCAACGCGACGCACTCGTCGTACCAATCTTCTCTCGTTTTATTCGTCGAATCGCTCATTTCGTCGTTTTATTCGTTAAATTTTCGCTAAAATAACGTCAACATCGGGAAACGCCGCGCCGAAGAACGCTCGACGCGACGTTTTTCCCGTTAAAAATCGTCAAAACCGGCAAAATCGCCGTCCGTCGACGTTGAAACGCCAAGTCGCGACGCGCCGGTTTCCAACGCTTTAAACGTCAAAACCGGCAAAGTCGCCGCCGGCCGACGTCGAAACGTTGAACCGCGACACGACGGGTTCGACGTTTAAAAAGCCCAAACCGGCTAAGTCGCTCGTCTCGGCGGCAAAACCGTCAAAACCGCCGCCGTTAAACGTCAAACGCTCGCCGGAACGCGACGGGTTCCAACGTCCGAAACGTCAAAACCGGCAAAGTCGCCGCCGATTAAAGCGCTCGACGCGCCCGGCGAATCGTCTTCCCGAAGACCGGCTTGCGCTCGAAACGCTCCGGTTCGACGGAAGAGCCCGGGCCCTCGACCGGCTTCGAATACGCTTCGAAACCGGGCAGCTCCATCCGTTCGAGCAAGCGGTCGATGCGGATTTCGATGCGCGTCAACTCGGCGCCCTCGGCGGCCGTAACCAACGTGAACGCGACGCCTTCGCGCCCCATTCGCCCGGCCCGACCGACGCGATGAACGTAATCGTCGCAGTATTGCGGGACGTCGTAATTGACGATGTGCGAAACGCTCGACACGTCGATGCCGCGCCCGACGACGTCCGTCGCGACGAGAATCTTCGTCTTTTCTTGGCGGAAGTTCGACATAATGCGGTCGCGCTTCGTTTGCGCCAAGTCGCCGTGAATCGCGTCGACGCCCGGGAAACGCGCTTCCAAACGGCGGCCGATCATGTCGACGCAACGCTTCGTGCGGCAGAAAACGATCGCTTGACGCGGCTGTTGCAACTCGAGCAACTTAACGAGCGCGTCGAACTTGCGCCCTTGGTCGACCGTCAAGTAAAATTGCTCGATCGTGTCGGCGGAAACGTTCTTTTGGCTGAAGTCGTGCGATTCCGGGTCGCGCATATACGCCTTCGCCAACCGAACGACCGGCGGAGCGAGCGTCGCGCTGAAGAGGAGCGTTTGCCGCGAACTCGGCGTCATTCGCAAAATTCGCTCGACGTCCGGGCGGAACCCGACGTCCAACATGCGGTCGGCTTCGTCGAGAACGACCCAACGCGCTTTCCCGAGCGAGAGCGCGCCGCGGTTCGCCAAGTCGATGATTCGGCCCGGCGTCCCGACGAGAATATCGCAACCGCGCCGCAATTTTTCGACCTGCGACGCGATCGGTTTCCCGCCGTAACAGGCGACGACCTTCAAATCGCGGAACTGCGCCAAGCGGTTCGTTTCGTCGCGCACCTGAACGGCCAGCTCGCGAGTCGGCAAAACGACTAGCGCGAGCGGCGACGGAATCCGCGCGTCGACCGGTTCGCACTCGTCGACGAACTCGACGATCGGAATCATAAACGCGGCGGTCTTCCCGATGCCGGTTTTCGCCTGCCCCATCAAGTCGACGCCCGCCTGAATGCGCGGAATCGTCCCGGCTTGAATCGGCGTCGGCTCGGCGTATCCCATTTGGGCGAGCGCGCGGAGCGTCGGTTTCGTCAGCGTCAATTCGCCGAAGCGTTCGAGCCCTTTCGACGCGGCCTTTTTCTCGCAGTTCGGACATTTTTTCGCCGAAGCGGCCGGCCCGCCGTCGTCGCCGTCTTCCGCCGACTCGCCGTCTCGACGACGTTTCTTCGAACGGCGTTTTTTCGAACGCGGCTCCGTTTCGCCGTCGCCGTCGAAACCGGCGTCGGCGGCAAAATCGGCGCTTCCGTCAAACTCGTTCGACGCGCTTTCGTCCGTCGCGTCCGTCGCGTCCGTTTCCGTTCCGGCGCCGCGTCCGCGACCGCTCAACCGCGACGTCGGCGACGCTTCGAATGCCGGTTCGTCTTCGGTTCTTTCCCGTATTCGCGCCGATTTTTTTTTTGCCGCGACTTCGTCGGACCAATCCTCGAAGTCGTCGGGCGTTTCTCGACGTTTTTGAGCGCGCTCGGCGCTCGGACGCGCGACCGGCGTTTCCTCTTCCTCGTCTTCGTCGGCGGCGAGGCGTTCCCAAAACGCGATCGGGTCGTAATCGTCGTCGGCGGAATCGTCAAAATCGTCCCAATCGGACGCCGCGTTCTTCCGCTTCGCCGGTCGCGGCTCGTCGAACGTTTCTTCGTCGCGACGGGCGCGCTTCTCGCTCTTCTCCGACTTTTCGCGCTTTTCCGCTCTTTCCGTTTTTTCCGCCTTTTCCGTTTTTTCGGAGCGCTCCGTCTTTTCCGCTCGTTCCGTTTTTTCCGGTCGGCGCGATTTTTCGGCGCGCGCTTCCTTTCGCGGTTTCCGCTCTTCGCGTTCGTCGGCGACGACGGGTTCGGAGTCGAAAGTCGGTTCGTCGACGAAAATTTCTTCAAGCGTTCGAGCCGGACGGCGTTCGCGCGACGGCGCCGAACGTTCTTCCGGGGCCGCGCCGGTCGCCGCTTTGAGCGTCGCTTCGAGGAGCGCGGCCAACTCTTCCGCCTGCGACGCCGCGGCGTCGAGTTCGAGCGTTCGCCCGTTTTCTTCGAGGAATTTCGTCGCTTTCTGCTTCAGCCAACGCATTTTCTTCGCCGAAATCGCCGCGCCGTCGCCGTTTTCCGAACGCGCCGAACGCTCGGGACAAGCGTCGAAAGCGCCGTCGGACGAAACGGAACCGGTCGTAATCGCTTCCTTAATTTTCGAGAGGAAGGAGCGTTTTCCGCTTTTTCCGCATTTTTCCTTCTTTTCGGATTTTTCAGATTTTTCGCATTTTTCCCGTTTTTCTCTCTTTTCGCGCTCTTCGCGACGGGCGGCCTTGCGCGCTTCCCGTTCGACCGCTTCGCGCTCTTGCGCTTCGTCGTCGGCGACCGGCTTCGGCGCGCGCTTTTGCCGCTCCGATCTTTCCTTTTTCGTCGCCAACTCTTCGACCAGCGCCTCGTCGTCGCGAGTCAATCGGGTGCGCCCGTAACTCGGCGTCGCGAACGCGTCCAACTCGCCGTCTTCGACGTCGGCGACAAAATCGGCGTAATCTTCGAGACGCGGCTCCGGTCGCGCCTTCTTTTTCGGCGCGCCGTAAAGATCGTCGGACGGCGAGACGTACATCGTCCCGACTTCCTTCTCGCGGCGACGCGGCGGCTTGGCGTTCCCCCG
>JAZNJF010000518.1:0-21363 GCA_045577885.1 Thermoguttaceae bacterium | reverse complement strand
GTTCCGCCTCCGGAAGCGCCGCGAACTCGTCCCGACTCAACCCGGCGGCCAAGCGCTCGCACTCGCCCAACATCGTCCATTGGATCCAATGCGCGATTCCGAGTAACTGCGAAAAATCGCCGTTGGGCGGAGTCCCCGTCAACGCGTCGCGCTCCTCCTCGTAACGTTCGAACGCTTCGTCTTCGTCCTCGTCGTCGGCGACGGCCAACTCGATCCCGTAATCGACGAGATCCCAAGAGCAAGGAACGGAAACGCCTTTCTTGAACGTTATCGCAAATTCGGCGCCGTAATCCCAAGAGAAAAGGCCGTCCTCCAACTCGGCGAACTCCGGCGGCGGCGCGATCTCGACCGTTTCGTCAACCGGCCCGTCGAAGTAAAAAACGCGAACCGCGTCCGACGCTTCGTTTTCGAGCGCGATTCGTTCGATAAAAAAGGCGAGAAGGCCGCGCGTCGGGAGGCGTTTTTCGACGTCGTAAGGCGCGACTTCTTCGAGGTTAAGCTGCATTAGAAACGTCAACGGTCGGGCGACCGTCGCGCCGTCGTCGCTCTTGTCGCGGTAAAACGGCCAAGCGAAATCGCGCGGCGCCGACGGATTCCCGCCGAACTTGCTCGCGCCCAAGGGGAGTTTCTCCGCCGCCCGCTCAAACCCGAGTCTGACCGTCGGTCGTTGCAACCGCTCGAAAATTTCCGCCGCCGTTAAAACTTCGCCCATTTTACCTATTTCTCCCATTCTTAACATCAAACCGTCGATAACGCGCCCGACTTGGCCGCCCGCGTCAATTTGAACGCGACTTGGGCGCTCGAGTCAATTCGAACGCCGTTCAAGCCGGGCGCTTTGCGCGGTTTAACTAAAATCGCTCAACTTTGCGGGCGGTTTTGCAGGAACCAAGCCATATTCTCGCCGAGCGCGCGCATATTTTTCAACCCTTCCTCGTCGTTGAGCGCTTCGCCCTTGTCGCGCCCGTACCCCATATTCCAGT
Organism: Thermoguttaceae bacterium; assembly: GCA_045577885.1. Lineage (GTDB taxonomy): Bacteria > Planctomycetota > Planctomycetia > Pirellulales > Thermoguttaceae > RUG369. The sequence goes on along the minus strand of JAZNJF010000518.1, from coordinate 20,383 downwards.
AGGTGCCGCCGACGACGAACATGCCGTTGATGAGCATAAAGCGGTTGATCGCGTCGAAAACGGCGGTCGCCCCGCCGCGCCGAACGGAGACGATCGCGGCGCCCGGCTTGCGAGCCAGCGCCCGTTCCGGCCCGAGAACGTACCCGACGCGGTCGATGAACGCCTTCGTTTCGGTCGAGACGTTCGCGTAATAAGTCGGCGACGCGAGAAGAATCCCGTCCGCTTCCCGGCATTTTTGCGCGCATTCGTTGACAAAATCGTCGTTAAAAACGCAGCGACCGGGCGTTTTCGTTCGGCAAGTCAAGCAAGCGGCGCACCCGCGAACCGGTTTCCCGCCGATTTGAATCAGCTCCGTTTCGATTCCGGCTTCGTTCAGCGGTTCGAAGACTTTCTTGATCAACGCTTCGCAGTTCCCGCCGACGCGCGGACTCCCGTTAAAAGCGACGACTTTCATTTTGCAACGCTCCTATTTTGCGCAATTTACTTATTTTAAACTTCAACGTCCGACGCCCCGACGGCGCCGATTTATTCTCGCCTTTACTATAACGCGTCGAGCGTCGAAAATCAACGATTTTTTCGGAAAAAACGGCGATTTCCCGCGATTTCGAGCCGTTTGGAGCGTTCGTTTGGCGCCGCGTTTCGAAAAGGAGAAAAAATCGAAGAAAATTGAAAAAAGCCCCTTGCGCGGTTCGCAATCTCGGTTATAATACTCGTGTCGATTGAAGGAAAAGAGGTTTCGCCTCCTTACTTTTCTCGAAGTCGGCGTCGTAGCTCAATTGGTTAGAGTCCCGGACTGTCGATCCGGTGGTTGCGGGTTCGAGTCCCGTCGACGTCGCTAAGCCGCGAAGTTCGCTTCGCGGCTTTTTTTATTTCTTGCCGCCGCCTTAGATTCGCTTAAATCAAGAAACGCCGGTTCTTTCTAAGAAAAGCCGCTCCGCTCGCCGCGTTTTCGAAACGGCTTGGCGCAAAAAAAGAACGCGCCCGTTTCGAACGCGTTCCTTTTTTTCATTTCCGACGTCAAACTTTACCGCTTTTACCGTTTAAACCGGTCCTCGGCTCAAAACGCCTTGTCCCCGATTTGCGGCGCCCGTTTGAAAATCTTCGCCGCGCGCAACCGACGCAACGCGCCGCCCGCCGATTGCGACGCTCAAACCGACGTTCGGCTCAAAACGCCTTGTCCCCGACCTGCGGCGCCCGTTTGAAAATTTTCACCGTTCGCAACTGATGCAACACGTCGCGCGCCGATTTCGGGCGGTCGTCCGGTCGCTTCGCCATCATCTGCGTCAAAATCGCGGCAAATTCCGGCGTAATATTCTTGTTGCGCGCCAAAATCGACGGAACCGCGCCGGTAAGATGTTTTTGCAACAGTTCGTTGACCGAGTTGCCGGTGTACGTCGCTCGTTCCGAAAGGAGTTCGAAGAACGTGCAACCCAAGCTGTACAGGTCGGCGCGCCCGTCGACTTGCAACCCCTTGATCTGCTCCGGCGCCATATAGCTGACGGTGCCCTGCGGAACGCCCTTGATTTTAAAGAGTTTCGCGATCCAATTTCCCTTAATTTCTCTCGCAAGCGCGAAGTCGATCAACTTGATCCCCGCTTCGGCGTCGTACAGGAAATTATCCGGTTTGACGTCGCGGTGCGTCCAGCCGGACTCGTGCAGCACGGCGAGCGCTTCGAGCGCCTGCGGGATCATTTTCGGAACTTCGACGCAATAATTCTCGTATTTTCGCTGCTGAATCCACTGCTTCAGGTTCGGCGCGTGAAACCACTCCATCACAAGATAGGGAATTTTCCCCTCCCAACCGAAGTCGAAAATGTCGACGATGCGCTCGTGATTCAGCCGCTCGCCGATTTTATACTCCCATTTGAGCATTTCGACCTGTTTTCGGTCGCGACTCGTGCTTTGCAGAAGCGTTTTAATCCCGACGTAACGCCGCGCTCGGTCGTCGTACGCCTGCCAAGTTTGGCTCGTCTGCCCGCGGTACACCGGATTCAACAAACGATACGGGCCGATGTGCATCACCTGCGCGGAACTCATGTCGGGGCCTTTCTCCAAGAAATAAGGAAACGGACGCCGACTTCGCGAGCCGCCGTCCCGTCGTTCGACGCGACGCGACGTTTCCCAAACGCCGCGCCGTCCCGCGCCGTTAAGCGCCGCGTTTCGTTAATCGACGAAACGAGCGATCGCGACGCAAGCGTTGTGTCCGCCGAAACCAAAACTGTTCGAAATAACGCGGTCGATTTTCCGCTCTTTCGCGACGAGCGGCGTGTAATCGAGGTCGCACTTCGGGTCGGGATTTTCCAAATTCAACGTCGGCGGAACAACGCCGTCCCGCGTCGAGAGGACCGAAAAGACCAACTCGACGCCGCCGCTTCCGCCGAGAAGGTGCCCGATCGCGCTTTTTGTGCTGGAAATCGCGACTTTTTTCGCGGCTTCTTCGCCGAACGCGCGCTTAATCGCCGCCGTTTCGGCGACGTCGCCCAACTTCGTCGCGGTGCCGTGCGCGTTAATATAATCGACGTCCTCCGGATTCCAACCGGCGGAACGCAAGGTCGCTTCCAACGCGGCCCCGGCGTAAACGCCCTCGTCGTCCGGCTGCGTGATGTGCGTCGCGTCGGTCGAAACGCCGTATCCGACGACTTCGGCTAAAATGTTCGCGCCGCGCTTTTTCGCGTGTTCGAGCTCTTCGAAAACGAGAACGCCGGCGCCTTCGCCAATCACGAACCCGTCGCGGTCGGCGTCGAACGGTCGACTCGCCTTCTCCGGCGCGTCGTTGCGTTCGGAAAGCGCGCGCATCGCTCCGAATCCGGCGACGCCGAGTTTCGAGACGGCCGCTTCGGTTCCTCCGGTCAGCGCGACGTCGATTTCGCCGCATTTAATCGCTTTATAAACGTCGATCATCGCGTTGTTCGCGCTGGCGCAAGCGGTCGCGACGCCGTAAACCGGGCCGTGAATACCGTACCGAATCGCCAAGTGCGCGCTCGCGGCGTTGAGCATAATTTTCGGAATGGTGAACGGCGAAATTCGCGACGGTCCGTTTTTCGCCAATTTTTCGTCCTGTCGCTCGATCTCCGCCAATCCGCCGACGCCGCAACCGACGATCGACGCGCAACGGAACGGATTTTCGCGCGAAAAGTCGAGCCCCGCCCGCTCAACGGCGGCAATTCCGGCAATATAGGCAAATTGCGCGAAACGCTCCACTTTTTTTACGTCTTTAGGCTCGATATAAGGCGACGGAGTAAAATCGAGACATTGTCCGGCGATCTTCGAACGAAATTCGAGCCCGTCCGGTCCCTCCCAAGCGGAAACGCCGCTTTCCCCTTCGCGCAAGCGACGCCAAGCCGTTTCCACATCGCATCCGAGAGGAGAAACAAGGCCTAAACCGGTGATAACAACGCGCTTGCTCATAACGAACCTGGAAAAGTAAAGAAACGAAAGAGTTTAAAGTTCGCCGCGTTCGTTCGATCGCGACGAAAAACAACGACGCCGACTTTTTAAGGGCGTACAAAACCGCCGCTTCGTCGCTCAAACGTTTTTCATTTGCGAAAAACGTTTGAGCGCGAACCGACGTCGCGTCGTTTGCGCTGAGCCGTCAAATTTTATCAAGCGTCGCCGAGTTGCGAAACGATGTGCTTGACGACGTCGCCGACGGTCGCGATGTTTTGCGCTTTATCTTCGTCAATGTCGATTTCGAAGCTTTCTTCGAAGGCGATCATCAATTCGGCGACGTCGAGGGAGTCGGCGCCCAAGTCGTTGGCGATGTCGCTTTCGCTGGTGATCGTGTCTTGTTCGCGACCAAGTTGTTCGGCGATGATTTCGATGATTTTCGCTTCAATTTGTTTTTCGTCCATTGATACGACCTTTCTTAAGTGCTATTTGCGTGAACGCCGTCGAACGGCGCTTTTTTACGTTAGTAAAATCGACGCGACGAAGCTTTAAACGACGCCGCGCGTTATTTTATCCGAAAAGTAAGAAAAAAACAACTCCGCTTGGGCGTTTTTCGCTTCTTTTTCGTCAAATAATCAGTTAATCATCCCGCCGTCGACGGTCAAGGCTTGACCGGTAACGAAGGACGCTTCTTCGCTCGCGAAGAAGAGGACGGCGTTCGCAATGTCGTCCGGTTCGCCGATGCGGCCGACCGGAATGCGATCTTTAATCGTTTGGCGGATCATTTCCGGCATCGCGTCGGTCATATCGGTCGCGATGAAACCGGGGCAAACCGCGTTGACGGTGATGTTGCGGTTGGCGAGTTCTTTCGCGATCGTGCGGGTGAACCCAAGCAAACCGGCTTTCGACGCCGAGTAGTTCGCTTGCCCCGGATTGCCGAAGAGCGCGCTAATGCTCGAAATGTTGACGATGCGCCCCCACTTGCTCTTGCGCATCGATTCGACGAACGCGCGGCACATCAGGAACGGACCGCGGAGGTTGACCGCCATCACGTCGTCCCATTGTTCGTCGGTGATGCGGCGCATCAGCATGTCGCGGGTAATTCCGGCGTTGTTGACGAGAATATCGACCTTGCCGTAATCGCCCGGATTCGCTTTATCGCCCAAAATCTTTTGCGCCAACGCTTTGACGGCGTCCGAATCGCCGACGTTGCAGACGTAGGCGCGCGCGTCCCCGCCGTCGGCGACGATACCGGCGACCGCCGCCGTCAATTTTTCTTCGTTCGTGCCGACGCAAGCGACTTGAGCGCCGGCCTTCGCCAACGCCTTCGCAATACCCAACCCAATGCCGCGAGTCGCGCCGGTAACGACCGCGACCTTGCCGGTAAGATCAACTTGAATCATTTTATCCCTCGCCGAACGTCGCGCAAACGACGCTCTTGCTCGTTAAACTTTATCCAAACCGCCGTTTTTATCGAGCGATTCGGTTTTCCGTCGCGACGTCGTCGCTTTGCGCGCGACCGGCGCCGACAATTCATTCAAACGTTTATCGGTCGTTCCGATTTTACCGGAATTTCGCCCGCGCTTACGCCATTTTCGCTTTACGGTCGATCCGCTTCATCAAGCCGCGCAAAACGCGACCGGGCCCGACTTCGTAAAACGTTTCAACGCCCTCGGCGATCAGGAAACGCATCGCGTTTTCCCAAAGAACCGGCGACGAAATTTGACGAATCAAAATCTCTTTAATTTCGCTCGGATCGGAATGGAAACGCGCGTCGACGCCGCTAACGACCGGAATCTTCGGCGCTTGGAAGTCCATCGCCTCGATGATCGGACGCATTTTTTCAACGGCGGGCGACATAAACGACGTATGGAACGCGCCGGCGACTTTCAACCCGACGACCTTCATCGCGCCGGCGGCCAAAGCGGCGTCCATCAGTTTGTCGACCGAAGCGCGCGCCCCGGAAACGACCAAATTTCCCGGGCAAAGATAGTTCGCGATCGTCAAATCTTCCGCGTCGACTTCGGCGCAAAGCCCGCGAACCGTCTCGACGTCGAGGCCGAGAACGCTCGCCATCCCGCTCGGAACGGCGTCCGACGCTTCTTGCATCGCTTCCCCGCGAAGCCGAACCAGCTTCAAGCCGTCCTCGAACGACATAACGCCCGCAAACGTCAACGCGGTGTATTCGCCAAGACTCAAACCGGTTGTCGCGACGCAATTTTCCAGCGCTTCCGGATCCGATTCCTTCAACGCTTCCAACGCGGCCAAGCTCGTCAAAAAGATCGCGGGCTGCGATTGATCGGTCGCGTCGAGAAGTTCGGCGGGCCCTTCGAAGCAAATTTTCGTCAGGTCGTAACCGAGAATTTCGTTCGCTTGCGCGTACATTTCGCGAATTTTCGCGGACGCGTCGTAAAGCTCGCGCCCCATTCCGACCGTTTGCGCGCCTTGTCCCGGAAATAAAATCGCCGTTTTTCCCATATTAGCGTGTTTCTAGCGTCGCGAAAGCATTTGCGACTTCGCTCAAATTTATTTGTTGTCTTATCAATTTCTTGCGCTTAACGACGCGCGAAGCCGTTTCGACTCTCGCTCAAGCCGTCAAGGATTTAAAAAAAGGGGAGAACCGTTTCGCGCTCCCCCTTTTATCGTAATATCGCCGCCGTCGTTTGCCGCGGCCTCGCCGCCGTTCATATTCGACGGCGCGCAACGCCCCTATAGACGCGCTTTCCCATCGAAAGCCGCCTTAGAAGCCGCGTCTTTATCGCCGTTCGTTTCGACTACTTATCTTGGTCTTGCGAAACGACTTGACGACCCATGTAGCTACCGCAGTTCGGGCAAACGACGTGCGTCGGGATCATTTTGTTGCATTCGGCGCAAGGAGCCGTTTGAACCGGACGTTTGAAATCGTGCGCGCGACGAGCGCCAGTGCGAGCGTTGCTGTGTTTTCTCTTCGGAACCGCCATTGTTCTATCCTCTAAATGTTAAATCGTGTTAAAGGCGCGACGCCGTTCGAACGACGCGACGGATCAAGACGCCTCGGCCTAAATTTCCGTCGAACGACGTCAAACGCGACGTTCTATTTCGATAGGACGCAACTCGGCCGCCCGCGACGCGGAAACTCAAACCGCGCCTCTCCGAAAACGCTCGACGGCAAAAGCTCGAAACGCGACGGAGAAAAGGCGTTTTGCGCCCGGCAAAAAATTTCTTTCCATCATACGCCAAAAACCCGACTTCGTCAACCGAGGGCGCGCCGAAATAACGCAACTTTTTTAGCAAAAATCCTTGCGTTTTCGACAAAACCCTCCGTTTCGGTCGTTTTTTCGCTCCAAATCGCCCGTCGTCGTCTCAAATCGCGACTTCTCGGCGCGCCAATCGGCGAAAAAAGAAAACGTCGCCGTTCGTTCCAACGCGCTTCTTTTCAATTTTCGGCGAAAATCGACGCCGCTTGAACGCGACTCTCTCCAACGTTTTGACAATATAACAAAAAATGTCATTTTGTCAAGTTCAAACCTTTCGTTTCGACGTTACTTTTTTATTTTTCTAAAATCGCCGCGCTTAATCCCTACTTTTTACCCAAACCCAACCTCCCCAACTTCCTTATTCGACGCAACTTTCCCAACGCGCTTTTCTTGCTTATTTCCCTTCTTTTCGCCCTTCGCCCTATTTTTGCTTTTAATCTCATTTTTCTTTTCTTTGCCGGGGTTTCGCGACGATTTTTCCGTTGACAAACCGTTCTCGAGCGGATAAAATAAGTGCGGTCGAGGATTCGCCGTTTCCGCCGCTCGACTTTTCGCGTTTTTTCCGTTTCGTCGCGGCGGCGTTTCAACGCGCCTTTGCCGTTATTAATATATAAGCGTTTCTTGCGCTTCTTCCGACGACGCTCGACGCCGTTTCGTCGAACCGTCGCGACGCGCCGTTAGGGCGTTCCAATTTTTCCGCTTTACTTGATTCGAGGTTGTTATGCAACGACGCGATTTTTTCAAAAACGCCGGTCTGATGGCCGCGACCGGTTTGACCGTTACTCTCGGTTCCGAAACGTTCGGCGCCGACGCCGCTTTCGAGGGTAAAATCAATTATCCGGGCAAAGAAGGCGCGACGAAGCCGAATTGGGGCGACGCGCCGGTCGAACACTTCACGTCCTATTACCCGGACTTCGCCGACAAAATTCTTTGGATCCGCAAAGACAACCAAGTCGTCGCGGCTTACCGCACCAACCCGAACCAAAAATACCCGTATATTTACCCGCTGACCGGCCCGCTTTCCCGCGTTTCCGTTACCGCCGAATCGTCGCAACCTTGGCCGCACCACCGCTCCGTTTTCTTCGGTCTCGACCGCGTCAACGGCGGCAACTATTGGCAAGAAGGCTGGAAACAAGGTGAAATCAAGAGCCAAGACCTCAAACTCGTTAAACACGACAAATCCGTCGTCGAGTGGACCGACCGTTGCATTTGGCAAAAACCGGATCAAGACCCGATTATCGAAGACCGCCGCAAATATACGCTCAACTGGGTTTGCGACGACTATTACACGCTCGACTTCGATTTCGAAATGGAAATGCTGACCGACGTCAAAGTCGAAAAGACGAATCACGGCTTCTTCGGCGTCCGCGTCGAACAAGACCTCTGCCCGTTCGGCGGCGGGAACCTTCTCAGCAGCGAAGGCGGCACGAGCGAAAAAGACACCTTCTCGAAACCGGCGAAGTGGATGGCGTTTTACGGCAAACGCCGCTTTAATCCGGCGATCACCGAAGGCGTCGCGGTCCTCTGCCCGCCGAAAGAACCGTTCGAAAACTGCCCTTGGTTCACTCGCGATTACGGCAACATCTCGCCGATGCCGTTCCTCTTCAAAGAAGGCGGTTTCGCGTTCGAAAAAGGCTTTGTGTTGAAGGGCGTTTACCGCCTCGTCGTCTTCGCCGGAACGCCGCAAGACGTCGACCTCAACGCCCGTTGGAACGAAATTTACGGTTAATCGTTTAATTTTAACGATTAGTTCAAGTTTAACGCCGCCCCGCTCGTTTCGCCGAACGTCAATTTTGTCGAAACGAGCGGAAACGGAAGATTTATGCGCTCGTCAAGAAGCGTTTTTTCCGTCAAACGCCGTTAAACTCACCCCGTTTTACCCGTTTAAGCGTCGAAAGCGAAGTCGTTTTCGACGACGGGGATTTTGCGCGCCCATTTTGAGCGCGTGTTTCCTTTTTCCCTATCTTGCGATTCCTAACGACGAAAACCTGTCAAATTGAGCAAACCGGCTAAAATAGAGAATATTATACTGGGCGTCGACCCCGGCTTGCGGACGACCGGTTACGCCGTTTTGGACGTTTCAACCGGACGAGCGCGACTCCTCGAAGCGGGCGTCGTTCGCAGTCGCGCCGAAACGCTTCCGGAACGGGTCAAAGATATTTACGAAGGAATCGTCGAAGTCGTCGCCGCGTTCAAGCCCGACGCGATGGCGCTCGAACAGTTGTATTCTCTTTACGAACGCCCGGAAACCGCGATTTTGATGGGACACGCCCGCGGCGCGATCATGCTCGCCGCCGCGCAAGTCGGGATTCCGGTCGTCTCTTACGCCGCGACAAAAATCAAAAAAACGATGACCGGGAACGGTCGCGCCCCAAAAGCGCAAATGCAACGCGCCGTTCAACTCGAGTTGCGCCTTCCCCGCCTCCCGGAGCCGCCGGACGTCGCCGACGCGATCGCCGTCGCGTTTTGCCATTTTACCGAAGCTCGCTTAACGCAACGTTCTTCCGTCGCCAACCCGCTTTGCGCGCTCCTCGCGGAACCCCCAAAGCGCCCGGTTTCCCCTGTTTGGCCGCAACTCGACGCCCGTTAAACCGATTTTAACGATTTTCCTCATTTCCTGCATTTATTAACGCAACCATTATTCAAAAACGCGATGAAAAAAGAAACGCTTCTCGTTTGTTTTCGTTCGGAACCGGTCGAAGAGCGGTTGATCGCTCGGATTCGCGCCGCTTGGCCGGAGGTTGAAATCGTCAACGTCGGTCAGCGCGACGTCGCCGACGCCTTGCTCGACGCCGATTATTTTTGCGGACACGCGAAGGTTCCGGTCGATTGGAAACGCGTCGTCGAACGGAAGCGGCTCCGTTGGATTCAGTCGTCCGCCGCCGGGATGGACTGGTGCCTGACGCCGCCGGTAATCGCCTCCGACATAACGATTTCGACCGCCGCCGGGGTTCTTTCCGACCAAGTCGCGGAACACGGACTCGCGCTGATTCTCGGTTGGGGGCGAAACCTCCGCTCCTTCGTTTGCGATCAGTTCGTCGAGGCTAACAATCCCGATTTCCGCCGTTTTAAGCGGAAGCCGACGTTCGATTTAGTCGAGCGGACGGTTGGAATCGTCGGTTTCGGGGGCGTCGGGCGGCGTTTTTCGGAAGTCGTCGCGCCGTTCGCCGGAAAAATTATCGCGACCGACCTTTACCCGGAGAACAAGCCGGAGCGCGTCGCCGAACTTTGGAGCGCCGATCGTTTGGACGACCTGCTCGCCGAATCGGACGTCGTTTTCCTCTCCCTTCCGTTGAATTCCGAAACGCGCGGGATTATTAATGCCGAAAAATTCGCCAAAATGAAGCCGGGCGCGCTTCTCGCGAACCTCGCTCGCGGCCCGATCGTCGAGACGGACGCCCTCGTCGACGCGCTCGCTTCCGGACGGCTCGGCGGCGCGGTAATGGACGTTACCTCGCCGGAACCGCTCCCGGCGGAACACCCGCTTTGGAGTTTCGACAACGTCCTGATTACGCCGCACGTCGCGGGGCAAATTCGTTGGCGTTTCGACGACGTTTGCGATATTTTTTGCGAAAACGTCCGCCGATACCGCGCCGGAGAACCGTTAATCAACCGTCTTTCGCCCCTCGGGAAGAAACTTGGATTTCCGTTGCGCGACGGAACGACGCCCCTTTGGATCGACGTCAAAAAACAATATTCAACCCGAAAAACAAGCGCCGACGTCGCGTTTCAACAAACGTACTGAATTAAAGCGCGTTAAAACGGTCGTCGGTTCCGTCCGTTCCTCGCGTTTTATTAAAATAGGCGTCTTAAGCAAAATAAAACGGCGCGACGATTCAATTTCGTCGCGCCGTTCGGCGTTTCTTGCGTTAAGCGCAAAGTCAAATTAGAAAAAGCGCGTCAATTTTGCCGATCGCGCAAATTTTTACCCGTCTTTTCGCTCTTTCGCGTCGCCGACGTCATTTGAAGAAGTAAAATTCGCCGACTTCGAGCGTCATTTTCGCCGCTTTAGTGTTCGCGCCGACCGAAATCGCTCGAATCCGCGCCGGGTCGAACGGGTCGGGCGTTCCGCCGTAAGCGGTCAGCGACGCGAACGGAATCGCGACGAAATGTTCCCGACCGTCCGCCGGAGCGATTCCGACGCCGGTATAATAAAACGGGCTCCCCTTTTCGTCGTACGCGAAGAAGCGAATTTGCGCGTTCGGGTCTTCGTTCGACGCTTTCACTCGGAACGCGACGCCGGCGTATTCGCGCAAATCGAGTCCGGCGGTCGACGCAAAGCGCCCAATTTCGCCATTTTCCTCGACTCCGTTTTCGCCGCCTTCCCTATTTTGCGTCGTTTCGCTATTCCTCGCTTTCGAGTCTTCGCCGTTTCCGCCATTTCCGCCGTTTTCATCATTTCGCGCAACTTCGCCGTTTTGCCCGTCGAGCGCCGCCGGTTCGGCGATTAGCCGCGTCGAATTCGGTTCGAGCGGAAGCGCAAAATGCGGGTAAATCCAACGGTCGCCTTCGCCGAACTCGACGTCGAAGCCCCAACGGAAGCCGGACGAAAGCGCGTCGGGCGTCGTCTTAAAAGTCGTTTTTCCGGCGGCCCCGGCGCTCGGCGTCCAGCGACTAAGGTCGCCGAGATCGAGCGGCGTCGCGACTTCGGCGAACGCGACGAAGTTTTCCCGCGAAACGGCTCGCGTCAAGTCGAACGAGAGAAAGCCGTCGTCGCCGACGCGCGCCTCGACGGTCAGCGGAACGAACGGCGAAATTTTTTCGGCGTTCAAAACGAAAGGAACGGTCGCCCGTCCCCGCGCCGGAATCTCGACCGTTTTCGGGACGTCGACGAACGTCGGCGGAAGCGGTTTCCCGTCGGCGAAAAGTTCGACGCGAACCGGGAGCGTCCGCGCTTCGTTTTCGAAATTAAAAACGGTTAACGCGCCGGAAAACGTTTTCGCGTTCGGGTCGAGAATCTTGTACCCGGCGTTATCCGGCGAAACGACGTTCGCGTCGAACTCGAAACGAACGACGGTCGCGACGTCGCGACGCGGGCGGCCTCCGCCGTCGAGTTTTCGCGCCGCGAATCGACGTTCCCGCGCTTTATCGATTTCCGACGCCGGTTTCAAGACGATTTTCGCGTCATTCGGAAGGCCGACGAAGAGGAAGCCGTCGGCGAAATCGAACGCGCCGTCGGCGTTCGGAACGACCGTTTCCCCGGTAATCCGCTCAACGAACGTCGGCGCGACGGGCGTTTTCACCGTCCGCCCCGGCGCCCGCGTCGGCGAATAAAGAACCGCGACGCGCTCCCCGGTCGTCGGGTCGGCGAAGACGAACGAGCGCTGAACCGCCGCCAAACTTCCCCCATTTTGCCCAATATCCGCGTTTTCGCCGTCGAGCGCCCATTCGCCGACGCAATCTTTCCCGGCCAAGAGGCGAATCGATTGCGCGTACCCGACGATCGAGCGCAACGGCGCGTTCGAACGGTCGCTCATCCCGAAATTATTGTCGTTTTCCTCGTAAAACGGATAAACGAACGGAAAATACGACTCGAAACCGAACGCTTTGCAGACGACGCCCTTTTGCGCGACGTCGATCGCGCTTTCCAGGTCGGCTTCGCGATTCGGGCGGTCGGTTCCGCGCTTCCAAGGCCGGCCGCACTCGGTAATCCAAGTCGGTTTCCCGGACGCGCCGAACTTGTCGAGCCAACGTTGGTACCGCAGGCAGACGCCGACCATCTCCGGCGCCCGGCTGTACGAGTGAAACGAGAAGACGTCGCAAGCGTCGAGCATTCCGTTTTCCGCCGCCGAGTCCATCCAAGCGTCGCGAAACGCCGCGATCACCCCGCCGACAACCGGCGTTTCGACGCCGCGGCGCCCGTATTCTTGCGCGACCGCCTTCAAAATCGGGACGTATTGGTCCGCCGGGAGGTTGCCGCCGAAATGAATATCCGGCTCGTTCCAAACTTCGATCGAGTTCCAAGTCGGCGCCCAGCGTTCGGCGATTCGCGCCCAGCTGTCGGCGGTTTTCGTTAAATCGCTCGGGTAAACGGCGCCGACTCGACCGGCCCAACCGGGCGCGTCGTGTATCAGTTCGAGAACCGGAACGTCGTATTTTTTCGCCGTTTGCCGAACGAAATCGGCGCGCCGGTCGGCGTTAAAGTCGATTTGGCCCGGGGTCGATTCGATTCGGCCCCAACTCGTTCGCTCGCGGTACGTCGCGATTCCCATTCGCCGCGCGTTGAAGAGGAGGTCGTCCCGGGCCGCGTCGGAACCGACGAGCCAAGTCGTCGCCGCGTCGATTCCGAAAAACGGGTCGCGAATCCGCTCGCCGTCTTGCCCGCTTCCCGCGACTTGCGCCGCTTGCCCATTTTCGCCGTTTTGCTCGCTTCCCGCGACTTGCGCCGTTTGCCCATTCCGCTTGTTTTCCGGTTGCGTCGGGTCGGCCCAAAACGGCGGAATCGACGCGACGCCGAACGACTGACCGGTTTCCGGAAACTCGATTTCCCAAAAACCTTGCGGCAACGTCGCCTCGACGGTCAGCGTCTTTCCGTCGCGCGTCCCCGTCCCTTCGCAAAAGGTCGCGCCGTCGGTCGTTTTGACGACGAAAGCGCCGGAAAGCGCGTCGCTCTCCGACTCGAACTTGAAAACGGCCGGAGCGTTCGGCTCGACCCAAAATTGCGTTACGTTAATCGGCGTCCAAGTCGCGACGCCGACGACGACCGCGCCCAACAAACCCCAAAGCGCCATTTTTCGCCCTCGCTATTTCCGCTAATTTTGCTATTTTGCCCCAATATCGACATTTCCCGGCGGAATCGCGTTCCGAACCGCCGCGAACCGCCGCCCGTTATTATCGCCGCCGCGACGGCGCAAGTCAAGCGTTTTCGTCGATTTTCGGCGTCTTTTCGCGTTTTTCGCCGCCCAACGTTTTACCCAATCGTCCCAAATTCGCCAAATTTCGCGAAAAGGCGACAAAAAACGCGCCGTCGACGTTTCCCGTCGCGGCGCGTTTCGTTAAACTCGGCAAAACCGGCGCTCTCCGCCGTCGACCGGCAAGCGGCGGTCAAACGGCGGTTAAGCGTTCGCCCCGTTTCGCGCCCGCTCCGCTTCCTCGCGTTCGGCGATTTTTGCGAAACGTTGCGCGATAACGCTAACGATAATCAACTGCAGCGCGTGATAAATCATCGTCGGCAAGATGAGAATCCCCGCCATATTCGGCGCGCTCAAAATGACTCGCGACGTCGCGACGCCGTGCACGAGCGACTTTTTCGATCCGCAAAAGAGCGTCGCGACCGCGTCTTCTCGGCTGAAACGGAGCGCGCGGCAGACGACGTAAACGATTCCGAAGACGACGAAAAAGAGCGCGACCATTCCCAGCGACAGGCCTAAAAGCGTTCCGCCGGAAAGACCGTCGAACATCTTCTCCGCAAAGGAGTTGCAGAACGACGTGTAAACGATTAAAACGATCGTCCCTTGGTCAAATTTGCGCAACTTTTTTTCATTCCGGCGCGAAAATTCCCCCCAACGCCGGTTCGCCAAGACGCCGAGGATAATCGGCAAAATCGCTTGCGCCGTCAACGAAAGCAAAACGACGCCGAAGCCGCGCCCGCCCGTCTCCGCGTCGACGAAAATCCGCATCCAAAGCGGAGTGATGAAGACGCCGAGCAAGGTCGAAAAGCTCGCGTCGAAAATCGCCGCCGGAACGTTCCCCCGCGCGATGTTCGTCATCACCACCGACGACGAAACGGTCGACGGAAGCGCCGCCAAGAAGAAAATCCCGAGCCAGATTCCGGTCGAAACGACGCGCCGGTCGGCGTTTTTCGCCGTCGAAGTCGGTTCGTCGGTTTCTCCGCTCGTCCCGTTTTCGCTATTTTGAGCGTTTCGCGTCGCTTCGTCAACTCCTCCACTTTCGCTATTTTGAACGTTTCGCGTCGGTTCGCCAATCTCCGCAACGCTCGTTGCTTCGGCGTTTTCGCTATTTTGAGCGCTTTGCGCCGATTCGCCGACGTTCCCCTTTTCGCCAACCTCGCTATTTTCGCCAACTTCCGCGATCGCGGCGAAACCGCCGCCGGGGCCGCTCGCTTTCGCTTCGAGCGCGGCGACGTCGGCTCGCGTCGGGAAGGTTCCGCAAACGCTCATCGTCGCTAAAATCAGAAGCGGAAAGAGGAGAAACGTCGACGCCATTACGACGAGGTGCGTCTTCACGTTCGCGAGGCCGGAGCGGATTTTTTCCCAATTCAGCCGGAGCCCGTAAAAGAAGAAAATCAGCGAAACGCCGACGTTCGCCGCCGTCGAGAGGGAAAAAACGCCGTCGCGCGCCCCGAAATCCGGGTAAAGCCAAGCGAGAAAAATCGCCCCGAAGAGCGAAAGAATAAAGCCGTCGAGTCCGAACCGTTTTAACATCTTTTCAATACTCGCCGCGTCGCCGCAGTCTCCCTTTTTTTCCGATATTGCCCAATTTAAAAAAACGCCGCTTTCCGCCGCCGTCGGGAACCGCCGCGCGCCGACGAATTCGCGACGGTCGCCGCCCGCCGACGCCGTTCGTCGTTTTTGTCGTTAATTAATAAAGGACGAAAAAACGCCGACTTCGCCGCCGTCGGTTAAACAGGGCAAAATCGGCAAAGTTTAACGCCGTCCAAGAACGCGATTCATCGCCGTTTTTAACGTCGCGCTTTCAATTTTCCGCGTCGCGTTTCTTGTTGCGCAACGATTTCGACAGTTTGTACTCGATACTGTCGCAAAGCGCGATCCAACTCGCCTCGACGACGTTCTCGCTGACGCCGACCGTTCCCCAGCGTTCGTCGCCGTCTTTGCTCTCGATGACGACGCGGGTCGTCGCCGCCGTCGCCGCGTCGGAGTTGAGGACGCGCACCTTATAATCGACGAGCTTCATTTCGCCGAGTTCCGGATATATCGGTTGCAACGCCTTGCGCAACGCGTTGTTGAGCGCGTCGACCGGGCCGTCCCCTTCGGCGACTTCGTGTCGGATTTCGCCCCGTTTCCCGACGCGGAGCTTGACCGTCGCGACGGTCGCTTTCGTCGTCAGCGACTCGTTGACGTCGTTGACGACGACGCTCGTTTGGTAATTTAAGCGGCGGAAACTGGAGCGGAACTCGCCTTTAATCTTTTGAACGAGCAACTTTAGCGAACCGTCGGCGGCTTCGTATTGGTATCCGGCGCTCTCCTTGCGAGTAACCGCGTCCAACACCGCCTTCACCGTCTCCGCGTCGACGACGCCGTTCTCTTCGAGCCGGTATTTTTTCGCGCAGGCGACCAAATTCGACCGCCCGGCCAACTCGCTGACCAAAACGCGCCGCTCGTTCCCGACCGTCTCCGGCGCGATATGCTCGTAAGACGCCGACGAACGGTTGACGCCGCTGACGTGCATCCCGCCCTTGTGCGCGAACGCGCTCCGTCCGACGAACGGTCGCCGCGGATCGGGCGCGACGTTGACCAACTCGTCCATAAACCGGGAAAACTGCGTCAACTTTTCCAACGATCCCGGGCGCAACACGTCGAAACGTCCGCCCTTTTTCAGCGCGAGAATCGCCGAAACCGCGATCAAGTCGGCGTTCCCGCAACGTTCGCCGATTCCGTTGATCGTTCCTTGGACGAGCGTCGCGCCCGCTTCGACCGCCGCCAACGAGTTCGCGATCGCGAGCCCGCAGTCGTTGTGCGCGTGAATCCCGACCGTCGCGCCGAACGGCGCAACCGCGTCGAGCGCCGCTTTCGTCCCCGCCGCGATCTCGTCCGGGAGCGTTCCGCCGTTGGTGTCGCAAAGAACGACCGACGCCGCTCCGGCGCGCGCCGCCGTTCGAAGCGTTTCGAGCGCGTATTCGGCGTTTTCCTTCCAACCGTCGAAGAAATGCTCCGCGTCGAAAAAGACGCGCTTGCCGGCGTCGACCGCGAAACGGAGCGTCTCGTCGATCATCGCCAAATTCTCGTCGAGCGAAACGCAAACGACGTCTTGCGCTTGGAACGCCGACGCTTTCCCGACGATCGTTAAAACCGGAGCGCCGGACGCGACCAAACTCGCCAGCCCCGCGTCGTCTTGCGGTCGAACGCCCTTGCGGCGCGTCATTCCGAAAGCGCAAACCAACGCTTTTTTCGGCGGCTTTTGCGCGACGCGTTCGAAAAACGCCTTGTCTTTCTCGTTCGACGCCGGATAACCGCCCTCGACGTAATCGATTCCGATCTCGTCCAAACGCGCCGTCGCCAAGAGTTTGTCGCTCAACGAAAACGAAACGCCTTCGGTTTGCGCGCCGTCGCGCAGCGTCGTGTCGTAAAGTTCGATTCGAACGGTCATTTTAATGTCGTCTCCTTGGCGCTAAAACGCGCCGACAGGGCAAATTAGGCAAATCAAGCAAATTAGACGGGGTTAAACAAGACGCGCGGCGGTTCGAGTCGGCGCAAACGACGCGCGTCGCCCAATTTTCGCGCTTCCTATAGTATTAATGACAAAACGGCGGAACCGCTCGACCGAAAAAACGTCGCGCGCCCGCCGTCGGAATCGTCGGTTTGCGGCGACCGACGGAACGCAACCGCCCGTCGCCGCGAAAGCTCAAAACGCCGATTAAACCGATTAAGCCGATTTGAATAATTAAAGCGTTTCTTCGGCGAACTCTTTCGCCAACTCGTCGCGACCGCGTTGGCCGACCGCCGCGTCGACGACGACGCCGACGCTCCGTTCGCTCATGCTGATGACGTCGACGTTGACGCCGTCGTCGGCGAGCGTTTTGAACATACGGTACGCCAAGCCGGTATGGCTGCGCAGGCCCGTGCCGCGAACGGTCAACTTCGCGGCGGCGACGTGCGATTCGACGCGGCAACCGTAAACGCCGGCCAACTCTTCGGCAATCTTCGCGACCGCTTCCGCCTCCTCGCGAGCGACGGTGAACGTAACGTTCGCCAAATTGTCGCGCCCGACGCTTTGAACGATCATATCGACGACGACGCGCCCTTCGGCGACGCGGTCGAAAACTTCGGCGACCAAACCGGGACGGTCCGGCAAGTCGCAAAGGGTGAAGCGCGCTTGGTTTTCGTCCAAATCGACGCCTTCGACGAGGAGGTCTTCCATCCCGGTCAAGCGCGAAATCCATTGCGCCGACGCGAGCTTTGCGAACTCTTCGCCCGACGCGGAACCGGCTTCGGCGGCCGCGGCGGCGTCCGAAAGGACCGGCGCTTTTTCGAGTTCGAACGCGGCGTGCAGGGCGCGCAACGCGTCGACCGCTTCGTCGCGGTTGACCAACGCGGAAACTTTAATGTCGCTCGTCGCGATCATTTCGATATTAATATTGCGTTCGGCCAACGCGTGAAACATTTTTTGCGCGACGCCCGGTCGGCGCGTCATCCCGAGCCCGACGATCGAAACCTTCGCGACGTTTTCGTCGATTTCGAACCCGGCGGCGTTGATTTCGTTGAAGACGTCGACGACGACTTCGCGCGCCTTGGCGGCGTCTTCGCTCTGAATGGTGAACGAAACGTCCGTTTTCCCTTTCGAACTCGAATTTTGCGCGATCATATCGGTCGGGATTTTCGCGTCGGCGAACTTCGAGAAGATTTTCATCGCCGCGCCCGGTTCGTCCGGAACGCCGAGAATCGTAACGCGAGTTTCGTTCTTCGCAAGCGCGACGCCGCAGACCGGCGCGTCTTCGCACTCCGCTTTCGGACCGATGACGGTGCCCGGCGCGTCGCTGAAACTGCTGCGGACGTGAACCAAGACGCCGAATTTTTTCGCGAATTCGATCGAGCGGCTGTGCATAACGCCGGCGCCGAGGCTCGCCAATTCGAGCATTTCGTCGTAACTGATGCGTTCGACGCGGCGAGCGTCCGGAACGACGCGCGGGTCGGTCGTGTAAACGCCGTCGACGTCGGTGTAAATATCGCAATAATCGGCGTTAAGAGCCGCCGCCAACGCGACCGCCGTCGTGTCGCTTCCGCCGCGACCGAGCGTCGTGATGTTGAAATCGTCGTCGATCCCTTGGAAACCGGCGGCGATGACGATTTTCCCTTCGTCGAGCGCTTTCTTCATACGGTCGGTCGAAATCGAGCGAATGCGCGCCTTGCTGTACGTCGCGTCGGTGCGAATCCCGATTTGCGCCCCGGTGAAGCTGACCGCTTGGTGCCCGAGCGATTCGAGCGCGATCGCCATCAGCGCGATCGTAACTTGTTCGCCGGTCGAAAGGAGCATATCCATTTCGCGCGTGTTCGGACGGTCGCTGAGTTCGTTCGCCAGCTCGATCAGGCGGTCGGTCTGTTTCCCCATCGCGCTAACGACCATCACTACTTGGTTTCCAGCGCGGGTTTCGCGAATCGCTTTGCGCGCGGCCGAGAGAATTTTCGTCGTGTCGGCGACGCTCGTTCCGCCGAACTTTTGCACGATCAACGCCATTTTGTCTTGTTCCTTTCGCAAAGGAGAAACGGATTGCGTCGAGAAACGCCGCGAAAACCGGTCGCGCCGACCGTCTCGCGATCTCGAACGTCGTTTGTCGCTCGACGCGCTCCAATTAGACAATCTTAACTTTTTTCGATTTTTTTGTCGCGTCGAGTTCGCGAAGCGCCGAGAATCGAAAGAATTTCGGCCTTCGCGAAATTGATTTAATTGTATCGAGCGAAGCGAAATCGCCAAGGGGCGCCGCCGAGATTTTCTCAAATTTTCTCAAAAAAACGCCGTTTTTGACGGTCGCGTCAAGAAAACAAGACGAAGAAAGTTAGCATCCGCTAACAAAGTTCGTCGCGACGCGTTTCGCCGCCGCCCCTCGAGCCGTTTCCAACGTTCGGCGACGCGCGAAAAGGCCGAACGTCGAGCGCGGAACAAAGAGCGACAAAAAAGCGATAACGCGACGTCGACGCTAAAATCAAACGCGGCGAACGTCGCCCCGGAACCCGTCGTCGAAAAATTCGGGCGCCTGCGGAAGCGTCGAAGCGTCCGGCGCGACGGTCGCGAACGTTTTTCCGGCGTTTTCGCGGCGTTCGGCGAGTCGAGCGACGGCGGCGAGGTTCGCTCCGGTCGAGATTCCGGCGAAAATTCCCTCGACTCGCGCCAAACGACGCGTCCAATCGGCGGCCTCCTCGGTTGAAACGGTTTCGACGGCGCTCGCGACGCGGAAGTCGAAAATTTTCGGGACGAAACCGGCGCCGATCCCGATAATCCCGTGCGCGCCGGGCCGCCCTCCGCTCAAAACCGGCGACTCGACCGGCTCGACCGCGACCGTTTGAATCGCTCTATTTTTGCGACGCAAATATCGCGAAACGCCGACGAACGTCCCGCCGGAACCGACGCCCGCGACGAAAACGTCGAGCCGTCCGCCGGTCGAGCGCCAAAGTTCCGGGCCGGTCGTCGCCTCGTGAATCGCGACGTTCGCCGGATTCTCGAAGAGGTTCGGAACCCAAACGTCGGCGTCGGAGCGCGCCGCGTCGGCGACCGTTTTCAACGCGCCGCTCATTCCGAGTTTTTTCGGCGTCAAAATCAGTTTCGCGCCAAGCGTCGTCAGCGTCCGAATTCGCTCTTCGCTCAAAACGTCCGGCGCGACGAGCGTTAAGTCGAGCCCGCGCGCCGCCGCGACGAACGCGAGCGCAAGCCCTTCGCCGCCGCTCGTCGCTTCGAAGATTTTCGTCGACGGCGTTAGTCGCCCGACGTTTTCCGCCGCGTCGATCATCGCCCGCGCCGCTCGATCTTTGAGACCGCTCGGAAAGTTCGCCGACTCTAATTTCAGCAATGCGTCGACGCCGAACGGAGCGAAAAGTCGACGCAAACGAACCGTCGGCGTCCCGAACGGC
>JAZNJF010000517.1:0-10984 GCA_045577885.1 Thermoguttaceae bacterium | reverse complement strand
ATAAACGGGGCGTCGTTTCCGCGTCTTTTTTGCGAAGCAGAACGCGGCGCAAACATTGGGCGTCGTTCGGGAGGCGTTTTCGGGCGCGTTCGAGGGCGCGGCGAACGTCGTCGCGGTCGGGCGCGAGTTCGGCGGCTCGTTCGAACGCGTCGACGGCGGAGCGGAGGTTGCAACGTTCGACGTGCAAAAGGCCGAGCGCGTAAGACGCCGACGCGTCGTTCGGACGGTTTTTGACGAGTTCGGCGAGACGCTCGACGGCTTGAAGGTCGGTCGTCGCGCCGCCGCGCCAAAGGGCGAGCGTTTGGTTGAACGCGATTTGCGGATTCAACGGGTTCGCGGCGACCGCTTTGCGCAACAGGTCGAGCGCTTCGTCGGTTCGCCCGAGTTCGAAGAGCGAAATCGCGCGATTCGAGAAACTTTCGGCGGTCGAGGCGGCGTCGCGAGGTTGGCGGCGCGGGTATTTTTCGGCGAACTCCTCTTCGTAAATCGAGACGAGTTCGTCGGCGGCCGCCTGCATCGACTCCGGACGCTCGGCCGGATTTTTGCGGAAACAACGACGCAACAACTCGACGAGACGCGGCGGAGGCGCCGGACGCGCCGCGCTTCGAGGGGCCGCGAGGAACGCTTCGAAGACTTCCGCCGCCGTTTGACCGCCCATTTTGCAGGGCGAACGCCCGTGAAACATCGCCAAGACGGAGATCGCCCAAGACCAAACGTCCGATTGACGCGTGATCGCCGGCGGCGCCGCGTCGCTTGAGGGAACGGAAGCGTCGTCGGAACCGCCGCGGCCCGCGCCGCGTTTTTGACGGTAAATTTGGAACGCTTCGTACTGCTCCGGCGAACAGTACGAGGGCGTCATGCCGTCGCAAAACGCGGCGACAAGAGCGCCGTCGGGCGATTGCGCGGCGACCTTCGAGAGCCCGAAGTCGGTTACTTTGATCGTCGAACCGACCGTCATCACGTTGCTCGGTTTAACGTCGAGGTGCAGGAGCCCGAGCCGGTGCGCGTGTTCGAGGCCCCAAGCGAATTGGATCGCGACGTCGAGTATGCGCGCCAACGTTTCGCGTTGCGTTCCGGCGTAAAGGCGACCGTCGGCGATCCAGTCGCGGAGCGTTCCGTCCGGGGCCAACTCGGCGAAAAGACGCGGAATCCCGGCGATGCGGCGAACGAAATAGCAAGAAACGATGTTCGGATGGAGTCCCAAACCGATCCAAGTGCGGCATTCTTGCTCGAAACTCTCTTTGCCCGCTTCCGTCGCGACGACCGCCGGTTTCGGACTCTTGACGACGAGGTCGACGCCCCATTCGACGTGTCGAACGCGTTGGACGACGCCGACGCCCCCTTCGGCGTAAAGTTTGTCGGGAGCGAGAGGGAGAACTTGGTAGGCGCCGCCGACGAGCCGTTCGCCCGCGCGCCAAACGCCCGGCGGAGGCGGGGGGAATTTCGCGTCCGCGAACTCGGCCGGAAGCGCGTCGCCGTCGCCGGTTTCGTCGGACTCGTCGAGAGGTTCGCTCGGGACGTCGCCGTCGAATCCGAACGTCGAAGCGGCGGTCGAACCCGTCGCCTCGGCGGAGGAAGCGCGGGGCGCGACGAGCGAATCTTCGGAAAGCGCGGCGTCGAAAGGCGCGTCCGGAGCGAACGAGGCCGCGTCGTCGTTTGCGGAAGCGGAAGACGCCGACTTCGACGAGACGGCGGAACCGGTCGCGCTTGAATCCGAAGTCGCGGCGATGAGGGAATCGTCGGCGGCCGCCTCTTTGAGGAGGAACGTCGAACCGCAACGAGCGCAACGACCGCGGCGCCCAAGGAGCGCGGCGTCCAACGAAAAAACGGCTAAACAGTTCGGACAGCGAGTTTCAAACAAACGTTGCATTGCGAACGCCGAACGGGACGGCGAAGGGAATAAGGGAGCGGCGGGAATAGAAAAAATAAAAAAAAATAAAACGGAACGGAAAGAACGTAACGTCGAAGGTCGCGGCGTTAAGGAAAACGAAACGGGACGGACGACGCCGGCTTTAACGGTTGTTAAGATCGGCTCAACCGTTAAAATCGGCGTCGTCGCGAACGTTTTTTAGGGCTTGAGTTCCAATTCGTAAACCTTGAACGCGGCGTCGAGGTCGTCGGCGGTCAGGTCGCCGTCGTGCAACAAGACGCGGTAGTCAAAGCGGAGCGTTTCGCCGAGATTCAACGTTTTCGAGCCGTCGGCGTCGCCGTTTTTCGGTTCGAAATCGCGTTGGCCGAAGGGGTTCGTCGCGAAGAGCCCGTAATCGCGGACGTGTCGCCAAGACGGGAACGCCCAACTTTCGGGAGCGTTAAGGACGGCGACGCCGATCGTCGTCAACGGGAAGTCGGTCGCTTTGTCGCCGCGAGCGAGTTCCCGGGTCAGTTCGTCGCCTTCGAGGAAGCGCGCGGCGGGGCCGGTATAATCGACCCAAGCGGAACGTTTGCCCCAAGTGTCGCCGTCTTTGCGTCCGGCGTCGTCGAGAATGCGGCCGCCCCATTTCGGGTTCGCCTTTTTCGCCGTCAACGCGGTCGGGGACGGCAATCGAACGCCGAACGTTCCTTCTTTAGTGTCGCCGAAAACAACCCCGTCTTCGAGCGCGGTAATTCGGATCGAAAAATCGACGTAACGAACGTTTTTGCCGTCGACTTGCGCGCTCGGAAGGACGCCGAAACGGATTTGGCGGAAGTCTTGGCAAATATCGCGGCCGAGTTTTGCGTTAAACCAACGGTTTTTTGTGGCAAGAATCGCCGTTTTGCCGTCGCATTCGAAGGAAACGACTTCGGTTTGACGGATTTTCGAATCGGTCAACGCCCAAAAATCGCCGCCCTTGACCGCGCCGTGATTGAACCAAAGGGAGCGGTGGTGCGGGTGGTCTTTCGCGCCGCCGCGTTCGCCGATTTTCGCGTTTTGATAAATCGCTTTCATCGCGGCGTCGCTTTCCGCGTCGACGTCGATTTGGTCGATCATCGGCCAACCGCGGGTCGCGAGGGCGCCGCTCGGAGTTCGCAACGGCCAAACGATCGGCGTTCCTTGCGCGTCCGGAACGTATCCGGCGAAAAGCTCGCCGTCGACGTAAACGCGAAACGAACCGTCGGCGACTTTTTCAGTCGAAACGACCGGGGCGGAGACGTCCGGCTCGTCGGCGAACGTCGGCGAAATCGCAAGGGGCGCGGCGAAAGCGAGAAGGGCGAACGCGCCGACGGCGAGCGAACGGCGTCGCGCCGAGAATAACGCTTCAAAAATGGAACGCATCGGGAAAACTCCAATTTCGAACGGATAAAAGCGAACGGGAAAACGAGCGTCGAGGCGACGCAACGACGACTCGCAACGCGTTTATTATTATATAACGACAACACCGTGTCGCAACGACGGCGAAAACGTCGTCAAAGGCGAAATTAATGGGTCGGGACGGCGCCGAGGACGGAAAGGGTTTGCATCAGCGCGTTCAGGTGCGCGATTCGCGGGCCGTACTTATCGAAAAATTCGTGCATAAAGTACTCGCTGTCTTGCAGATTCTCAAAATTGTCGTTAATTTCAAAGGTAAGCGAAGACAGAAATTCCGTTTGAATCTTTCCTAAGCAGTCGGCGGCGACGCGGCAGGACTTCGCTAATCCGGGATTGGCGTCTTTCCATTGCGCAAGCTCTATCGCGCGTTGACGCTGGCCGGCGCTTAAGCACTCGACGACTTCTTGCAAGAGTTCGTTTTGGCGATTTTGCGCGACGAGGAGTTGGCGAACGAGCGCGGTGAACTCCGATTGGCGGTCGGCGTGTTGGGTGATCGTGCCGGCGTTGACGTCGATCGAGTTGACCAGTTCGTACTTCGGTTCGTTGGGCATTGCGAGATTCCTTGGTGAAGGGAACGTTAGCCGTCGGCGGCGGGGAGAGCTCCCGACGTTAACTCTATTATACCTTCCTTCCGCTCAATTTTACCTAAAAATATCGTTTTTTTTAGCGAAAAAAGGGAAAATTGGACCGCGGATCCAAGAAAACGGAACGCCGACGCGACAATTTGAGGTGTTTGCGCAAGGTTTGCGGAACGGAGCGAACGTAAGGACGGCGACGGTCGCCCGGTTGGGCAAATAAAAGAAACTAAAACGGTTGAGATTTTTATTCGAATTGCAACGGGGCCCCCTTGCCGAATATCGGCTGACGTATACAATAAAAACGACGGTAAAGGAACGTTTCCGTCGACAACGACGACGATAAAATAGGTGAAATAGCGTAAATAGGTGTTTGAGCGCGACTTTTTTACCGGCGGCGGCAGAAAAAGATAAAATAGGTAATTTGGATAAAATGGCGCGACCGGAAGAGAAGAAACGACCGACGCATCTGGGTTTTTTGACGGCGCTGGGCGATCCGGCGCGCGGCGTTATCGGCGGTTTTTTGGTCTTAAATCTCGTCGGACGCCCGACCGAGTTTCACTGCACCGCGCCGGTGCGCCCGAATCGCGCGCAAGAAATTTTGTACGGCGCCACTTTAGAGGGGTTTCTTTGCGGCGAACAGATCGCGCAAGCGTTGGTCGGGCGAACGAAAACGGAACTTGCGGCGATTTTAACGAATAATCCGAACGTGCTGACCGCCGGAAGCTCTCTGAAAGCGCCCCTTGCGATGGTTTTTAGCCGTTCTCCGAAGAAACTCGACGCGGCGGACGAGGAAAAATACGCGGTTTGGGAAGAAAAAACGGTTGGGCAAAACGCCGCCGTCGGAGAAGAAAGGTCGGGCGATCGGCGAATCGACGACGAGAATTGGACGCCGGAGGAAACGCCGGAAGGGACGACTAACTTTCGTCGACGCTCCTTTTTTTACGACGGTTTCGAGCGAACGCCGCCGACGCCGGGCGTCGATTACTCCGCTTGGCGAACGGTCGCGAAGGGGCGCAATCGACTCGCGCTCCCAATCGATTTTGTCGATTCTAGCGGTCGCGCGGTCGGCGTCGACGAGATTTCCGCTCGGCTCGACCTCTTTTTTAAGTCGATCGACAGCGTCGAGCCCTTCGAGCGGATTCGTTTGGCGATCGAAGAGGCGCAGAAGTCGGGGTGATTGGCGAAAATAAGCGGACGGGCGAGCGCGCGGCGTTTGGGACGAGTTTAACGATCGTTTAAAATAGGGAAGTCGCGCTTTTAAAAACGCGTTAAAATGGAAAGGAATTGACGATTTGACGGACGAAACGCGCGAAGCGAACGATTCGAAACGCCGGGAAAACGCGCAAGCGGCGCCGGGCGCTTCGCCGGACGACGTTCGTTTTTCGATTCCCGTTCGAAGTTGGAACCGTCGCGTCGCGGCGCCGAAAACGTTGAGCGTTCTTTGTCCGCGACGGCTGCTCGACGAAAACGGGCGTCGACTCGAGATTGAAACGAAGTCGCTCCGACTCGGCGCGCGTCCCGGCGACGTTCGCGTTTTTGCGATTCCGGTCGATTCCCGTCGAAACGCCGCGAACGTCGAGCGAAACGTCGAGAGTTTTTACTTTTTTCCGCAAGACGAGCCCGACCCGGCCGCGCTTGAAAAGGAGCTAAACGGGGCAAAGAAGTCAAACGGCGAAAACGGGGCAAATGACGGCGAGACAAACGGTCGCGGCGAATTTGACGGCGGCGACGCGTCGAAAAAGTCGCCGCAACCGACAAAGTCGGGCGTTCCGGAGTTTTTCGAAGCGCCGGAAAACCCGACGCGAATTCGCGTTCCGAACGACGTCGTCAAAATGGAAGATCGGCTCGGCTACCTCTTGCAACCGCCGCTTGAAACTTGGCTTGGACGTCGTTTGCTTGAAATGCCGTTCGAGCCGTTCGGGTACCAAAAGCAAGGCGTCGCTTTCCTTTACGGCTCGCAGTTCGCGGTCCTCGCCGACGAAATGGGGCTCGGCAAAACGATGCAGGCGATCACGACGATTCGCCTCCTTTTCCGCAGCGGCGAGTGTCGACGCGTTTTGCTCGTTTGCCCGAAACCGTTGGTAACGAACTGGAAGCGCGAGTTTGAATTTTGGGCGCCGGAGATTCCCGTTCAAATAATCGAAGGGAAGAGCGACCGCCGCAAATGGCTTTGGCGCCTTCCGAACGCACCGCTTCGCATCGCGAATTACGAGCTGCTGAACCGCGACCGCGAATTTTACGCTCCGGAGGGGGAAGACCCGCGCGTCGTCTTCGATTTGGTCGTTTTGGACGAGTCGCAACGAATCAAAAATAAGGCGAACGTAACTTCCGAGGCGGCGCGGGCGATTCCGCGGCGGCGCAACTGGGCGCTGACCGGGACGCCGGTTGAAAACTCGGCCGAAGACCTCGTCGGTATTTTCGAGTTTCTCTCGCCGGGGTACTTGAAATCGGGACTAAAACCGAGCGAAATTTCCAAAACGGTCGGCGAATATATTTTGCGTCGCACTAAAGATAAAGTGTTGACCGATTTGCCGCCCAAATTGATTCGCGACGCGCACGTCGACTTGACGCCGGAACAGTACGAATCGTACCGAATGGCGCAAGAGGAGGGGGAAATCCGGCTGAACGAAATGGGAGATTCCGTTACGCTAAGCCACGCGTTCGAACTTATTATTCGTTTGAAGCAAATTTGCAATTTTGATCCGGCGACCGGCGAGAGCGCGAAGCTCGACCGCCTCGTCGCGGACTTGGAAGAGGTCGCTTCGAGCGGGCGCAAGGCGATCGTTTTTAGTCAATGGGTCGCGACGCTCGAGCGGTTGCGCCCGAAGTTGGCGCGGTTCGGCCCGGTCGAATACAGCGGGCGGACGCCGACGAAAGAGCGCGACGCGGTGATCGATAAGTTTCGGAACGACCCTAATTGCCATGTGATTTTGATGAGTTACGGCGCCGGTAGCGTCGGGCTGAATTTGCAGTTTGCCGAATACGTTTTCCTTTTCGACCGTTGGTGGAACCCGGCGGTTGAAGATCAGGCGATCAACCGAGCGCACCGCATCGGCGCGGCGGGACCTGTTACGGTAACGCGGTTCGTTTCGGTCGCGACGATCGAGGAGAAAATCGACCGTATTTTGCAAGAAAAACGCCTCCTTTCGGAAGCGATTTTATCGGACGCTAAAGGACTCAATTACTCGATGGGGTTGAGTCAGGACGATATTTTTGGACTCTTCAACTTAAAAGCGCCTCGTTCGTTGAAAAAATAACGGCGAGACGCCCGTTAAAGTCGTCCTATTTTGTCCAATTGGTCTTTGGAGAGCGTTAAACGACGTTGACGCTCCTTTTCTTTTGCGTTAACAATTTGGAAACGAAAGCGAAGGAATATGATAAAAATTGCAGACCGTTATATTTTTTGGAAATTCTTTCGAATTTTTGCTTTGTGTTACGTCGCGTTGGTCGGAATCTACGTTGTTTTTGACCTTTTTACCAATTTTGACGAATTCGCGAAGGCGAAAGTCTCGAGTTTCCGCTTGGCGACGTCGATCGCGGAATATTACTTTGTGAATTCGTTCGTTTTTGTCGACATGATTTTTCCGTTTTTGACGCTTTTGGCGGCGATGGCGGCGATCTCGATGATGGCGCGGCAAAACGAAGTGATCGCGTTGTTGGCGACCGGAGTTTCGCCCGGGCGGATGATTTTGCCGATTTTAATTGGCGCGCTCCTCGTTTCGTTGGCTTTTACGGCGGTGCGAGAGGAGTTTTTGCCGCGTCGCTTGGTTGAAATTAACCTTTCGCCGACCGATTTCGTTAAGCGTTCGGATAAAATCGAGGTCGCGAGCGCGTTCGACGGCCGGTCGGGAATAACCGTCGACGCCGAAGCGCTGATTCGCTCCGAAGGGAAAATTCTCGAGCCGAAAATTTTGCTCGGACGCAATTTGAATAAGTACGGAAATCGACTTGTCGCCCAAAGCGGCGTATATCTCGACGCGGAAGGGGAACGGCCCGAAGGTTGGCTTTTGAGCGGAGCGAAACTTTCCGACGAAGCGCGCGTCGGTCCGTCTTGGCGCGACGAAACGTCCGGACGAACGGTCGTTTACACTCCGGGCGACGCCGCTTGGTTGAAACCGGACCAAGCGTTTGTCGCAACCTCGATCGACGCGAAGCGGCTCGCGGCGGGCGACCGTTGGCGACTTTACGATTCGACGGCCGCCTTGAACGCCGCGGCGAGCGATCCGACCTTCGCTCGCGATTCGATCGAATTGGCGATTCGCGCGCATTCGCGAATGTTGCGTCCGTTGGCCGACCTGCTTCCTCTTTGTTTAGGGTTGCCGTTCGTCTTTTTGCGTTCCGACCGAAACGTTTTTTCGGCTCTCGGATTCGGTTGCGGACTGGCGGGCGCTTATATCGCGTCGCAATACGTCGCCGCGTATTTCGGCGATAAGTTAGACTCGTCTTCAATCGGCGTTTGGGCGCCGTTCTTCATTTTTCTTCCGCTCGCCGTTAAAATGTTGGGCGAATTGATGAAGAAGGACGTTTGACGAAACGAAAACGATAAAACCGCCGAAAAAACAAGCGGCGGTTTCGAACCTTCGACGGAAGCGTAAAGAATAAAACGATAAAAAGGGCGTCGACCAAACGTTGCGTTTCGTCGACGCCCTTTTTGCGTCGTTCCGCGTCGAAACATTTTAAACTTAATCAGTTTAAAGTCGCGTTAAACGACCGACGACGGAAAGTTGTTCAAGAAGCGGAAATTACTTTTTGAACGATTCTTCGACCGCGACGGCGACCGCGACGGTCGCGCCGACCATCGGGTTGTTGCCCATCCCGATAAGCCCCATCATTTCGACGTGCGCCGGAACCGAGGAGGAACCCGCGAATTGCGCGTCGCTGTGCATGCGGCCCATCGTGTCCGTCATCCCGTAGGACGCCGGGCCCGCCGCCATGTTGTCCGGGTGGAGCGTGCGGCCGGTGCCGCCGCCGGACGCGACGGAGAAGTATTTCTTGCCGTTGTCGACGGCCCATTTCTTGTAGGTGCCGGCGACCGGGTGTTGGAAGCGGGTCGGGTTCGTCGAGTTGCCGGTGATCGAGACGTCGACGTCTTCGAGACGCATGATCGCGACGCCTTCCGAAACGTCGTCGGAACCGAAGCAACGGACTTTAGCGCGTTCGCCGTTCGAGTACGCCTTTTCGCGGACGACGGTCAGTTCGCCGGTCATGTAGTCGTATTTCGTTTGGACGTAGGTGAAGCCGTTGATGCGGCTGATGATTTGCGCGGCGTCTTTGCCGAGACCGTTGAGGATGACCTTCAGCGGGGTTTGGCGGACTTTGTCGGCGTTGCGGGCGATACCGATCGCGCCTTCGGCGGCGGCGAACGATTCGTGACCGGCGAGGAAGCAGAAGCACTTCGTCGAGTCGCGGAGAAGCATCGCGGCGAGGTTGCCGTGACCGAGACCGACTTGACGTTGGTCGGCGACGCTGCCCGGGATGCAGAACGCTTGGAGACCGACGCCGATCTTTTCGGCGGCGTCCGCGGCCTTTTCGCAACCTTCTTTCAACGCGATCGCGGCGCCGAGGGTGTAAGCCCAAACGGCGTTTTCAAAAGCGATCGGTTGGATCGAGCGGACGATTTGCTCGGCGTCGACGCCCTTCGAGAGGTTGAATTCGCGCGCGGCGTCGAGGTCGGCGAAACCGTATTGTTCCAAAACCGGTTTGATTTGGGCGATCCGACGTTCGTAACTTTCAAACGTAGCCATGTTATTGCACCTTAATATGTTAAGCTCTTTGAATTTTTGATTTTAAACGCCGATTTCCGTCGTCGAGAGCGGTCGCAACGAAACGCGTCGCGTCGAACGCTCGGTTTTTCGCCGGGAACGAGAAGAGCGGGGCGTTCGACGCGCGCCGCCGTCGTTCGTTTGCGAAAACGGAACGGAAAAAGGGAGAGAAGCGAACGACGGACGAATTATTCGTTGCGCGGGTCGATCGTTTTGACGGCGTCGGCGAAGCGACCGTACGTGCCGATGTTCTTTTCGAACGC
Source organism: Thermoguttaceae bacterium (assembly GCA_045577885.1). Classification (GTDB taxonomy): domain Bacteria; phylum Planctomycetota; class Planctomycetia; order Pirellulales; family Thermoguttaceae; genus RUG369. The sequence goes on along the minus strand of JAZNJF010000517.1, from coordinate 1,095 downwards.
TTCTTTCGGATCGACGCCCTTCTTGATCGCTTCCATCATCTTGCCGAGGTTGACGAATTGGTAACCGATGATTTCGTTGTCGGCGTCGAGAGCGATTTTGAGGACGTAACCTTCGGCCATTTCGAGGTAACGCGGGCCCTTCTTGTTGGTCGCGAACATCGTGCCGACTTGCGAACGGAGGCCTTTGCCGAGGTCTTCGAGACCGGCGCCGACCGGGAGACCGTCTTCGGAGAACGCGCTTTGGGTGCGACCGTAGACGATTTGGAGGAAGAGTTCGCGCATCGCGGTATTGATCGCGTCGCAGACGAGGTCGGTGTTGAGCGCTTCGAGGATCGTTTTGCCGATGAGGATTTCGGACGCCATCGCGGCGGAGTGCGTCATACCGGAGCAACCGAGGGTTTCGACGAGGGCTTCTTCGATGATCCCTTCTTTGACGTTGAGCGACAGTTTGCAGCAACCTTGTTGCGGCGCGCACCAACCGATCCCGTGGGTGAAACCGGAAATGTCGGAAATTTGTTTCGCTTGAACCCAACGACCTTCTTCCGGAATCGGAGCCGGACCGTGATTCGCGCCCTTGGCAACGCAGGTCATGTGTTCAACTTCGTGAGAAAATTGCATCTTAGCGCTCTCCCTTTCTCGTGGTTTAAAAAAAGAATCCGTCGAGACGAAGCGAGGCTGCCGGCGCAAAAGAGCGCGATCCGACGTTTTTAGGAGGCCGAGTCGAGCGTCGCGGGGGACGCCGAGGGGGCGAAACGTCGTTTGCGCGTTTGCGTCGGGGCCGTCGATGGTTCGAACGGAAACGGAACGCGGCGACGCGTCGGTCGGTTCGAACGGAAAAATCGGCTTGCTCCGACTCTCTCTATTATCGTTTATTTTAACAGATTCGAGCGCGTTGGGAAGGGGGCGGCGCGTTCTTTTCGCCGACTTCTCCCGGAAAAGACGCGGTTCAAGCGTTAGTCTGGTTTAACTTTTAGGACCGTCGTAACGGAAGGCGAGGGCGGTAACGTCGTCGGAGCGTTCGGTTCCGGCGGCGAAAGTTTCGACGGCGTCGAAGAGGGCGGCGACGAGTCGGTCGGCGGGGGCGTTCGCGGGAAC
>JAZNJF010000516.1:0-10150 GCA_045577885.1 Thermoguttaceae bacterium | reverse complement strand
GTTCCCCCGTCGCGACGCAAATTTTAACGCTTTTTCCGATTTTAACGCTTTAATTCCCTTTCCGCCAACCTTTGTGTTAACGTCAACGAAACCGGCGCAATGACGACAAGAATCATATTTTCAACGCTAATATTCTTTTTCGCGCTCTAATAAAATCGTTTTTTAATCGATCGCGCAACTCAAATCTATTTCCGTCGTTTTATTTAAATTTTACTCGCCCCGCTTTCAACGGTTCGACGCTCGCCGTTCATTCGGAACGCCCGCAACCGCGATCGCTCGATTCCGCGCTTTCGCCGCCGTTGCAACCGTTGCAACCCGCGCAACCGCAACTTTTTTTCTCCGCGCCGCCTCCGCAACCGCAGCCGCAACCGTTCGACTTGAACGTCCGGCGCGCCCGAAAAACAACGTAAATCAAACAAGCGACGACGATCGCTCCGACAATCAAATTTTCCAATGTTTTTCCTCCTTGCGACGCGTCGCTTTAGCAACCGAGCGTTCCCCCGCCCGACGTTTCTCGACGCGTTTTCATTTTATCGACCAAATCGCGCTTTTTCGCTCGTTGAAACCGCGTTTCGCCCTTTTTTTTCGTTTTTTCCCGATCGACGCCGACGCCCGAGCGCAAACTTTACCGGTTTTAACGATTCTACCAATTAAGCCGGCTTTAAATTTGGTCTCGCCGACGCCGACGCGCCAAAAATCGGTTGTTTTTCGACGCCGCGCCCTTTATACTATAGACGTTTTCGGCTAAGCCGGTCCCTTTCGCTTAAATCGCTCCAAATTCAGATAATCGCCCGCTTTTCAAGGAGTCGCGCAATGCTCGGTCGTCGCCTTTCCCCCGCGTTTTTATCGCTCGCGCTCGCCGTTTGCCCCGTCTTTCCCCCTTTCCCCGCCTTCGCCGACGCTCCGGCCGACCTGCGCGCCGCGTTCGACGCTAAAGTCGCCGACGACGCGAAGGAAATCCCGCTCTTCAACGGCGTTAACCTCGACGGTTGGGAAGTTTGCGTTCGCGGTCTCGGCGCTTCCGACCCGAAAGGCGTTTTCAGCGTCCAAGACGGCGCGCTTCGCGTTAGCGGCGAAATGTACGGCGGCCTCATGACGACCGGCTCTTACTCGAATTACCGTCTGACGGTCGAGTTCAAATGGGGCGACGAAACTTGGGGCCCTCGCGCCGATAAAGCCCGCGATTCCGGCGTTTTGTTCCATTCGTTCGGCCCGGGCGACGGTTTTGGCGGCGTCTGGGCGCGCTCGGTCGAGGCGAACGTTATCGAAGGCGGCGTCGGCGACTTTTGGATCGTCGGCGGCCCGAACGACGGAATCGCAGCGACCTGCGACGTCGTAAAGCGCGGCGACGCCAAAGTTTGCGTTCGCGAAGGCGGGACTCCGGTCGAGATAACCGACAACGCCCAAGGCTGTTTCCAATGGGTCGGTCGTTCCCCCGACTGGCGCGACGTCAAAGGTTTCCGCGGCCCGAACGACGTCGACCGTCCGAACGATTGGAACGAGTTGACGATTTACGCAATCGGCGACGCCGCCGAGTTTTACGTCAACGGCGTTTTTGTCAACCGCGTTTACAACCTGAAACCGACAAGCGGCAAAATCCAGCTGCAGTCGGAAGGCGCGGAAATTTTCTTCCGCAACGTTTCGCTCCTTCCGCTCGATTGACGCCGCGTCATATTTGTTTTCCCGTTGTTTTTCCGTTGCATTTACCCAACTTAACCGATTGAAAGAAAGAACGTTATGTCCGTTTCCCGTTTTTTTTCTCCGCTCCTTATTTTAGCGTTCGGCGCTCTCCCCGCGTTCGCCGACGACGAAGCGATCGCCGCCTCTAAGAACCCGAAAGAAGCGGAGTTGCGCTCGAAAGTCGTCGACTACATGCGCGCCGCCGCGAGCGTCGAATGGACGCCGAAAGAAGATATCGAGTACTGGAACGGTTCCGGTTTCGTCTTCAAAAAGGGCGAAACTTATTACGGTCTGCCGTACACGCAATTCCAACGCAATCACAACCTTGCGTCGTTCGAAACGCAGATCGAAACGATCGACGGTCAACGCGTTTACGTCGGCCCGACCAACCGCGAAGGCTATTTCGGCTCCGACTGCTCCGCGTCCGTTTCGAACGCTTGGCGGCAAGTCGACCCGGACCTCCCGGCCCTCCTGACGCGCCGCATGATCCCGGACCGTCCGAAAGAAGTCGTTCCGGTCGGCGACTACCCGTTGAACTTTTACGACTCGACGCCTAACATCGTTAAAGAGGCGGGTTACGACGTAATGAAAGCCGCGTACGCGCAGCTGAAACCGGCCGACGCGGTCGTCATGCACGTCAATTACGACGGGCACGTGATGCTGATTTTGAAAAACGACCCGGAAAACGAGCGCGTTTTCGTCTCCGACCAAACCGGCCTCGCCAACGGCAAACCGAAGGGGAAAGACGGTCGCTCGACCTTCCGCGTCGACTGCGAATACACTTACAAACGATTATTTGACAACGGTTATATTCCGATCGCGCTCAAAGTCATCGACGACGCCGCGAACGAAAAATACCTCTTCAACGGCGAAAATCTCGACGGTTGGCGCGTCTTCCTGAAGAAGAGCGGAACCGACGACCCGGAAGGCGTTTTCTCGGTCAAGGACGGCGTTCTCCGAATCGGCGGCGAGGATTGGGGCGGTCTCTCGACGCTCGAAACCTTTGAAAACTATCGACTTACCGTCGAGTTCAAATGGGGCGACAAAACGACGCCCGCCGACCGCCGCGGCGCTCGCGACTCCGGCGTGATGATTCACGCGAACGGCCCGGACAACGGTTTCGCCGGACTTTGGGCCCGTTCGATTCAAGCGAACCTCGTCGAAGGCGGAATCGGCGATATTTGCGTCGTCGCGCAACCGCAAGACGGCTTAGAGGCGACCGGCGACGTCGTGAAGCGCCCGGGCGGTCGCGTTTTCGACCCGAAAAACGGGAAGCCGGAAACGATTCGCGCCAACTCGGACGGCGTTATCCAATGGCTCGGTCGATCGCCTAACTGGAAGAACGACAGGGACTTCCGCGGCCCGCTCGACGTCGACCGCGCCGGCGATTGGAACGAACTCGTCATTTACGCCGTCGGCGACGTCATGGAGGTTTACCTCAACGGCAAATTCGTCAACCGCGCGTACAACTTGAAGCCGACGTCCGGTCGCATCCAGTTGCAATCGGAAGGTTTCGAGATTTTCTTCCGCCGCGTTTCGATTCGTCCTTGGAACAAGCCGCTCGATTGACGCCGCGTCGCGCCGCAATGTTTAAACGCGACGCAACCGCCGGAACCGCGCCGTTTACAACCGTCGTTTCAACTTTTAAACGGCGGTTTTCGGTTATTCGACGTTTCGTCGCGTTTTCTTTTTCTCCGTCCTTCGTTAAAGAAAGTTCTTCGATGAAAACGACTTCCCTGTTAAAAACGTTGGCGTCGGTCGCGCTTTTTTCGGCGGCGCTAATCGGCGTCGCGCAAGTTTCGGCGCAAGAAAAGGTCGAACTTTGGCCCGGTTTAGCGCCCGGCGAAACGGTTCGCGAGCCGAACGTCGAGAACCCGGTCGGTTCCGCGCGCCAAGTAACGACGCCGTATCTCCTTATTTTTCAACCGGAAAAGAAAACGTCCGACGTTTGCGTCCTGACGATTCCCGGCGGCGGCTTCAACACTTGCTTTTACGGCGAAGAAGGAATTCCGAACGCTAAGTTTTGGAACTCCCAAGGTTACGTTTCCGCCGTTCTCGTTTACCGCGCCCCTCGTCCGGCGTCGGGCCCGATTTACGCTCCGGCGCTCCAAGACGCCCGCCGCGCAATTCGCTACCTTCGCGCCAACGCCGCCCAACTCGGAATCGACCCGAACAAAATCGGCGCCCAAGGTTATTCCGCCGGCGCCTGTCTGACGCTCCTCGCCGCAACTAATTCGGAAACCGAGGTTTACAAACCGGTCGACGAACTCGACAAAACGCCCGCCAACCTGAATTTCGCGATTCCGATCTATCCGGCTTACGTTCTGACCGACGGCGCGACCGACCCGAACGCGAACAAAGGCGAAGGCGCGGAAATTTTGAGCGATTTTCATTTCGACGCGAAAACGCCGCCGACGTGCCTCGTTCACGGCGACGCGGACATTTACTCGCCGCTCGGCTCGGTCGAGGTTTACAAGAAGTTGCGCAAACTCGGAATTCCTTGCGAATTACACATTTACGCAGGCGCGCCGCACGGCTTTATGTTTTGGAACGACAAACCGAACGCCGCCGATTGGCAAGAACGTTGCGCCGCTTGGTTGAAGAAAATCGGCTTCTGACGTTCAACGCAACCGCCGCGAAACAAGCGTTTCTAACGCAAAAACGACGCGACGTCAAACGACGTTCCCGGTAAAAAACCGCGCCGCCTCGACGTTTTCCGTCGAATCGGCGCGGTTTATTTTTGCATCGTAAAACGCGCTATTTCAATCGTTTAGTCGACGATCTTATAATACTCGCGATACCACTCGACAAAGCGCGCCAACCCGACTTCGATCGGCGTGTTCGGGCGGAAGTCAAAGTCGCGTTCGAGTTCCGAAACGTCCGCGTAAGTTTGGTAAACGTCGCCCGCTTGCATCGGTTTGAAGTCGATATGCGCCGGTCGTTGGATCAAGCGCTCCAACGTGTCGACAAAATCGAGCAACTTTTCCGGTTTGTTATTGCCGATGTTGTAAACCTTGGCGCGGTCGCCCTTTGCGTTCGGCTTCGGCGGGTTGCAGAGCATATTTTCAATCCCGGCGACAATATCGTCGACGTATGTGAAGTCGCGCAACATATCGCCGCCGTTGAAAACTTGCAACTGCTCGCCGTTAAAGATTTTACGCGTAAAAATGAACGCCGCCATATCCGGACGCCCCCAAGGGCCGTACACGGTGAAGAAGCGCAACCCGGTCGCGGGAATTCCGTACAGGTGCGAATAAGAATACGCGAGCAACTCGTTCGCTTTTTTCGTCGCGGCGTAAAGCGAAACCGGCTCGTCGACGCGGTCGTCGGTCGAGAACGGCGTCTTTTCTTGGTTGCCGTAAACGGACGAACTCGACGCGTAAAGCAAGTGTTCGACCGGGTTATGTCGACACGCTTCCAAAATATTGCAGAAACCGACGAGGTTCGAATCGACGTAAGCTTTCGGATTTTCGAGCGAGTAACGGACGCCCGCCTGCGCCGCCAAGTTGACGACGACGTCGGGCCGCTCTTCGGCGAAAAGCGCGTTCACCGCCTCGGCGTCGGCCAAGTCGCCCTTCACGAACTTAAAGTTTTCAAAGGGTTTAAGTTGGTCGAGCCGCGCGAGTTTCAGATTAACGTCATAATAATCGTTAATATTGTCGAATCCGACGACTTGCGCGCCTTGCGACGCCAACTTTTTCGCGAGATGAAAGCCGACAAACCCGGCGGCTCCTGTCACCAAATATTTTTTCGCCGGATCGAACGGCTTAAACTTCGTCGTCATAACGATTTACCTTTCGTTGTTTTCAGAAGCGCGACAAGTATTAAACGGCGTCGCGCGCTCCAATTTCGCGTTTATATTTACGCGTCGTAACCTTTGTATTCGGCTTTGATTTTTTGGTAACTTTCGAGATTCCCGACGTCGAAGCGAACGCCCGGCGCTTCAAAGGCGAACGTCGGCTCGTTTTTGCACGTCCAAGCGAGGAGGCTCCCCGGCGCGTCGAACCCGCAACCGTCGGCCAAAGCGGCGCGAATTTTATCGCAAGTCAAGCCGGCGTAACAGTAAAAGGGCGGCGCGCACCAATGCGATTTCGGCTCGCTCGGCTTTTCCTCCATCGACAAAACGCGGTCGTCGTCGGCAATTTCAAGGACGCCGCACTTGCGCAACTTTTCGACGCTCGGCTCGAAATACCGCATTCCCGCGTTGGCGCCGGGCGTCTCCTTCCCTTTGCGTTCAAAGTAGTCGAGGAAAAGGTTCAGCGAGAAACTCAAGACGTTGTCCCCGGCGACGACGAGCGTATCTCCCGACCAACCAAGGGTTTCCAACGCGAACAGGATATCCTTCACCGCCCCGATTCGCGTTTCGTTCGAGGTCGAGCCGTCGTCGACGATCTCGATCGGCGCGTTGAATTTCGTTTCGCTCGCCTGTTTCGCGTCGCGCCATTTGCGAAAATGTTCGGCGAACTTCGCGTTCGAAACGACGGCGCAACGCTTGATTTTCCCGCTCCGATTCAGGTCGTCCAAGAGCCAATCGACGATCGTTTTACCGCCGACTTCGAGGAGCGGTTTCGGGAAATTTTCCGTCAGCGGATAAAGCCGCGTCGCGTATCCGGCGGCCAACACGATGCAATTCATCTTGCGCAAATCCTTCTCAAAACTCAATTTAACGCGACGCCGAAACGTCGAAACGATTTAAAGCGCGCTCAAAACGACGCCGTTTTTATCTTACTCTCGACTTTTCGTTTTGTCAAGGGGGCCCGCGCAATCGTTTTAACCGGCGCGACCGCGATTTTTTACCGACCCCGCCCGAATATTTTGGACGTTCGCAACTTATTAAACAACGCCGGTTAACGACAAAACGCGGCCGCGTCGGACGCAAAAAAATTTTCGCCGCCGATTGACTTTTTGGCGCGATGCAAGAAAATAACGGAAAGCGACGCGAAATTTAATTCGCCGCCCTTCGTTTTCAGCGATGCCGCGTCGCCTCCTCAACGCCAACAAAATCAACGGAAAGAAATCAATGACGACCGCTCGACGAACGACGCGCAAGTTTCGCGTCGGCAACGCTTATATCGGAGGCGACGCCCCCGTTTTGATTCAAACGATGACCGCGACGAAAACAACCGACGTTTCCGCGACCGCCGCCTCGGTCAAAACGCTCGCCGAAGCGGGCGCCGGCCTCGTTCGCGTCGCCGTCGACTCCCCGAACGACGCGAAAGCGCTCGCCGAAATTCGCCGCTTAACTCTTGGCGCCGCCAATATTTCCGTCGACCTTCAAGAGAATTTCCGGCTTGCCGAAGCGGTCGCGCCTTACGTCGACAAAATCCGTTACAACCCGGGACATTTGGGGCGGCTCGAACCGGAATTGAGTTGGCAAAAAAAGGTCGAATTTCTCGTCGAAACGGCCCGCGCGAACGACTGCGCTCTCCGCGTCGGCGTCAACTGCGGCAGCGTCGACCCGGTTAAACTCGCCCGGTACAAGGAGTTAGTCGCGCAAAACGGCGGCGCCGCGCCGGAAGGCGAATCGGTCTTCGCTCCGCTCCTCGAAAGCGCGCTCGAACACGTCGACTTCCTCGACTCGCTAAACTTCGACCGTTACTGCGTTTCGATCAAAGACTCCGACCCGGAAACGGTCGTTTTGGCGAACCGTCGTTTCGCCGAATTACGTCCGCAAATCCCGCTCCACCTTGGAGTTACCGAAGCCGGCGCCCCGCCGCGCGGCGTTTTGAAGTCGCGACTTGCGCTCGAAACCCTTTTGAGCGAAGGAATTGGGGAAACGCTTCGCGTCTCGCTGACGGTCGAAGCGAACCGAAAAACGGAGGAGATCGAAGCGGGCCGCGCGATTCTCGCCAACGTCGCCGCCGGAACGGTCGTCGATCCGGAGACGAAACTTCCCGCGCTAAACGTCGTCAGTTGCCCGAGTTGCAGTCGAGTGCAGAACGGCCGTTTCGTCGAATTAGCGCGACGTCTTGAAGCGGCGGCGGAGTTCGCTCGCGACTACCCGCTGAAAATCGCGACGATGGGCTGTCGCGTTAACGGACCGGGCGAAACGGACGACGCCGACGTCGGACTTTGGTGCGGCGCCGACCGCGTTAACTTAAAGAGCGGCGGGCAGTTAGTCGGCGCGTTCGGTTACGACGAAATTATCGACAAAGCTCTCGAAGTTCTGCGCGAAAAAATCCGCGAATACGACGCGAAACGCGCTCAAAACTAACGTTTGCAATCAACGTTTGCGACGCTCTAAAACGACGCGGCGTCGTCGTTCAACGAAACATTAACGACGTCGCGTCGCCAAACCCGTTTTTCAACGTCGCTTCCTTTTATTTTTCAACGAGTTTCGACAACGTTTCAACAACTTTTCTTCGCTCGTCCGCGTTAGGAGCCGCCCTTGGAAAACGTTACGCGACACGCTTACCTCGACCTTTACCCGGTCGATCCGAACTCGACGCGCGTCGTCGTCGGAACGATCCACCCGCACGACGAGGAAAACTTCTTTCTGCCCTTCTTTTACGGCAACAAGTTAAGTCTTTGGAAGATGTTAAACCTCGCGACAAACGGCGAGTTAAACGACCCGAACTTTATGCCGCGAGGCAACAACCGCGTCTTTCGGGAACGCGACGGTTTCGAACACCGAATCACGCTCGACTCGATTCTCCGTTTTTTGCGCGCAAAACGCATTTCGATGAGCGACGCCGTCCGCGAATGTCGCCGTCCCGGGAGCGTTTGGGCCGACGCCGAACTGATTCCGACGCGCTTAAACGTCGAACTTGTCGAGCAAATTCGCGATTCGCAAATCTCGGAAGTCCTCTTTATGAGCGGGTTTGGAAAAACAAACGCGTTCAAACTTTTTTACGTCGACGTGTTGCGACAAAAGATAACGCCGGAGATTCGAGCGCGGCGCGAAGTCGTTTGTCCGCCGGAAATTTTCGGTCGTCCGGTCAAATTCACAATCCTCTACTCGCCGTCCGGCGCCGCGAACGTCGCGATCGCGCAATCGCCGGAATATCGGGCGGTTAAGGAGCGTTACGCTTCGTCGGCGACGCCGGTTCGCGACTTCAAAATCGACTATTATCGACGCAAATTTTCTCTCGACGCCAAGTAACCGACGTTCGCGACTTGCGCGACGCGGCGCCGTCCCCGTCTCCTGCCTCCCCGTCTCACCTCGCGCCCCCGCCCATCCCGCTTCCTCTTACCTCGCGTTAAATTAGATACGCCTAACATCACAAAAACACGAGATTAGCCCACGCTAACTTCTTTTTTCAACGCGACGTTTCGCCTTTCAACAAGGCGTTAAAATCGTTGCGACCGTCTCAAGCGGCCAAACGTTTCTTTTTTTCGCAAAAGTCGGCGCAAAAACGGAAAAATCCCTTTTCATCGGGGCTTCCGGGCGTTAAAATAGAGGAAGAGCGCGTTTCGGCGACGCGTTCGTCCGCGACTTTCGCATTCCGCCCCCCTTTCGGCTTTCGAACGGAACCCCGACCGGAGACGACGTTGGACTCGCTTTTTGTCATTCAAGGTTACGACCAAGGCAACCGTTTCGCCCTCGACGACGAAACGGCGACGATCGGACGCGACGCGTCGAACAAAATTCGACTTCGCGACGCCGAAGTGTCGCGCCGACACGCCGAAATACGACGCGGCGTCGACGGTCGCGCGCTGGTCGACTTGGAAAGCTCGAACGGCGTTTACGTCAACGGTCGCCGAATCAAAACTCGTCGCCTCCTTAACGGCGACCAAATTCAAATCGGCAAAACGGTTCTCCTCTTTTCGTCGCGCGTTTCGGACGTCGGGTCGCGCGAACCGCTCGTCGACGTGTTTCAAGACGCGGAAGGCGACGGCGCATCGCAAGTTCTGCACGCGCTCGCGCCGGAAGAAAGTCGCGTTTTTTCCCGTTCGTCCTCTCTCGCCGCCTCCGCCGACGACGTCAAATCGGCTTGGTTCGAAAAAGCGCGCGCCCACCTTAACTTCATGTATCACGCGACGTTGGCGGCGAGCCGAACGCTCGACGTCGAACGCTTGCTCGACCGCATTTTGGAGCTGATTTTCCAATGGGCGCCGGTCGACCGCGGTTGCGTCTTCCTTTACGACGCCGACGCCGACAAGCTCGTTCCGAAGTCCTCCCGCACGCGCAAAACCGGCGGCCGCGTTCAAGTTAGCCAAACGATTTTAAATTACACGTTCAAAAATCGAAAAGGCGTCCTCACCAGCAACGCTCGACGCGACGAACGCTGGAACGGCTCGGTTAGCGTTCTCGACGCCGGCGTCAAAGAAGCGATTTGCGTTCCAATGCAAGGACGATACGGTCTCGTCGGCGTTTTATACGTCGACGTTTCACGACGTCGCGACGATTGGGAACTCGCCGACGCGCCGCAAGCCCCCGCTTCCGTCGACTCGTCCGAAGCGTCGTCCGCAACGCCTTCTTCGTCCGAATCTTACGTCGGTTCGTCCGAACGTTACGACGAACGTTTTT
>JAZNJF010000515.1:0-47599 GCA_045577885.1 Thermoguttaceae bacterium | reverse complement strand
ATTTCGACTTCCAGCTTGTCCGCCGAAATCGCAATCGGCGCGCCTTCCTGCCAGCTCCACTCGGCGCCGTTCGTTCCGAAAACCGTTTCCGTTTTCTTACCGTCGACGGCGAGCTGGAACGTTCCGGGCGTTTCCTCCGGTCGCCAAGGCGCGACCCAGTTGCGAGTCCGCGCGTAAACCTTGTATTCTCCGGCTTTCGGAAAACGAACCGTCGTTTTCGCGTCGGCGACCGGAACGCCGATCCCGTGCGCGAGCAAATACGGCGACCCCATTACGTCCATCGCCTGCGTGTCGAGAACCCAACCGCCGCGCTCGGCGAAACTTTCCGCCTCGACCCAAAGCGTTTGTTCTCGGTCGGTTAAGCGTTGCGCCGACGCGTCGCCGGGCGTCCAAAGCGCGAGCGCCGCGACGGCGACGTAAAGTCGCGTTAAAAACTGCGAAGAAAATCGAATCGACATTCGCCAGAACTCCTTGTCGTTAAAGGAAATAAAAGCGACGCAATCTTTCGAAACGGAAGACGCGCCGCTCGCTCAAATTCGTTTAATATTTCAACGGTCGCCCGCCGTTCTGTCGTTCGGAACGCCGAGCTTTCCGCCGCGTCGCTCAAACGCCGCGTTCATCCCGCCGCTGCAATACGCGCCCGCCGAACGTCCGCAGAAGTAAGCGTTGGTCGGCGAACCGCTTCCGCACGTGTCGAGGCAACGCTTCCAATGATGGCGACTTAACGTCGCGGCTTTCGGCGAGCAGGCGTCAATGCGGTTCGCGGCGACGCCCGACCAAAACGTTCCGCGACGCGGCATTTCGTCCGGCGAATGACTTTCGACAAACGCCGCCGTGTTGGAGGTTCCGTCGGCGATCGACGCGAGCGAGTCGAAGCGGAGGCTGTGTTTGCCGCCGTCGGCGCCGGTTACTTGACCGAGGTGAACGGTGTGAATCGCGCCGCGCAAGCCTTGGCGGTTCGACGCGCCGTTGTCGTCCTAGCGCCAAGCGCCGCGCGGCGTCGCGCCGCCGACCGCTCGATAGGAAGTCGTGTAAATATTATATTTCGTATCGTTCGAGCGCCCGTCGTCGGTCGCCGGCGACAACTGCCGACCGGCGCCGGAATCGCTCGGGCATTCGTAAATTTCCATCCGCATCTGCGACAACTCTTTGTTTTTCCCTTGGTTCGACGCGTTGACGGCGCCTTTGGTCGAGTTTTCCAACCCGGCGGCGCCAAAGTACATGTCGAACGCGGGCTGTCGTTCGAGGAACGGGAGGAGCGAGACGCCCCGCGTCGAGCGCCAGCGCCAATAGCTCGAAGTCGGACTCGACGAGTTGCGCATCGCCGCGCCCGCCGGGAGGACGCCGTTAATATCGGCGTAATTCATCGCCGCCAAGCCGAGTTGCTTCATTTTGTTCGAGCATTCCATCCGTCGCGCCGCCTCGCGAGCCGCTTGGACGGCGGGCAAAAGAAGACCGATCAAAATCCCGATAATCGCGACGACGACAAGAAGCCCAACGAGTGTGAAACCGCGTCGCGAAAACGATTTAGAAAAAGAGCGCAAACGTTGCATCGTATTTTCTCCGCGATATAAAAACGGTAACGAACGAAAGCCGCCGTCAATCAAGGAAAAAGCTCCTTTTCTCGTTTATTTTTTGTTACTTTTTACGCGAGAAATCCCCGATTAAACGCAAGGTTGCCCCCCCCCCTCATTTTAACTGTTTTAACGTCGAGGAACCGTCATTTTTCGACGCGGGGCGCCCCGACGCGATAAAACTCGACTTCCCAAAGGCGCGCCAAGTCGTCCGGCGTTTTGTCGATTTGAAGCCGGAAACGCTTGCCGACAATCGGGTTAAAGCGCAAACCGACGATAACGAGATCGTTCGAGCGAACCGTCGCGCCTTCGACGTCGACAAACGCGCCGTCTCGTTCGACTTGAAGCCGGAAGTCCGCAAGGGGCGTTTGGGCCGACGCTTGCCCGCTAACGACGCGAACGGCGTCGAGCGTCGTTTCTTCCGCGAACTCAAAGTCGACCCAATGCGTCGACGCCTTGTCGCTCACCCAGCGTCCAACGTTTTGGTAAACGTCGAATTTTCCGTCGTTTATCGCCGACGCCGAATACTTCGCCGCGCCTTGGTAATCGCTCGAAACGGCGATTTTCGCGTCGCGCGCCCAGTTTTTCGCGTCTTGCGGGAGCCAAGCCGGACGCTCGAACTGCGCCGCGAACCGAACCGCTCGGCGCGCTTTCTCCGTCGGCGGCGCGACGCCCTTTCGCATCGCCGCTTTCAAGTCGTCGAGATAAGAAGCGTAAACGTCGCGCGGCAAGCAGTTACGTTCCTTGCAAATCGCCGCGGCCATTCCGACGACTTCCCCCATCATTCCGCCGGTTCGCATCACCCGCACCGTCCCGAGCGCGACGTGCGTAACGCTGATATTGCGCCCCGCCATGAAGAGGTTTTCGACGTTGCGCGAATAAAGGCAACGGTAAGGAATCGCGTACGGCTCGATGCGCGTCGTTTTGCAGATCGAACGGAACTCTTCGCCCGGAAACGCTTTAACGTTGTCCGGCGCCGGGTAATGAAGGTCGATCGGCCAAGTCGTCGTTACCGACGCGTCCTCGAACGGCGTCTCGTCGACGATATCCTGCTCCCGCAAGACGACGTCGCCCAAAAGCCGCCGCGACTCCCGCTTCCCAGCGACGTAAGCGACCCAGCCGAGCTTGCGGTTTTTCACCTTAGCGGCCCAGTCGCCGGTCGTCTTGTTCTTCATATACGACCAGTGCCCGTACGCCGCGCGCAAACCGATATCGCGAATCCGCTCGATATCGGCGATTTGGTCGAGATTCATCCCGGCTTCCCAGTCCCAATCGCCGTGCGTCGACGGTCGAATCGTTTTTTCGCTAAACCGAATCGCCCAAGGAACTTCCGGGAAGCTCGTTTCGGCGGCCGTCTCGACGGTGTTCCATTGGACGGACGCGCCCATCGTCATCGCGTCGGCCTCTTCCGGCGCGGACGGCTCGTCGTATTCGGATTTCGCTTCGCGGCCCATTCGGAAATCGGCGCCCGCGAGGAAACCAACGCCCGCGTCGCCGGTGCAGTCGGCGAACGTTTTTCCGACGAAGCGCAAGCGTTCCCCGGTCGCGACGTTTTCGCCGCAAACCGCGTTAACGCGGACGCTTCCGCTTTCGCTCTTCGCCGACTCGACGACGTTGACGCGGACGTTCAAGTAAAGATCGATATTCGTTTCGAGCGCGACCAATTCGGCGCGGGTTCGGTCGCGGTAATGCTCCGCTTCTCGCGCGTTCCCGCCGTGATGCGGGCCGAGGAGAAACGTCAGGTTCCCTAAGTTCGGATAAGGCGGCAAGTTAAGGAAGTGGTTCAGCCCGACGCGCACCTCCGAGCTTCCGTTTCCGCCGAGAACCGGACGGTCTTGAACCAACGCGACCGAAAGTCCGAGCCGCGCCGCCGAGATCGCCGCCGCCGTTCCGGCGATTCCGCCGCCGACGACGACCAAGTCGTAAACCTTGCCGCTTGCGACATTTCGATATTCCGCCGACAATCCGCGAGCCGCCAAGCGCAACGGCTTCATCGCGTCGATTTCTTCCGGCGGGACGAACCCGTCGGCGCTGAAAACGAGCGCGTCGACCCGACCGTCGAACCCGGTCAAGTCGCAAAGCGCGATTTCGACGTCGAGCTTATCTTCCGAAATTTTAACGCTTGCGCCCTCTTGCCAACGCCAATCGGCCCCGTTCGTTCCGAAAACGGTTTCCAACTTCTTTCCGTCGACGGCGACTTGAAACGTTCCGGGCGCTTCCTCCGGTCGCCATGGCGCGACCCAGTTGCGAGTCCGCGCGTAAACCTTGTATTCTCCGGCGCTTGGAAAGCGAACCGTCGTTTTCGCGTCCGCGACCGGAACGCCGAGCCCGTGCGCGAGCAAATACGGCGACCCCATTACGTCCATCGCCTGCGAATCGAGCGCCCAACCGCCGCGCTCGGCGAAACTTTCCGCCTCGACCCAAAGCGTTTGCTCGCGGTCGGTTAAGCGTTGCGCCGCCGCGTCGCTTGCCGTCGCTAAGATAAAAATCGCGCCCAACGCCGCCAAGAGCGTTCCGAACCGCCGAACCGTCATCGTTCGAACTCCTTGTCGTTTAAGGAAATAAAAAACGGCGCGTCCCGACGAAACGGTTGCGCGTCGCTTGAAGTTAACGCTTAAAAATCGCGTTTGCCGCCGTTCGTCATTCGACGATTCGAGCGTTCAGCGCGTCGAACTCCGCTTTCGCGTCCTCGTCGGCCGCGAGCCGCCAAATAACGTCGAAACACCGCGCCGCCAAGGCGAAATCTCCGGAATCGCGAGCCCGAATCGCCAAAGCGCGCGCCGCGTCGACCGTCTCGACGCTCGGTCGAAGCGGAATCCCCTCGGCGTCGAAGATTTTGCGCAACTTCTCAAACGGCGGCGCTTTAGCGGGGCGACGCGTTTTCGACTCGATAAACTTCAACTCGCGGCGCGCGTCGGGCGACTCGTCGAACGTCAAACTAAAATAAAACGCCGCCGTCGCGACGTCGTATCGCTGCACGTCGAGATAAAACGAACCAAGATTGCGATAACAGCGCGCCAAATCGCGTCGACGATAAGAGAACCTAAGCGCTTGCGTCGTCGCTTTTAGATAACCGACGAAGTCGCGCTCGCGACGACGAACGTCGGCGATTTTACAAAGCGTCTCCGCGTCGACCGGATTGAACGTCAACGCTTTGTTCAACGCCGTTTTCGCTTCGCGGAGTCGGCGCGCCTCGAACTGAACGGCGCCGAGCGTAAAATAGAAAAGCGGATAGTCGATCGGCGCGCGCCGACGCGTCTTCTCGGACGGGTAAACGCGGTCGCAAATCGCTTCCTCCAACGGGTTGGCGAAATAAAAATAACGCGCTTCGTCGTCTTCGTCGAAGAGTCCGCCGACGCGTTTTTCGAGCGCCGTCAACATCTCGACCGCGTCGTTCAAACGCCGCTGCGCCGCCGCTTGACGCGCTTCTTCAAGGAGCGCGTCAAACCGCTCCGAAAGAAGTCGGAAATTGCGCCGCCAACGGAGCGCCGTTCGCTTTGGAGCGAGCGCCAACCGCAAACGCCCGGTCGCTCGACGTTTCGCGAGGTCGCCGATTTCGGTCGGCGCGTCCGCCGACGCGCTTTTTTTCGTTTCATTATTCGTCGTCATTTTCCGCGCCGTTCCTTCGGTTGCGTTCGAACCCGTCGTCGCAAGTCGGCGAATCGCGGCTTCGAACCGTTTTCGCCCTTTATTATGACGCGTCGGAGCGCGAAAGTCAATCGCCGAACGCCGTTAAGCTCGAAAAAAGCGGAAAATTTTCGCCGACGAACCGCCGAAAGCGTCAAGCGCCGGGCGTTTGCGGAACCTCGACGCCGACGAACGCCAAATACTCGCGCTCTTTCGCTCGCATCGTCGGCGCGTCCTCCGGCGAATGGTCGTCGTATCCGACGAGGTGGAGCGCGCCGTGAATAACGTACAAAAGCAACTCTTCGGCGGCGTCCCAACCGAACTCCGGCGCTCGTTCCGCCGCGACGTCGGGGCAAACCAAGACGTTTCCTTCGAGAAGTCCGTTCTCCAAGTCGTCTTCGAGCGCGAACGCCAACACGTCGGTCGGGTAGTCGTGTCCGAGGAACTGCACGTTCGTTTCGCGCATCGGCTCGGCGTCGAGAACGACGATCTCCATCCGCCCGCGCTCGACTCCGGCGTCCGCTAAAATCTTCGCGACCGCCCGCTCCATTCGCTCGAAGTCGATCGGCGTTTCCGTTTCGCGTTCGTCGAGAAACTCGAACGCGACGCCGTCGCCGGCTTCCTCTTCCTCGAACTCTTCCTCGAACTCCTCATCGAGTTCTTCTTCAAACTCTTCCATTTCCTCGACTTGCGCCGACTCGTCCGTCGGTTTGTTTTTCGCGTCGCTCATCGTCGTTCCTTATGTTTCGTTGATTTTTATTTTCGCCGCGTTTCCGTTTCGCGCTTATTTTCGCTTTTTCCGCGAGGCTTTCGGATAGGCGCGCCCGTTCCCGGCGTTTTTAGCGGAAGCGTTCTTATCTCGCGACTTAGCGCCGTTTTTAACGTCCTTTTTTCCGTCGGTGCGCGATTTTTTCTTCGCGTCGGGCGTTTTTTCGCCGACCTCGACTTTATGCGAAGTCGGCGCGACTCCCGGCTGACGGACGAACTCGTAAGCGTCGGTCGGCGCGACGTCGGAGGAAAGCGGACGGAAGTTGTCGCGCGGCTCCTCTTTCGGCTCTTTCGCTTCGTCGCCCGCTTTCGCCGTCGCCGGATATTTGACGCGGTTGTGTCGGCTGGCCAAAATCGACGTTACCATACTCGTTTCGACGCGCCGAATTTCGCCGAGCGTTAGCCCCGAATCGTTCAGCTGGCCGTCTTCGAGCCGCGCCGTAACCAGTTGCCGCACAAGGTTTTCAATCCGTCCCGGCGCGACGTCGCCCATCGACCGGCTCGCGCTCTCGGCGGCGTCGGCCAGCATCAAGATCGCGGCCTCCTTCGACTGCGGAATCGGGCCCGGGTAGCGGAACGGCGCCTCGTCGAGCTGTTGCCCGGCCGGGAGCTCGTCTTTCGCCGCTTCGTTCGCCTTTTGGTAAAAGAAGCCGGCGAGCATCGTGCCGTGGTGCTGTTCGATCAAGTCGATAATTTGGCGCGGGATGTGATACCGCTTCGCCAAGTCGACGCCGTCCTTGACGTGCGCGACGATGACGAGCGCGCTCATCCGCGGCTCCAGCTCGTCGTGAACGTTGTATCCGCCGCGTTGGTTTTCGGTGAAACGCTCCGGTTGGAGCATTTTGCCGACGTCGTGAAAATACGCGCCGACCCGAATCAGCGACGCTCGGGCGCCGATCGCTTCCGCCGCCGCTTCCGCGATCGCCGCCGTTTGGATCGAGTGATTGTAAGTCGCCGGGGCGCGCCGGTTAAGTTCCAACAGAAGCGGGTGCGACGGGTTGCCGTATTCGAGCGCCCGCATCGGCGTCAGGACGCCGAAAACGCGCTCGACGATCGGCAGCAAACCGGAAGTGAGGAATCCGGCCAAGAGCGCCCAAAGTCCGCAAAACGCCGCTTCTCCCAAGATGTACGCGCGGTCGTTCGTCGTTCCGGCGGCCTCGGCCAACCAAGACAAAACGAACGCTCCGACGCCCGCCGCGAACGCGACGCCGATCAGTTGCGAACGCGTCCGAACGCCCCGCGACGCCAACGCGACGATCGTCGCCGTTCCGACGAAAACGATGAACGTCCCAAACGCGCCGCCGCCCGAAAGCGCCAACGCGAACGCGACGATCGAGCCGAACGTCAACGCGACGCCCCAAGACGCCGCCAACGCCGTCGTTTGAACGAAAATCAAAATCGGAATCAGCGCCGCCGTTCCGCCGCGAGCGTCCCAAGCGACTTGCATCGCCCGCCCGACCGCGACGGTCGCCAAAATCAAGCCGAAAAAGATCGAACAGGCGGCCAACGACGTTCCGCGCTCGCTCTCGGCTTGCGTTAAACGCTTGCGGAACAACGCGTAAGCGCTAAAAAGCATCGTCGCGATCAACGCGAAAACGGCGGCGGTTCGCTTCAATTTTTCTTCGGTCGTCAGCGCCGCGATCCGCGCCTTGCGCTCTTCGCGGAGCAACCGCAACTCGTTGTCGCCGATCGGTCTGTCGGAGCGCGCCAACGTTTGCCCGACTTCGTAAACGACAAAAACGGGCCCGACGCGCTCCTCGGCGGCGGCCAACGCTTTGAACGTTTCGTCGCGATTCTCGGTCAGCGTCGTCGGCGGCGCGGTTCGAATCCGTTGAAAGAGCAGGTCCAAGACTTCGCGGTCGGTGTATTCGCGACTCAACAAGTCTTTGATTTGATAAGCGTTGCCGATTAAGACGTCGTTCACCGCGACTTCGCGAGCGGTCGCGTCGTCCGTTCCGAGGTCGTAAACGCGGATTTTTTCTTGGTTTCCCTCGTCGGGCGAATGAAGTTTGTCCAAGAGACCGTTCGCTTCGAGCGGTTTAAGCGCGCGGTCGAGCGAATCGCGGAAGTTCGCCAAATCGAGGTCTTTTTCGAGAACGCGGCGAATCGCGAGAAACGCCTTGCGCTCGTCCTCTTCGGTCGCGGCGCTCGGCAGACAACGCCGCAAAAGCGCGCGATTTTCCGGCGTCATCGTCTCGAAATCGGGCGCGGCGATCAACATCTGCAACTCGTTGACCAACGTCGCTTTATAATTGGCGAGTTTCGCGACGTCGTGAACGTAGACGTGCGGCTCTTCGAGGCGAGCGAGGCGCCGCGCTTCGTTCGTTTTGTCCGGACTAAAAACGGAAAAACGCGCCAAGCAAACGACGTCGCGCTCCGGTTTCGAGTCGAGCCGAAAATTGAACGGCAGGCGCCAAACGCAACAAATCGCGCAAATCGCGGCCGCCGTCAAAGCGACGACGGCCAATTTGAGCGAACCGTTGTCGCTAAAAACGGCGCGACGCAAACGGTCGAAAAAACCGTCGTATGGAACGCGGGCCGCGACGCGTTGCGCTCTCGTGCGCGCTCGTTCGGGAGTCGGAGCCATAAGAACCTCAATTCCTGTCGGACGCTTCGTCGTCCTCGTCGTAATACCAGTCGTCGCGGCGCCCGTCGTCGGCGTTCGACTTCCAAACGGTCGACGCAAACGCCGTCGGCGCCGTTATTTCCGAACCGACGACGCTCGTCGAACCCGCGTTCGCTCCCGCGGTCGCGGTCGCCCCCGACGCCGTTCCCGCCGTTAAAACGGTCGGCGCGACGTTGGAAGCGACGTTGGAAGCGACGGCGGACGCGGCGTTCGGCGCGACCAAAGCGCTCGAAGCGACCGAAAAATCGCGCGAACCGACGCCGGAATAATCTTCCGACTCGGGCGAACCTTCGTAAGCCTCGACGATCTTTTGGACGAGCGCGTGTCGAACGACGTCGGCGCGTCCCAACGTTAACCAACCGATTTCCTTGACGTTGCGGAGCCGCTCGAACGCGTCGACGAGCCCGCTTTTGACGCGTCGTCCCAAGTCGGACTGCGTCGCGTCGCCGCAAACGACGACGCGGGAGTTCCAGCCCATCCGCGTCAGGAACATTTTCATCTGCGAAACGCTGGTGTTTTGCGCTTCGTCGAGAATGATGTGCGCGTCGTTGAGCGTTCGACCGCGCATGTACGCGAGCGGGATCACCTCGACCTTCGAATCCTCCATAAACTGCCGCAACATATCGGCTTGCGTCATGTCGGCGAGCGAATCGAAGAGCGGGCGAAGATAAGGATTGATCTTTTCGGAGAGGTCGCCCGGGAGGAAGCCGAGGTTTTCGCCCGCTTCGACCGCCGGTCGCACCAAGACGATTTTGCGGATTTCGCCGAGTCGCAGCGCCTCGACCGCCCGCGCGACGGCGAGGTAAGTCTTTCCGGTCCCCGCCGGCCCGGCGCAGAAACAGATTTCGCGCTTGCGGAGCATTTCGCAATACTTCGCTTGCCCGGCGGTTTTCGGTCGAATCGTTTTGCCGCCGTACACCTCGAACGGTCGAACGGTCGACACTTCTTCGCCGCGCTTGACTTCGTCGAGCGCGCGGCGCAGGTCGTCGGCGTCGAGCGGTTTGCCTTCGCGGTCGCTCCAACGTTGGAGCTGTTCGAGCAGGTAAGCGCCGCGCTTCGTCGCTTCCGGATCGTCCGAGCGAACGATCAGCTTCCCTTTTTCGGCGTCGACGACGACGCGAACGCCCAGCTCCTTGCGAATTTTGCGCAAGTGTTCGTCGCTCGGCCCCAATACGTTCTGCAGAACGCGACCGCTTAAGATCGCGATCGATAACTCTTCCATATAAGTCCTTGTCGTAAATCGACTTTTAACGTTCGAAACCGTTTTCGCTCGACGAATCGAGCCGCTTGGAAGCGCGTTTTAACCGACTTCGAACGCGTCGAACGGTCTCAAACGTTCCCGAACGTTTCGAGGATTCGCTTCATTTCGGCGACCGCGTCGCGCATCCCGACCATTAAGGCGCGGGCGATAATACTGTGTCCGATGTTCAGCTCGACCATTTTCGGAATCGCGGCGATCGGGCGAACGTTGCGATAGGTCAGCCCGTGTCCGGCGTGCAGGCGCATTCCGAGTCGGTCGATCAGCGCGCCCGCTTCGGTCAAACGGGCCAATTCCGCTTCCGCCGCCGCTCCGGTCGCGTTCGCGTAAGCGCCGGTGTGCAGCTCGACCGCTTCGACGCCGAGTTCCTTCGCCGCTTCGATCTGCCGCGCCTCCGGGTCGAGAAACAAGCTGACGGCGACGCCCTTTTCGCGCAACGCGTCGACGCAACGGCGAACGCGGTCGACGTCGGCGAGAACGTCGAGCCCGCCTTCGGTCGTTACCTCTTGGCGTTTTTCCGGAACGAGCGTCGCTTGATCCGGGACGATTTCGCAAGCGATTCGGGTAACGTCGGCGTCGCAAGCCATTTCGAGATTGAGTTTAACGCGGCAGGTTTCGCGCAAAATGCGGACGTCGCGCTCTTGGATGTGCCGACGGTCTTCGCGCAGGTGAACGGTGATTCCGTCCGCGCCGCCGAGTTCCGCCGCGGCCGCCGCCCAAACCGGGTCCGGCTCCGTCGTTTGCCGCGCTTGACGCACTGTCGCGATGTGATCGATATTAACGCCCAATTCAATCATCGTTCGTTTCCTTTATTAATAAACGTCGACAATAATATATCAAGCTCGACTTTCCGCCGGTTGACTTTTCTTTTCCGTTGTTTCTTTTTCCGCTTTCGGGAGTCTTCGAGCCGTCGCGACTTTTCGACTCGCCGCGTTTCGACGGTCAATCGCCGAACGGCCAAGCGTCGCCGAGCGCGTCTTTTTGGAGCGCGGTCAATTCGCCGATTCCTTTTTTCGCGAGCGCGAGCAACGACGCGAGCTGCGCGTCGTCGAACGTCGCCTCTTCGCCGGTTCCTTGAATCTCGACGAAGCGGCCCTTCCCGGTCGCGACGACGTTCATGTCGACTTCCGCCGCCGAGTCTTCGACGTAACGCAAGTCGAGAAGCGGGGTTCCGTCGACGATTCCGACGCTGACCGCCGCGACCGAATCGCGCAACGGGAAAACGTCCGGGTTCGGGAGTTGGTCGCGAATCGAGTTCAGCGCGTCGACGAGCGCGACAAAAGCGCCGGTAACGCTAAGCGTTCGCGTTCCGCCGTCGGCCTGCAGAACGTCGCAGTCGAGGTAAACGGTTCGCGGCCCCAACGCTTCGGCGTCGAAGACGGCGCGGAGCGAACGCCCGATCAGCCGTTGAATTTCGGTCGCTCGCCCGTCCGGACGGTCGCCGCGCGGTTTGCGGGGACGTCCGGCGCTCGGAAGCATTCGATATTCCGCCGTCAACCAGCCGCGCTCGGTCGCGCCTTCGCGCTTCATCCAACTCGGAACGTCCTCGACGATCGACGCGGCGCAAAGAACGACGGTGTCGCCCGCCGAAATGAGAACGCTTCCGGCGGCGTTGGTGAACCCGCGTTGAATTTTGATCGGTCGCGTTTCGTCGAACGCTCGGTCGACGCGCGGCGTCGTTTTCGTTTCGCTCATTTCGCCGTTTCCTCCGCTTTTCCTATTTTACTTATCTTGCCCAAATCGAGTTTATTTCGCCGCGTTTTGGTCGACGGGAAGCCGAACGCGCCGTTTTCGCCGCTTGCGAAGTTTACCGTTTTTACCTATTATACCGTTAAACGTCGTTCGTTTCCAGTCCGACGCGAAATTTTTAACGTTTTTCCGCGCCCTTTTCACGTCGTCGTTCAATTTTTCGAGTAAAGTCCGCGCAGCGCGAGCGTCGTCCAACTTTCGAACCGCTCCGGCTCCGCGTCGATTTCGGCGAGAAGTTCGTCGACGGGGCGGAAGCCCGACTCCGCTAAATCCGGCTCGTTCGACGTCAGCAACGGCGCCGCTAGCGTCGCGACGCAAACGACGCCGAGATGAACGCGCCCGACTTCCGTCGCGTCGTCGTTGACGAGCCCGACTCGTTCGAAACGCAAAATCGGCGCGCCCAAAACGACTTCCTCGGCGATCTCGCGCGCCGCGCCCGCCGAAAAAAGGTCGGTTCCGAACGGCGACGCAGGGCCGCTTTCCGACGTTTGCGGTCGAGCCGACGCGTTTTCGCCGCCTTCTCCTCTTTTTCCGTCTTTTCCGCTTCCCCAGCTTCCCCTATTCTCCTTATTTCCCCCGTTTTCCCCGTTCGCCGACGCGCCGGCGCCCGCGTCGACGTCGTTAATATGCCCGCCGACGCCGACGCTCCACTTCGAGCGGAGCCGCGTTTCCCCTTGCCCGTCGCCGCGCCGATAAGCGAAAACGCTCGGTCGCCCGGTCGACGAATCTTCGCAAACAAAGAGAATATAAGGGATTAACTGCTTAAACTCGGGGTCGCGCTCCGCGTCGCCGCGCCGCGTAAACCGCGTCGACTCCGGCGCAAAGAGGGCGTCGCAACGGGCAATCGCCGCCGCCGAAAACCCTTGAAAGACGCCGCCGTCCCGAAAAAGCCGCGTCGGAACGACCAAAACGCGTTCGTCGTCCTTCGAACGTTTCGGCGTTTGGGTCGATTCGACGGAACGGGTCGAACCGTTCGACGGAGCGTTCGCGTCTTCTTGCGGGTTGCGTTGCGCGCCGGTCATCGGCGTTCCTTTCCTTTTCTACGTCGTTTCTCTATTTTACCCCGTTCAACTTTCCCGACGGAGCGCTTTCTTAACTTTCACATTATAACGATTTTTTCAATTTCGGAAAGAGGGCGTTTTCTCGCGCCCCCTCTTCGTTCCATTCCCTTATTTCAAGCGACTTAACGACGATTTTACGAGCAAAGTTTCCCTTCGCCGACGTTGCGAAGTAAAATTTTTCCGCCGGCGACGATTCAAACGATTTTCACCGTCTAAGCGCAATCAATAAAAAAACGACGCGAATCAAAGACTTTCGCCCCTTTTCCGCGTCGTTTTTGTTTTTTTACTCCGTTATTTTATCGCTCAACGCAACACGCTCGCGTCGGGGAAAGTCGACGACGCGCGCACTTCGGGCGCTTGCGGAACGACGAAGGAATCGGTCGCGACGTTCGGCGTTCCCAGCGGCGCTTGCGAACCGGCGTTTTGACGCGGCAAACGGACGACTTCCGTTTCTCGCCCCGTTCCGTCGGCGGCGCCCCAATTGACGATGCAAACGATCTCGGCGCCTTCGAGCGCGCGCCGCCGCAACGCGTCGAGCGCCGCGTCGAGCAGTTCGACGTCGACGGGCGCGGCGACCGACGCGGAACCGGGCGTTTCAAAACTCGTCGGTCGAACGCCTTCCCCCGTTTTCCCAACGGCGGCCAATTCGTTCGAAGTCGACGCGGCGCGCCCGGAACGAACGTTTTTCGACGGCGCGTCGGCGGCGAACGATTCAAACGCTTCGAGCGGTTCGGCGGAAACGGCGCTCGTCGGAGCGGTCGGAAGCGGATTCGTCGCGACCGAATTCGGCGTCGCGGTCGCGCTCGGCTCGACGGCGGTCGACGTCGCCGTCGGCGGCGCGAACTTCCCGGCGCGTTGGTCGGTCAGCGCGACCGCCAAATTCTCGTTTGAGAGGAGCGCGGTCGCCGCGATCGCCGCCGGAACGAAAAAGCCGTCCCCTTCCTTCGGGTCGCCGGCGACGCAAAGCCCGGCCCAATAATACTTTCCGCCGCGCTCGACGAAGAGGCCGCCGCCGCTTCGTCCGGCTTCCGGAGCGTTTGAAACTTGGACGTAATTAAACGGTTTTCGGACCGCGTCGTCCGCTTTCGGTTCGAAGTAATGACGGTCGAGCGACAAAATCTTATGTTCGAGCGGAAGGGCGCCCCGTTCGTTGCGAGCGACGCTCAACGCGCTTTCGCCGACGCGAAGCGTTTCGTTTTCCGGCAAAAACGCGACCGGGCGAATCGCCCAAGGCGCGCGGAAGGCGACGAACGCGACGTCCGTCTCCGGGTCGGAGTAAACGCATTCTCCGGCGACCGTTTCGACGCGCCCCGACTTCGGATCGGCGACGGCGACCGAAATTTTGACGGCGCCCCAATCGGCGACGTCGCGGAAGAGGTGCCCGCAAGTCGCGATCAACGCTTCGCCGTGTCGCGGGTCGGAGTGCGCGACGACGCCGGTCGCGGAGTCGCTTCGTCCGTCGGCGCCGTTTCCGACGACGAGATCGATTCGAACGGTCGCTTCGTCGAGTCGTTCCCAAACGGCGGCGTCGAGAACAGCTCGTTCGGCGGCGCTCGAATTATTCGGAGAAACCGGATTCGCCGGGTTCGCGAAACTCGTCGAGTTCGCCGGATTCGTCAAAGCGCCCGGGTTCGCCGGGTTCGCCGCGGGCGCGGAACTTCGAGCGGACGTCGGCGCGTTATTCGCCGAAACTTGCGCGATCGGCGCGGGCGCGGACGCCGGAATAGTCGCGGCGGCGAGCGAAATCGGATTCGGAGCGGAAGGAGCGGACGGAGCGGCGGCGGTTATCGGCGCGACCGGAGTCGGCGGAACGTTCGAGACGGGCGCAGCGAGCGGAGTCGGCGCGAGCGGAGTCGCCGGGACGTTGGAACCGCTCGGCGCGACCGGAACCGGCGCGGTCGGCGCGGCGGAAGCGCCCGAAACGGCAAATCCGGCCGAATCGTCGGTCGTTTGAGCGCGGGTTACTCGGACGGGCGTTTTTCCGTTCCTTTTCGCCGCGTTCGCCGTTCGCGCGGCGAGTTCTTCGCGACCTCGGTCGAAGAGGCGCAAAAGTTGATTGCGCAACAGCGCCGGGCTCGGCGTTCCGGGCGTCGCGACGCGGTCGATTTCCTTGCCGTCGACGAGCAAAACGAACGTCGGCGTCGCGGAAACGGCGAAACGGTCGAAGAGTTCGGCGCCGGTTTCCCGCTCGACGCGTTGAATCGGGTAATTTTTGCTCCGCATCGCGTTCAGGAGCGCGTTCGTTCGAGCGGCGTCGGCGTCCGTTTTCGACGCGAACTCCAAAACGACGATTCGCGCCGCGAACGGATTCGCGCCGTTCGTCGTCGGGACGAGAGCCGCGGGAGAGCGCGCGGGCGCGCCGTTCGCCTCCGCCGCCGTCGAAGTCGCGGTCGTTCCAACGGCGCCGATCAAAGCCGCCGCGCTCAAAAGAACGCCGCCGACGCGGGCCCAAGTTCGTCGTTTCGTTTGTCGTCGCAACATATTTCGCGCTCCTTCGTCGCTTGTTCGTCGAACCGTCGAGCGTTCGCAACCGCTTTCCTTAGCGCGGTCGAACGTCGGCGCGACGCGTCGAAAATCCGTCTTCGACCGTCGCCGCCGTCAGTTTAACGTTTTCTCGCGGACGCCGCAAGAGCGATTTTTCGCGCCGTCCCGCGACTCAAAAAAAACGCGATTTCGGAAGACGCGCCGCCTCCGAAACCGCGTTTAACGCTTTACCGTCGAACGCTTAACGCCGATTAAAAATCAAAATCGGCGCGGTAGAAGAACGAGCTTTCCGGCGCGACGTCCCCCTTCAAATAGAGGTCTTCCGGCGACTCGAACGGGATATTGTCGAACCACTTGAACGAGACGAAATCGGCGCCGACGATCGAACGCGGAACGGAAATCTGCAATTTGTTCCCGTCGAGCTTCCAGCGGACGCCGTCGACGGTCGCGCTCGTTTTCCAAGCGGCTTCCGGCTCGGCTTTTTCCGCGTCGAAACGTTCGGCGCTCGCGGTTCCGTCGGCGCCGTACGAGCGTCCGATCAGCAAGTCGACGCCGCGCCAACCGGTCTTGTCGCCGTCGAGGTCGAGCCCCAAACAGAGCCCGTTCGGCGTTTCCGGTCGAATCGCCTCCCGCGTTTCGACGTAAAAATAGACGTTTTCCGCGTCGCGAGCGACCTTCGCAAACGTTATGTCGTTGCGCCCGGACGCGTCGCGATAATGCGTTCCGCCGACGCCGGGGAAGTCGCGCGGAATCGTTTCCTTGACGTGATCGCGGAACGTCGGCTCGACGGCGTCCCATTGCGCGAAATCGGCGTCCGACGCGAACGAAATCGTCGTCGGCTCTTTAATCGGCGCCGGCAAGTCGGGCGTTCCCTTATACTTGCGAATCCCGTCGACCGTTTGCCAATAATAGTTGTCGAAGTGCATTCCGCGCGACGGTTCGACGTCGCGGCTGTACTCTTGGTTGAATTGGTCGACGAACATATATCGGTTTTCGCCGATCTTCCAACGTCCGGCGACCCATTCGTTCCAGCCGGTGATGAAGACGAACGGCGGATCGAGTTCGAAAGCGCGCTCCCACTGCTGCGCGTAATTTTTCCCGACGTTCGGATCGGGGTTCTCTCGCCATTTCTCGAAATTCACGTTCCCGTCGGCGTCCGGTTCCGGAACGTAAAACGAGCGTCCGCGCGCCGTTTCGCGACTCATCCAAACGGGAAGCCCGGCGGCGTCGCGAGCGAGGTTCTGCGACGTCGAGACGTTGACCTGTTCCGGCGTTTTTTCGTCTTTCGTCCAAGAATACGGCTGCGGATACGCGGCGACCCAGTGCCAAGCGTCTTGCGTGTTCTTCATTCCGAACGTCGGCCAATACGCGGTTCGGAAGGTGAATTTGTCGCGCAACCCCTCCGGAACCTCCGCCGGATTCGACAGAATGAGCGGCTTGCCCTCCCAATGGAAGAAGAGCGGCGCGTATTTTTCCTTCGAATAACATTCGTCCCAGATTTTTTGCGTCGTCGGGCCGACTTTGGTGTTCGTCATGAACGCGATTTGCGGGACGGTTTCGCCGTCGGCCTTCATTTCGAGCAACAGATCGCAAAGCGGCAAATAGACGTGCGGGTAAGTAACGGCGTTCGTCGTGTCGAAAATCAAAACGTCGACTCCGGCGTCGGCGAGCAGATTCATATGACGGCGAACGACCCAAGGGTCGCGGGAGTCGTAATAACCGTAAAGCGGTTCGCCCCAAAAGTGCATTTGCCCGTTCGTTCCGAGAAGCGCGTCGTTTTCATTGCGAACGGCGTTCGGGTCTTGCGCGAGGATTTTCGTTAGGTCGTAGGGGCGCGGCGCGTCTTTCGGCGCGTTTTTGTCGGTCGGAATGATCGAAGTCGGGTCGAGCCAAAGGAAGTAAAAGATTCCGATCGTTTTATCGTCTCGAATCGCGACGCGAGCCGGGTCGTCCGGTTTTTGTCCGACGATATTTCGCCCGAGCGCGTCGTATCCGCCCCAAGGGACGCCGTCCGACTGCGCGAACGCCGACGACGCTCCGCAAGCGCCGCCGAGCGCCGCCGTCAAACCGAGCGCCGCCGACCAAGCGAAACGCCGCGTCGTTTTTTCTCTTTTCTTCATTTCCCTTTTCTCCCGTTTTTTCGCCGTCCGTCGACCGGCCCAAGCGCTCGACTTTTCCCAACGCCGCCCGCCGCGACGTTTCTTTGGCGACGATTATAAAAAATCGCGCCGCCGATTGCAAGCGTTTCCGTCGAAAAAAGGTCAAAAAGCGGAGAAAAAACGCGCTTCCTATAGTATTAATGACAAAATCGCGAAATCGCCCGTCGACGCAAAAAGAGCGGCGAAGCCCGAAAGCTCCGTCGCTCTTTCCTTTTTAACTTAAACGCGGTTTGCGCTTAACGGCGCGCGTCAACGATAGTCGTATCCGCTTCGCGTCGCGGCGACCGGAATCGCCGGCGCCGGCGCCGGCGCGCTTTCGACGTTTCCAACGTTTCCGGCGTTTTCGGGCGCGCTTCCCGTTTCCGCGGTCCCCCAATCGGCGTCGCCGGTCATTTGACGAACCGCTTCGGGCGAACGACCGCCGGAAAGTTGCTCGAACGTCGGGAGTCGGTCGAGTCCGGCCAACGCGTCTTGCGACGTTCCGACGTCGGCCATCGCGTTGCGCAGGAGATTTTCGTCGATGGTGCCCGGGTCGATCCAGCGTCCGGTTTCGTCGAGTTGGAAGACGCCGAGGTGGAGCATCAGGTTCATGCGGCGCGATTGGTATTGCAACCAGGTTTGCATAATTTCGTTTTGCGAATTCAGCAGGTTTTCCAACGCGTCGACCAACGCTTCCGCGTTCGAGTTGACCGAACCGACGCGGGACGAACCGGTCGGCGGCTTCGTCAGGTCGAGCTGCGCCGTGTGAACGCGTTTGATCGACGTCAAAACGCTGTCCCGTTGAAGCTCGAAGCTGATCTGCGCCAACTCGACGGCGCGGATCGCGCTGCGGATTTGTTGGTGAACGCCGTCGACGTAAGCGTAATAATTGCGGCGCGCTTGGTCGTACGAAATCAACGCTTGACGGTAGCTGTTCCGCTCCATAAAACGGTCGAGCGGCGCGTCGAATTGGAAACCGGCGGTGAACTGCGCTCGGTCGGCGCTGAAATTCACCGGATTCGAACCTTCGTTCGAAACGGATCCGCCGACCGAAACGCTCAAGTCGCTTCGGAGTTTGTCGGCGACGATTTCGATGTTGCGCCATTGGTCGACGAGGTTCGAGCGCATGTTCATCCAGTCGAGGCGGCGTTCGCGAGCGACTTGGAACGCGTATTCGGCGTTCACGTCGACGATCGGGAGTTCGATCGCTTCGAGACGAGCGCGCGCTTGAATCAAGTGCAACGTCATCAACGCTTCCGACAGTTTCGTCAAACAGGAGCTGAACCAAACGCGGTACACGTCGTCGCGAGCGAGGGCGCCGGAACGCAACGCCGCCAACGATTCGTCGAGCGCGGCGCGACGACGCAGGTATTCTTCGCGGTTGGCGGCGGTAATGTCGGACGCCATCGCGTCGAGTTCGGCGAGTTCGCGTTCGAGTTCGCCGACGTTAAACTGAATCGGATCGTTCAGCTCCGACGTCATGCGCAGGTCGGCGACGAGTTGTTCGACCGTCGAGGAAAAGGGCGAGTTTTCCGGATTTTCGCGCTTTTCGACGATCATCGCTGCGAGATCGTCCGGCGAATAGGTCAAAATCGTTTGTTCGATCAAATCGAGGAGCTTCGCGACGTCGTATTGGACGCCGCGCGATTTCAGGACGACGCCGTATTCGTTCAGCTCTTCGTTCGGACGTTCGAGGTCTTCGCGAATTTGCGCGACGCGATCTTCGAACAACCGCAAGTCGGCGAAGGAACTGTCGAGCTCCGGATTGTCCCGCTCGAAACGAACGCGAATCGCTTCCAACGCGGCCGCGCGGCGCGGAACCACCGTGTTCTCCAAATATTCGACGTCGGCGAGCGTATCTTGCAACCCGAGCCCGAATTGTTGGTCGAAGTCGGCGAAAATCGCGCGCAAGTCGGCGATCGAAATTCGCGTCGGGGCCGTTTGCGCGTTTTTCAAATCGTCGAGCGACTCGATATAACGGCGCGAATCGGCGACGACTTCGTTATTTTTGTCGCGAAGCCAACTCAAGAGCGAAGTAACGTCCGCTTGGAAATTGCCGAGCGTTTCCGGCATCAGGTTGAATTGTTCGGTCAACGCGTCGCGAACGACGACGTTTTCAATGTCGGGCGGGAGCCCCAAGTCGATCAAGTACGTTTCGATCGAGTTGCGGTAGTTGTTTTTCAACTCGATGAGGTTCTTTTGGCTCGAAAGCCAAGTTTGACGCATTCGGTCGACGTCGGTGCGGCTCGTAACGCGGCTCGTCGCGAAGTACTCTTCGTAACGTTGGTAGTTGTCCGCCGACGACGCGACGTTCGACTCTTGGTTGCGAATGCGGATTTGGTCCGAAAGGAGCCCGTAGAACCCGCCGACCTGCGCGCCGCCGACGCCGCTGCCCGGATAACCGCCGCTCGACGGAGCCGAAACCGGAGACGAACCGGTCAGGACGCCGACGTAAAAGCCCTGTTGGTAAAACGCCAACTGCCGAACGTTCGCCAGCAACCGACGTTCGCTGCGCGTCAAATTTTCCAAAACGATGGCGCGCCCCGCCCCGCGGAGGAACGGTTGCGTCAAGCTGTAACTAAGCGACGTCGTCGGCGTGAACGAGTCGTTCGCCGGGCTGAAGGTCCAAACCATCGAGTTCGCGAGATTGACGACGACGTCCGCGCCGGTCGCCAACTTGCGGCTCGCGCCGACCTCGGCCGTTCCGGCTTCGAGCGACGACGCGCTCGTGTCTTTAAACCCGCCGCTGTTGCGATAGAAGAGCGAGCTGCCGCCGTAAAACTTCACGTCGAACGCGTAACGCTCGGCGGTAACGTTAAGCGCCGCCAAGTAAACGTTTTCCAACGCGTTGCGGTAGTCCGGCGAGTGCAGAAGCGCCAAGTCGAACGCGACCTTTTGGTCGACGACGATTTCGCCGTTTTCGTTCGGAGCCGGGAGCGTGTCGCGCCAACTTTCGTTCTCGACCGTTTGCGTAAAACCGTTCGCGCTCCATTTTTCTTGCCCTTTGCGCCCTTCGACGTCGCCGAGCAAGCGCGCCGCGGTGCAGTCGTCGACCGGCGACGGTTGCGCGTCCGGATTGTACCGGTTCGCGTAACGCGACTTCGACGACTCCGCGAGCGTGAAGTTCTCCATTTCCCAATATTTTTCTTCCGAGCTTCTGCCGACCGTGTTCAGCAGGCCGTAAACTTCTTTGTCGGCGTCGGTTCGATACTTGCCGCGCGAACACCCCGGCGTCGCGAACGACGTTAGCGCGAGACCCGTTAAAATAAGCGCCAACCCCTTCGACCGAGAACGCGAAAAGATCGCGCTTCCTTGCGCTTCTCTCCGCGCGAGCGTTTCCGCGATTCGCGGCGCGACGCTTCGCTCCTTCTTTTTCCAATTGCTCATGACGCAACTCCGCCAAAACGTTAAAACATTTCGTCGACGTTCGCCGCAAAACGACCGCCGACGCGTCGCAACGCGTCCGACGCTCGCTTCGAACGGCCCGGCGCGCTCGCCTCCTGCGAAAACGCCCGACCGTTTCGACGCGTCGCGTTCCGTTTTAAGCGACTCCTTTCGCTCCCAAACGCAACGTCGACGCGACGACGCGAACCAACGGCGCCCGACGCTCGCCGCTCGCCGGAACGGGTCTTTTCGCCGCGGCGTTCGCTGAAACGCGAACAAAGAAAAGGCGACGAAAACAAGCGAGCGCGCAAACATGTCGGACGAAAACGCGACGACTCCTTTCGACGCGTTTTTTCACCGTATACTTTTGTATCGGATTTTCCGGTTATAACGTTCACAACTTTTTTGCCGAAAATTAAAAATATTCCGGCATCATTTTTCTTCGCCGCAATCGTTTCCGAACGCGATCGCGTTAAACGGGAAGCGTTGCGCGGGTTTTAACGATAAAACAATTTGGCAAAACAAGAGAAAAAAGTTTTTCTCGATAAGAAGGAAAAAAAACTTGACAAAATCCCAATTTGACGATACTATCAATATTAGAAAAATTTACGAGGCTCCAGTTTTTTTGCGCCCCGAAGCGTTAATTTGGAGAAAATGCGTTATTTTGGTAAAACGCGTTAAAAAAACGTCGGCCTCGGACGATAAGATAGATAAACCGCAAAGTTTTTACCGAGCCGATTCCGTCCTTTTTGACGCGTCGGCGCTCGCGACTTCAACGACGGTTTACCATAAACACACGGCGACGCCGAACGGTCGGAACGTTCCCCCTTCGGAAAGTCGCGTTAACACACGACCCCAACCTCGAAAAATTTAGGCGGAAGAGGCGCGTCATGAACGTTTGGAACAAAGTTTTATATGTCTTGATCGCAATTTTATGCGTCGTTTTCACCGTTTTCGCGGCGAACAAATACTCGCTGACGAAAGAATGGGACGCGAAACTCGACGCGCAAAACGCGAAAATCGCGCAGCTGCAAGACGAAATCGCCGAACTGAAAATCGCGATCGACGGCGATCCGCTGAAGAAAGCGGAAACCTGGACGGACTTCGGCGTTCGCGCCCAACTCGACCGCGTCCGCGGCCTTCTTCGCGGCGACGCGTTCGTCAACTGCCAACCGATCGAAGCGACGACGTTTGAAGTCGACAAAGACCCGATTTCGCAAGATTCGATTTTGGGCGCGAAAATTAGCTTCACCGTTCCGGCTTCGTACAGCTTGGCGGCCTTCGCCGACGCCGGCGACGCGTCCGCGACGTTCCGCAAAAACGCGATCGCTTACGTGTTCGACTCCGGCTTGGCTTACGTCGACGAAACGGCGGAAGGCGCGGAAGCGGCCGAAGTCGACGCCGAAACGGAAGACGCGACGGAAGTCGCGGCGGTCGAACCGCGTTTCCTCGGCGCGTTCAAATTCGTCGGCGCGGCGGACGCGCAAGCGGTTCTCGAATCGGTCGACAATCTTAGCGCGGAAGAGCTCGCCGCGATTCAAGATTCGCAAAAGAGCGGTCGTTCTTGGGTCGTTTGCGTCGACCGTCTCCCGACGAACGCTCCGGCGAACGTCGCGGACCTGATCGCCGCCGATCCGACGACCTTCGCGTCCTTGGACGAAACGGCTAAAGAATATTTCGAAACCGCGCCCCAATCGGCGCTCGCCGTTCAAGCTCAAGCGCTCGCGGCCCAAGCGAAAGCGGCGCCCGTCGTCGACTTCCAAGGCTTGTTGGCGCGTCAATTCGCGACTCGCGACGCGCAAAACCTCTTGAAGGCCCGTCGTTCGCTCGCGCTCGCCGACCTGACTTACGCCCTCGTCGACCAACTCGTTTCGATCGGCGGCGAAGTCGACGAAGCGACGCAAGCCCTTTATACCGCCGCCGATTTCGACGCAGCGGTCGCTCGCAAACGCTCCTCGTCTTACGCCGAAAAACAAGCGACGCTCGACGCCGCGTTGGCGAAAATGGAAGGCTATCGCGACTTAGCGAAGTCGAAACTGGAAGAAGCGCAAGCTCGCGTCGCGGAGTGCCAAGCGGAAGTCGACGCGACGTTGGCCGAAAACGCTCGTCTCGCGGCCGAGATCGCGCAAGCTCAAATCGCGTTGGCCGAAAACGCCAAGCAAAAGAGCGAGCAAACGGTCGAGCCGACGACCGCGTTCGCGCTGAGCGGCATCTGATCGCTCGCCGTTAAAAAACCGGCGTTAAAGCCGAATCCGCCTAAGAGCCGCGTTCGCGATAACGCGGCTTTTTTTGTTTCTTGCGGAGGTTTGCGTCGCCCGCTTGCAAATATTGTCGCGATGTTTTATAATTGACGACAAGATGGCGTCAAAACGACCGACGCGCCAACTCTACGCTAATTAAGCCGGTCGACTCCAATTGTAAGGAACATAGCGATGGCAAAAAAGAAAAGAAGAAAAATTCGCGAGGTTTTGGCGGCGTTCGCGGCAAGCGTTACCGAAGCGCAGGCGGAAGCTTTCAAAAATGCGCTGTTGCAACATTATCAAAATATTTCGCCGTTTATCGAAGATTCCGTCGCCCCCAATTACCAAGCTATGCTCGAAGAGGTAATGGAAATCATCGAAAGCGTCGCGCCGACAGAGACCGCGACGTTTCGATTCGCCCCCGAACAAACCGTCGCGCCGCCGACGCCAATGAGCGACGAAGAACGCGACCTTTGCGAGCGTTTCTGCGACGCCGCGCAGCGCTATTGTTATAAAATTCCTTCGCTCCGTCGCCGATTTTTCACCGAAGAATTCCGAGACGCGTTTCAATCCGCTATTATCATACACTATACCGCGTTCGGAAGCGCCGCGTTTCTTCACGACTCGGAATACTCGACGCGACTTCTGGCCTTTTCCAAAACGGCGCGCAAGGAACTGCGAGCTATCGACCGAGAAAGACAAAAGGAAACTCCCGACGCGTTCGAGTTCGACGTCCCCGCGCCCGACGCGCCGTTGGAATCGTCGACGGCGTTGAACGAAGCGTTGGCGTTTCTTGCGTCGTTACCGCGGCACAAATTTGATCCGACGTTAATCGCGATTTTTGGGTCTGCGCGCGACGGTTTATCATACTTAAATCCCGACGCAAATCCCGCCTTGCGGCGAGCGCTTGAGCGCGAACGTTGTAAAATTCAGAAATTACTCGCCAAACGCTTCCCCGTAGACGATAAGTAAAATTCCGTCGTCTTAACCGCCGCGTCGAGATTCTTACTCAACGCGGCTTTTTTCATTTTTTTTTGCAAAATCTGGGAATTTGCGAAAAATATCTTGTCGCTAACACGCTCGATCTCATTTTATATTAATGAAGCGCGCTTTTTTTCCATTTTTCGTCGTCGACGTTGCGAACGTTTTCCCAACGTTCGTAACGCTGCTCGACGGGGGAGTCTACCGCCGTAAACACCCCATTAATTCTCATTCAAGAAAAAAGGAAAAATTACGATGAACCTGAAATTACGAAAAGACGTCGTCGTCGCAACGCTCTTGTGGTGCGGCATTATGTCGCAATGGGGAGCCTTTATGATTCACGTTGCAGGAATCTTGCCTACCGAAATCGCAACGATCGCGCTCTCGTGTTTTGGCGTCGGTTCGCTTGCGGCAGGCGTCGTCGTTCGTTTTTGCGGCGGGCGCCGCGCGATCGGTTACCTCGGTATCTTCAGCGCCTGCGGCTTTCTCTGCGCTTATTGGTCGGTCGGAAACGTCGCAACGACGGCGTTCCCGCTCTACGCGGCGCTCGCCAGCCTCGGCGCTTCGATTATGACGGCGGTTTCGTTAGCGAACGCTCGAATTGTGAAAACTTGTAGCGCAAACGAAACGGGTTTTGTTTACGCCGCAGGATGCGCATGTTGGATCGTTTCTCAGGCGTCTTCGCCAATTTCGCCTTCGTGCTTCCTCGTCGGCGCCGGTTGCGCCGCCGTTCTGAGCGTTCTCGGTTTTGCCGTTCCCTCCGCGTCCCCAAACGACGCCGCGCCCGAAGCCGATAATGCGGAAAGCGCGAACGCCAAAAATACGAACGACGCGCGCCCTCGCGACGTTCGCGTTTTCGCGGCGTTTCTGTTCGTGCTTTGCGCGGTCAACATCCTAAACACCAATTTTTTCTTCGCCGTGTTCGCTCCATACGTCGGAAGTTTTGCGAAAACGCCCGCGAACGTGCTGGCCGCTTCCCTACAAGGAAGCGAGTTTCTCACCGTTCTCCTTCTCGGCGCGATTTTAGCGAAAAAACCGAATTGGACGAGGCGCGTTTTTATTTTCGGCGTCGCGATCACCGCTATCAGATACTTTTTGTACAAAATCGCGGGAGACGCCGAGAACGAAGTTCTTCTTCTCGCAACGTCGTGCGGGCACGGCGCGTCCTACGCTATTTTAACGAGCCTCGTGCCGACACTCTGCGGCGCCGTTCTTTTGAAAGCCGCGGACGCGAAAACGACGGCGCGCGGTACGGCGGCTATCGCGACGGCGGCAATG
Source organism: Thermoguttaceae bacterium (assembly GCA_045577885.1). Taxonomy (GTDB): domain Bacteria; phylum Planctomycetota; class Planctomycetia; order Pirellulales; family Thermoguttaceae; genus RUG369. Next base: position 22,431 of record JAZNJF010000515.1, on the reverse strand, counting down.
GCCGCGCCGGCCATTTTAGCTCCATTGGCCGCGCGCTTGGTCGTCGAATCTACGGCGGGGTGGAGTGGATTTTGGGGCGTGAGCGGCACGATTCTCGCTGTCTTGACGCTCGTCGCGGCTCTTCTACTCCCGCGTTTCGAAACGCAAGCGCAAGAGCCGACGCAAGACAACGCCGACGCGGCTTGACGTTCGACGCCCTAAGCGCCTTTACCATATTAAGGCGACGAAGCCGCGTAAAACGACAATAAAAAAAACTTTTTTCACCAACTTAAGAAAAAAAGCCGCGTCGAGACGTCCGACGCGGCTTACTAAGGCTCCGTTACAAGCGGCCCTTAGCGTTTTTTACCGACGAAGAAAATGCACTCGATCGACTTCAGGTCGACGCGCAACGTCGTCGTTCCGGTCTTTTCGTCGAATTTCAGTTCCGACGCGGCGAGCGGCGTCGTTTCGCCGGTCGTCGGGTTCCAACGTTCGAGCGTCTCAAATTCGCCGCGGAGCGTCGCGTCGAACGACGCCGACGAGTTCGACGAGTTCGCGAAGTAATAAACGTCGAGTCCGTTCTTGACCTTGTGCAAGTATTGCAGCATCCCGTCGATCGGATAGTCCCAACGCGGAACGACTTTCAACGTCGGAAGGGTCGTTCCCGGCGCCGCGACGATTCGAACGTCCGAAACCGGAACGAGATAGTCCGCCGCCTTTTGCAGGTTTTCCGTCGTCGGACGCGGAACGAACGCCGAACGTTCGCCCAAAACGTTCTCTTCGTAAACGACCAATTTTTCCGGGTCGGCGACCGGCGCGACCCATTCGCCCGCTTTGTTGATTTCGCGCGCTTGGCGGAAGTTCTCGGCGAGGCAAATGTCTTCTTGCCCTGTGAGAATCGCGTCGCGCGGCGCTTGCGTTCGCGGGTCGACGCCGAACATCTTCTCGACGGCGGCGCAAACTTCGTCGTCGAACTCGCGCCCCTCCGCCGCTTGCGACGGAAGTCGCGTCGTCGCGAGAACCGCTCCGCCCGCTTCGTAAAACGCCAAAATCTTCTTGAGGTTCGCCCAAGAAACGACGTCGGCGCCGGTCAAAACGACCGCGCGGTACTCTTCCCAGTTCGCTTGGTTGTTCAAACGGAAAACCGGGCCCGGCGCGGACTTAGCGTCTTCGGTCGCCGCTTTTTCGACCGAGCATTTCTCGTCGACGATTTGCGGGTGAAGGAACGTAAAGTCGCGCCAAATTTTCGACGTCAACTCCGAACCGACGGCGAGGTAGTCCGTTTCGCGCGGAAGAAGGACGCCGTAAGGATAGTCGCCCTTAATGAACGCGTGTTGGAAGTGGAAGAACGCCTTCAAGTTGTCGACCGGGTAAAGGACGCCGAAGTCGGCGACGTGCCGTCCGCCTTGGAGCAGGAGGCTGTTGCGCGAAACGAAGTCGCCGTATTTCGGCAAGAAACCGCCTTGCAGTTTCGGGTTGCGCCAAGAAATTTCCGGCGGAATGTAAACGGTCGCCGGGTCGGTCCAGGTTCCGTGCGGAAGCATGACGTTCCCGCCGCGCGCGAAAATTTCCATCGCCGAGCGCATCATCATGTCCGGGCCGAACGTGTTGTTTCGATAGTTGCCGTAAATCTCGACGAAGCAAAGCGGGAAGTCGTAGTTGTACGCCGCCGACGTCGGGATTTTGAAGCCGTCGCGACCGTGCCCGTAGTAGTGAATCGAGTCGAAGAGGACGGCGTCCGAGTTGCGTTGCGTCGCCATCGCGTCGCCGCACATGTCGATCGGCTGAATAACATACGGACCTTGCGGGTGGCCGGTCGAGATCATATCGAGGTTGCGGTCGCGGCGCCATTTGTTGACGAGGCCCGGGTAACCGTCGGCGAAGAGGCGGTTGCGCGTCGTCCAAAGTCGGTAGCGCGCCGACGGCGTGTCCGGCCCGATCGGGTAAAAGAGCGCCGGATAGTCGAGCGTCGGGTCGACGCCCCAAAGCTCGCGGTGCTTGGCGTTGAACTCAAGCGCCCAGTTGCGCGAACCTTGCGTTTGCGTGTTCGTGATGTCGTCGAAGAAAATCGACGTGATCGTCGAGCCGAAGTCGTCCTTAAACTTTTCGTAAAAACAATCGTAAGTGAGCGTGAAGAAGTTTTCGACCGCTTTCGGCGACATATAGTCGACGATTCCTTTCGGGTCGGCGACGCAAACGAAGAGGAAAATTTTCCATTCGCCTTCCGGAACCTTCCAGGAGACCGTTCCGTCCGCCGCGACCGCGGAGCGAATGTCGACGCGCTCGAACGTTTCGACGTTCATCGCGACCGCCGCTTGCAGAACGCCTTCCGGTTTCCCGAAAAGAACCTTGTCGCCGAACGGAATCGGCGATTTTTCCGAAAAGTCCGCCGGGCCCTTTACGCTCCACTCGACCTTGTCGAGGCGCTTGATCGTCGAATCCGGGAACGCGTCCTTGAGCCGCCAACCGGCGCTGCCGCTCGGGAAGTCGAGGTCGTCGTAAAAGACGATTTTCATATTGAGTTTTTCGGCGAGATCGAGCGACTTGCCGAACTGCGTAAAGTATTCGTCGCTAAGATACTTAGGCGTCGTTTTCGTTACCGGGAGGAAGGTGATTCCGCCGAAGCCGTTTTCTTTCCCGACTTCAAAAATTTCGCGGATGATTTCGTCCGAAAGTTCGCCGTTCGTGTGCCAAAGCGGTTGGCCTTTGAGCGGAATTTTCGCGCCCGGCAAGATCGACGGCGCTTCCGCGAACCAACGGCGGAGCGTTTCGACGTCCGCGTCGACCGCCGCCGAACCGAGATTCCAACGCTCGACGTCTTTTTCCGCTTCCGCGAGGGCCGCCGCTTGCGCGCTTTGCGTATCTTGCGCGGTTTGTCCGTCTTGCGCCCAAGCGGTTCCGCCGAACGCCGTCAGCGCAAACGCGGCGCAACCGAAGAGCGCCCAACTCAACCTTTTCAACGTATTTTCCCTATTTTTGCGACTCATCGCAACCTTCCTTCTTTAACCAAGTTAACGCGTTAACGTTTGCGAACGCCGCGACGTTCTAAAAGCCGTCGGACGACGCGCTTCGTCAAGATTCGATTCGTCTAATATACCGCGTCGAGGCGCAAAAGTCAAGAAACGCCGCTAAAAAAGGCGACGAAAACGAAAAAAACGCGAAAACGGCGACGCGTTCGAGCCCCGCCGTCAAGGCGAAACTCGAACGCGCAAAATCGAAACGAAAAGAACGAAAACGCCGCGTCGTCGACGTTCCGGGTTCGCGGTAAGAACGAACGCTCGGAACGCGCCGCTAGGAGAACCGAAAGCGCGCCGAAAAGATTCGGCTCGCCTTCGCCGCCGATTATAATAACGTCTCAAACGCCTGTCAAGCGGTTCAAACGTTCAGGTAGGACGCCGGGCGTCCTAGGTCGCGTAAAAAAAACGACGACTCAACACTACAATCCACAAACCCTTCCCAATTTAACAAGCGCGGCGACAAAAAAACGCCGATTTCCGCAAAAATCGACGTTTTTCGAAGTCCGGCGACCGTTTAAAGTCGTTTTTTTTCAAGCGCGACTAAAAAATTTCGTTCGCAATCAAACGTCAAACGTTCAAGCGCGACTAAAAAATTTCGTTCGCGATCAGGTGTTCGAACGTTTGCTTGCGGCGAATCAAGCGCGGCTCGCCGTTTTCGATCAAGACCTCCGGCGCCAAGAACTTCGAGTTGTAATTCGAACTCATCGCCGCGCCGTAAGCGCCCGCGACTTCGAGGATTAAGAAGTCGCCGACCTTCGCCTTCGGCAAACGCCGCTTGACGACGAAACCGCCTTCCTCCTGCGTGAAAACGTCGCCCGATTCGCAAAGCGGGCCGCCGACGATCGCGTCTTCCTCGGCGCCGTCGTTCGAAGCGTTCTCGGCGTCGGCGAACGCGACCGAAATCGGGTGATAGCTCCCGTAAAGGGTCGGGCGGGCCAAGTGCGTGAAACCGGCGTCGACCAAATAAAAGACGTTTTCCGCCTGCTTTTTGACCGCTCGGATTTGCGCGACCAAATAGCCGCTCTCCGCGACTAAGTAGCGTCCCGGCTCGATTTCCAACTCGATTTTGCGTCCGAATTTCGCTTCGAGCGCCGCTTTCGTTTTCGCCCAAAGCGCGGCGTATTCGTTCAGGTCGACGTATTCTTCGCCGCTCCGGTAAGGAATCGGGAGCCCGCCGCCGCAACTGACCGACTCGAGCGACGCGCCAAGCTCCGTCGCGAACCGCTCCGCCGCGCCCGCGACTTGCGCCAAGTGTTCGAAATCGCTCCCGGAACCGATGTGCAAGTGCAAGCCATTAATCGTCATCCCGAAACGCGCCGCCGTCGCGACGCAATCGCCGATTTGCTCGAACCAAACGCCGTGTTTCGAGAGGTCGCCGCCGGTGTTCGTCTTCGCGCTGTGTCCGTGTCCGAAGCCGGGATTGACGCGAATCGTCAACTTAAAGCCTTGCGAACGCTCGCCTAACGCGGCGCCGAGTTGCGCGATCATATCGGGCGAACCGCAGTTGACGACGCAGCCGAACGCCTCGCCGACGACCAATTCGAGCGCGTCGGCGTCGAAAACGTCGGCGGTGTACGCGATTTCTTTCGGTTCGAACCCGGCGACCAACGCTCGACGGATTTCGGCGGCGCTCACCGCGTCGACCGCGGCGCCGCAAGCGCGTATCGTCTTCAAAATCGCGACGTTAGAGCAAGCCTTTTGCGCGTAACGAACGACGTCGAAAACGCCGAGCGACGTCAAATCGGCGACGCGACGTTTAATCGACGCCGCGTCGTAAACGAAAAGGGGCGTCCCGCCGAACTCGCGAGCGAGCCGCGCGACCGAAACTCCGGCGATCTCCGTTCGTAACGTCTTAAATTCAGGCGCTTGTTGCATTGGCTTTCTCCTTTCGCGACTTTTGCCGCTAAACTTTATCCATCTTTCACATTACTCGTTGTCTCTATGTCTTACGCGGTTTTCGCTCTTCTTGCGCTGCGTTCCCCTTTCGCCGAATCGCGTTATTTATCCCGTTTCACGACGAAGCGCGCCAGCGCTTCCAGCGCGTCGAACGCTTGCGCCGACTCTTCCGAACGCGCCGTTTTTTCGCCGGTTTCGCGCTGTTTCGCGATAATTTCGAGCGCTTCGTCGACCAAGGCGTCCGCCTCCGCTCTTGCCGCGTCGACCGCGCCGGACGCCGTCAAGAGCGCCGCGAACTCCGAACGCTCGTCGAGCGAAACGCCCGCTTCCAAACGACTTAGCGTCGCCGTTCGCTCCGCCTCCGACGCGTTTTGCAGGTAAAGAATCAGCGGAAGCGTCTCTTTTTTGTTGACCAAGTCCGTCCCGAGCGTTTTGCCGGTCTTCGCTTCGTCGCCGACCAAGTCGAGAATATCGTCGACGATTTGGAACGCGATTCCGAGCGCCGCCCCGAACCGCTCGAACGCCGCCAACGCCTCGCCGCGCGCCCCGCCCAAATACGCGCCCATATGCGTCGCGCACTCGAGAAGCGCCGCCGTCTTGCCGCCGACGATCTTGCGATAGTCCGCCGTCGTCAGCGCGAAATTCCCGATCGAGTCGACTTGCAACAGCTCGCCCTCGACCGTCGCGCGGCAACACGCCGCCGTTTTGCGGAACAACGCCAAATCTTCGCATTCGCAGATTAAGTCGAAAGCGCGAGTGATCAGCAAGTCGCCGACCAACACCGCCCGTTGCGAATCCCAACGAGCGTTCACCGTCTCCAGCCGTCGGCGGAAGCGCGCGCCGTCGAGAATATCGTCGTGAACGAGCGACCCGGTGTGAATCATTTCGAGCGCCGCCGCGCAGAGGTAATGCCGACGGTCGACCGCTCCGGCCGCCTTCCCGCAAAGCAACGTCAACGCCGGACGCAAACGCTTCCCGCCGAGCCGAAACGAATGGTCGAGATACTCGGAAAACGCCGGGTCGAGCCCGAATAAACGCTCCTTCAAAAGCGCGGTCGTCGCCTCCATCTCGACCGTAATCGGGCGGTAAAGAAAATCGAGTCCGGCGGCGCGCGGCGTCGTTTCGCTCATCGAAGTTGTCCTTTGTTCTCGCAACGGCGCCGAACGGCCGTTTTGCCTTGTCTGTTTATTTTACGCAAACTCGCTTAAGCGTTCGATTCCTTCGTCTCGTCCGCTTCGCCGAGTTTTCCCCTTTTCTTCGTTTCTCTTTTCGCCGTTCGCCGTTCGTCGTTCGCCGTTCGTCGTTCGCCGTCGGGACGTTCGACGACGCTTGCGGCGCCGTTACTTACGTTCGACGACGCGCTCGCGGGCGACGTTACTTGCGGCGCAACGCCAACTTCAGGAACTCGGCGCGCGTCTTGGCGTAATCGCGGAACGAGCCCTTCATCGCCGACGTAACGCAAAGCGAGCCCGGCTTTTTAATCCCGCGAAGCGTCATGCAGGAGTGCGTCGCCTCGATCACGACGCCGACGCCGCGCGCGTTCAGCTTTTCCATCAGGAGGTTCGCGATCGTCTCCGTCATCCGCTCTTGGAGCTGCGGACGTTTCGCGACCGTCTCGACGACCCGCGCGATTTTGCTCAAACCGACGACGCGCCCTTGCGGCAAATAACCGATATGCGCCTTCCCGACGAACGGAAGCAGGTGGTGCTCGCACATCGAATGGAAATCGACGTCCTTCACGATCACCATCGAGTCGTATTCTTCGGTAAAGAATTTTTGCAGATGCTCCGACGGGTCTTGGTGCAACCCTTGGAACAACTCGGCGTACATTCGCGCGACGCGTTGCGGCGTCTCGATCAGCCCTTCGCGGTCCGGATCTTCGCCGATCGCGCATAAAATTTCGCGCACCGCTCGTTCGATGCGCGGTTTGTCGATTTCAAAACGTTCGTTCGCTTCGCCGTTCATTTCGCGTTCTCCGTCGCCGTCGCGCCTTGCCGACGCGCGGTCTTCTCATCCTGCCTATTTTTCGTCTTTATCGCGACCGTTAAAACTTCGGCAACCGTCGTTCGATAAAATGCGCGAGCGCGGTCGGGTCGTCCTTCGCGATCAACGCTTCGATTTGCGCTTCCGGCAGATTAAGGTTCTTCATCGCCAGCGCGACGCGTTTCCAAAGCTGCGCGCGCTTTTTCGGCGTTTCGGCCAAATAAAGCTCGGTCGTCAACTCGCTCAACTTTTGGCGCATAATGTCCGGCTTGTTTTCGTAATACCGTTTGACAATATTTTCTTGGTAAGGCGTTCGATCCATTCCTCAACCTTTGACGCGACTTTTTTCGCCGCGTTTGTTTTTATCCGGTTTTCGCCGTTTAACCCGACGCTCGACGCGACGTTCGGCTGCGACGGAACGCTCGGAAGCGCGCCGCGACCGACGTTCGCAATTTATCCTTATATTATACGCCTTTTCCCCGATTCCAAAAGGGGGCGGCGCGCGATTCTTCCGCCGCTTCGACGTTTCGGCCCCGCTTATTCCCGCCGTTTTCTCTATTCTCTCCGCATTATCTATTCTTCCCAAACCAACCAACCGTCGTATTCGCCGCGTTAAAGGTAAAAAAGAAGGCGCAAGTTTGAAGTAAATCGTTCCGGCCCCTTGTCGAAGCCGGAAAAACTGTTAAAATTGGCTATATCTCGGAGTCGCGGGCGCGCTCTCCCCGCTTCTCGACCTCTCCTCGACTCGCGGCTTGAAACCGAGTCGACGCGGCGCGTTGAGCGTCCGAAACATTCGCTAAAAACTGCGCGTCGTTCCCCTTCGCTTCGGCTTCGGCGACGGCGCGAGCGTCCGAAACGGGCTTCGTCTCGGTCGCGACCGCTAAGACAACTGTTTAAAGGATATCGTATGAGCGAAAATCGAGAACAAAAGACTAAAGAAGAAGCGATCGAACTGCGCGGCGTCGTTACCGAAGAAGTGCGCGGCGCGTTCCGCGTTAAAATCGACGATATGGAGCATTACGTTCTTTGCCGTTTGGCCGGCAAGATGCGCAAGTTCCGCATTCGCGTCGTCCCGGGCGACCGCGTCGCCGTCGAAATCAGCCCGTACGACATGGATCGCGGCCGCATCATCTACCGCGAACGTTAATCGTATCGCCGCTTCTTTACCGATCGACCGTTCTTGAATCGCCTCCGTCGAGCGTTCGGCGGAGGACGTTCGGCGGTTCGAGCGTTTTTTCTTTGACGTGAAAAGCGTCGCGACGTCAACGCGGTCGCTTGCGTTCTTTTATTTCTTGCGTCGCTTCGTTCGAACGTTTTTTCCGTCGTTTTTCCTCGCCGCGACGTTTTTCGCCCAATTTTCCTTTTTCTATTTCCGCCATTCTTCCCGTTTTAACAACGTTTGCGTCGCGACAAAAAGGCCAAAATCGCTCTTGACGCGACGTCAAAAATTGGTTATCGTTCGGCGATTTTATCTTTTCGACGCTCGTTTCCGCGAGCGACCGAAAATTAGCCGACCTCGCTTTTCGACGTCGCTTTTCGTTCGACGTCGACATTTCGTTCTCGCCGCGACGTTTTGTCGCTCGGCGGGACGTTTGGAAGCCACCGAAATGAAACGTTTTTTAACGACAACGCTGATTTTAGCGACGCTCGCCGCGCCCGGTTGCTCGCGCAAAGTCCCGGAGGACCCGTTTAGGGCGGAACAACAGCGCGTTTTGAACAACCGCGGGCGCCTCGTTCAAGACTTGGCGCGTCCCGAAAACTTGCACGCCGCGAAGATCGAAGGCGCGACGCTCGTTCGCGGCCTCGCGGGAACCGGCGCGGACGAGCCGCCGTCGACCTATCAACAACTCGTTTTGCAAGACTTGCAACGCGACGTCGACCAAAAACGCACCGCGAAAAGCCAAATCGCGTCGCTCGACACCGCGATCGTTCTTCTCGAAACGATCGTTCCGCCTGGCGCGCGCGCCGGCGACCGCCTCGACGTAACGCTCAAGCTCCAACCGGGGTCCGAAGCGTCGAGCGTTCAAGGCGGGTACGTTCGCGGCGCCGAACTTTATCAGTACATGGCGGCGGACGTCATTCGGCGCGGTTACAAACTCGGCGTCGTCGACGGTTACGTTACGCTCGACCCGGATTTGGTCGCGAACAAGAGCCCGGTCGCTTACAAACAGGGGAAGATCGTCGGCGGCGCGGTCGTTTCGCGGTCGCGGCCGATTTGGCTCGAACTGAAAGAAAACGAACGTTCGCCGGGGATCGCGAAACAAGTCGAAGACGTTATCAACAAACGTTTTAGTTACACCAAGAGCGGTTACGCCGGAAAGAAAAAGGTCGCCGAAGCGAAAGCGGGCGCGACGCGAATCAACCTCGAAGTTCCGGAAGAGTACCGCGACAACATCGTCCGTTACGTCAACGTCGTTTGCGCGATTTCCTTCTTCGAAACCGCCGACGAACTGAACGAACGAATCGACCGTCTCGCCGTCCAGCTCTTGAATCCGGAAACGTCGGAGTTCGCGTCGATCCAACTCGAAGCGATCGGCCCGCGCAACGAAAAGGTTCTCGACGCGATTCGCAAGGGAACGACGAGTTCCGATCCGGCGGTTCGCTTCAACTCGGCGATTACGTCCGCTTATTTCAACGAGCGTTCCGACCGCCAACAAACCGCGCGAATCCTCGCCGAGTTCGCCGCGAACGACGCCGAACGCCGTCCGGCCGCCCTCGCGACGCTCGGCGTCTGTATGAAAACGTCGTTCGACGTCGACGCGGAGTTGCGCAAACTCCTCGCCGCGCCGGAAAACGAAACGCGGTACGGAGCGTTTCGCGCGCTTTGGACGCGGAACCCGTCCGACTATATGATTCAGGGCGAAAATTTGGCGAACCAATTCGCCTATCACTCCCTCAACTGCGGAGGAACGCCGTTCGCGCACGTCGCGATGAGCGACCGCCCGGAAGTCGTCCTTTTCAACGCCGACCAGATCTTCCTGCAGGGCGAAATTTACATCGAAGCAAATCCGCGCTTGACGATTCGAACCGACGGCGACGAAATCGTCGTCAAGAAATACGAAACGTCCGACGGCGTCAACGAACAGCGCCGCGTCGGCTTTAAAGTCGACGAAACGATTCGCGCGATCGTCGAAATCGGCGGCTCTTACTCCGACGTCGTTTCGTTCCTGACGCAAGCGAAGAGCGGCGATCATTTGAAGTCGATCGGCCCCGACGGAACCGCGACCGCCTGCGCGTTCGGAATCGATTCGCTCCCGGGCGCCAAAAACACTCGCTTCAAGCGCGTCCGCGACGTCGAGGAAATCGCCCGTCGCGAAGAGGCTCGCGAAGCCGCCGAACGCGCCGCCAAGGAAGAAAAACGGTCGGTTTGGTCGCGAATGAATCCGGCCTCTTGGTTCGGAAACGACGAAGAAAAAACGACTTCCGACGACGACTTCAACTTCGACGAGTTCGACGCCGCCAACGGCGAAGAAACCGGTTCCGACGCCGCGCCGTCCGGCTCGCAAGAGTTCGACGCGGAAACCGAAACCGCCGACGCCGCGCTCAAGAACGACGAGTTCGCCGTCGACGAAGGAGAAGCGGAAACGGAAAAATAACCGCCGTTCGTCAAGAAACGTCAAAAGCCCGACGCGCTCAACGTCGGGCTTTTTTAACGGATTCTCGACGGCGCGACGCAATCGCCGCCGTCGAGAACCCGACGAAGTTCGCTTTTTCGAACGCGTCAAACGGAAACGCGTTCCAGCAGTTCCAACAACTCCGGCGCGACCGCTTTATGAGCGGCGACGGCCTCTTCGAGCGGCGTCAACGTCAACTTGCCGGCGATTTCGCCGACCATTTTCCCGCTTTCGCCCAAGTGCAACGCGTCGACGGCGAAACGTCCGAGCCGCGTCGCCAAAATACGGTCCAACGGAACCGGCGTTCCGCCGCGCATCACGTGTCCGAGAACGACCGCCCGCATTTCGTATGGCGCGCCCGCTTGTTTCAACGCTTCCATCGTCTTGTAAGCGCCGCCGTATTCGTCTCCTTCGGCGACGATCATAATCGTCGAACGTTTCCCCAACGCCTTGAAACGATGCAACTTCTCGACGAGCGTTTCGATCGACGTATGCGTTTCCGGAATCGTCGCCAACTCGCAGCCGCCCGCGATGGCGATCGCCGTCGCCAAATCGCCGCAGTCGCGCCCCATCACCTCGACGAGAAACATCATGTCGTGACTCCCGGCGGTGTCGCGGAGCTTGTCGACCGCGTCGACCCCGGTTTTGACGGCGGTCGCGAAGCCGATCGTATAGTCGGTTCCGAGGAGATCGTTGTCGATGGTGCCCGGAATCCCGATCACTTGCCCCTCTTCCCAACGCTTGGCGATTTCGAGCGCGCCGGTCAGCGTTCCGTTTCCGCCGATGGCGACGAGGGCGCCGAAGCGGTAACGCCGCAGATTCTCGACGACTTGCCGAATTCCTTCCTCCGTTCGCATTTCGTCGCAACGACTGCTGTTGAAACTGGCGCCCCCTTTGCTCGTCCAACCGGAAACTTCGCGAACGTCGACGGCGCGGTCGGTTCCGCCCCAAAAATCGCCGTTCAAAATCCCTTGGTATCCGCGTCGAATCCCGACGATTTTATCGCCGTACTGGTCGCCGGCCCGCACGATGGCGCGCAAACACGGATTCATCCCCGGCGCGTCGCCGCCGCTGCACAAAACGCCAATTTTCATCGCTCTATTTTCTCCGTTTTATCTAAATTCGCTTTTCCGGCGGAATCGCCTTCGTTAAGCGTCGTTTTTCGCCCCGGAGCGCGCCGTCGCGACCCGCTCTATTCTAATCAATTTTAACGTTTAAAGCGCCGTCGTCAAGCCGCCGCGAAGGTTTCAAACGGTAAAAAAAACGCGCCGACCGTCGGTTTTTCGCCCAGTCGACGCTTTTTTCCCATTTTCTCGTCTTAGCGAACGTCGCGATTCCGACGTCCGCCTTCCTTCCGCGTTAAAACGCAAAAATTGAAACGACGATCGCCAACGCCGTCGCCAGCGCGATAAAAACCAACGCGAACGCCAAAAACGCGAAAATCCCGAGCGCGCCCAACGCCGTTCCGAAGCGTCTCGCGCAAACGAGCGCCGCGATAAACGCCGCCGACGCCGCGACGAGCGGCCCCGCCGTTATCAGCCCGACGACAAAAACGAGCCCGATTATTTGCCAATCTTTCCCGCTCAAACCGCCGCCGTTCGGAAGCGGTCGCGACTCCGGCGTCGGAAACGGAAAACGCCCGCCGCCGTCGCCGACCGGAAAGCGTCGTTCGTAATCGCCGCGACTCCAACGTTTGCCGCCGCGTCGTCCGTTGCGCGTCAAAAGGAAGAAGAGCAAAAGCCCGACGCCGAGCGGCGTTCCCAACGTCAGCGCGCCCAACAGCCCGAAAATCGGCCCGAGCCGAAATTCGACCGAGCCGCCGTCAAGGGGCGCGCCGTCGAACAGTTCGTCAAACGCGTTCGAAATCTTCTTTTCCGCCCCTTCCGCTCTTTTCTCCGTTTCCTCCGCCTTCCCGAGAAGCGCGTCCAAGCGCCGCCGAACCGCGCCCCCCGCGTCCTTGTCCGTCGACTCGTAATAGCGCGCCAAATCTTGCAAATCGGTCAAGTTCCGCTCGAACGCCTCGTCTTCTTCGGCAATTTGGGCAAGCGGGGCAAACGCGGCGGCCTCCTCCAAGAGCGCGAACGTCTCCGGCCAACCGGCGTTCGACTCGGCGAGCCCTTGCGTCGACTCCCGCAACGCGTCGAGCGTCGGTCGCCGACTCGCTTGACGCGCTTTTTCTTGAAACTTCTTAAACTCTTTGACGCGGTCTTTTCCGAGCGTTTCGGCCAACTCGACGAGCTCCGCCGCCGCGTCGTTCGTCGCCGCGAACGCGACGTCGACCGCTCCGGCGTCGAGCGCGATTTGAATCTCGCGGTTCGCCGCGTCGACGATTTTCTTCCCCTGCGACTCGAAAAGCCGTTTCGCGACCGGCGCGTCGTCGGGAACCGCTTCCGGGTCGAACGTCGGAAGCGCCGGAATCCCCGCCGTCTCCCGCGTCGCGCTCTTTTTCCCGTCTTGCTTCTTCCCCTCGTCTTTCCCCTTTTCTCCGTTTTCGGCGACCGCGTTTTCTTCGCTCGTTTCGCTATTTTCCGAGTTTTCGCCGGTTTTGTCGCCCCCGACAAGCGCTTCAAACGCGGTTTCTTGCGCTTCCTCGAACGCCAAAATCTCTTCCGGCGAAATCGCGTCGAGCGGACGATCGGCGTCGGACGCGGCGTCTTCGGTCAGCGCTCGCAATCGGTCGGCGACCGCGACCGCCTCGACGGAACCGCCTTCCGCGTTCAGCTCTTCGACGGCGGCGCCGAGCGTCTCTTCGCTCTCCAACCGACGCGCCCAACGGGCCCGTTCGCTCTCCGCTCGCGCGATTTCGGCGTCGAAACGCTCGCTCAATTTCCGCAACGCCGCCCGTTCGCGCTCGACTTCGAGCCATTCGCGCTGTTTCGCGAACGCCGTCGCCGCTTCCGGACGCTTGCTCGACTCCGGCGAAAGAACGTCGCTCTTCATTTCGGCGACCAACGCGGCGCGCTCGTCGGCGTCGAGTCGAAAAAAGGCGCGTCGAAACTCGCTCCGCAGACGGCGCGCTTCGCTTTCCCGCTTCGTCGCCAACGCGTCGATTCGGGTTCGTTCGGAACGCGCCGACGCCAACGCGTCCTCCAGCGCCGTCAACCGAGCTTGCGTCGAACTCGGCGACGTCGGCTCGCTCTCCGAAACGTTCGCGACGCGCCAAACGACCGCCGCGACGCCCAAGAGCGCGACCGCTCCGACAAACGCCCAAAGCGCCCAAAGCGCCCGTTTTTTCCTTTTTTTCGCGTCTTGTCCGCCGTTTGCCGCGTTCGAATATTCGCCGTTCATCGTCGTTTCGCCGTTGTTATCTCGTTATTTCTTCTCGTTGTTTAATCGTCCCGCGTTTCCGTTTCGAGGAGGCCGCGCAACCGCTTCGGAATCGTCCGCAACGCGTCGCGCCACTTCGCCGCCCGACGAACGAACGTTCGCCGTTTGTCGAGAAGCCGTCGGTCGAGAATCGTTCGGAGCCAGCTCGCCGCCTCCGCGTCGGTCGTTCCGCGAAACGTTTCCGCCTTTTGATAAACGACCCAAAGGAGCTCGCTCAACGCGTCCGACGCGTCCTCGACGAGCGTCAAATACCCGCCGTCGTCCGCAAATTCGCCGAGCGTTCGAGCGACGCGCGCCCGGAAAAGCGTCTCGGCGACGCACCCAAGTTCAGCCAACGCGCCGTTTAGCGCGTCGGCGTCGCCGGTTCGCTTCGCCTCGACGGTTCGCGTCAACGCGGCGCAAATCGGATTCCCGCCGGGCGCCGCGTCGACGTTCGTTTTTTCCCGCTCGCTCAACGTCTTACTTCCAAAGCGCGTCGAGTTCCGCTTCGTCGGAAACCGGCTCGAGAACGTCGGTCGGTTGGAGCGACGTTTCCCGTTCGTTCGTTTCCTCTTGATAAACGTTCGTTTGCGCGGTCAGCTCGTCGATCTCCTCTTGCAGGACGTCGAGCGCGGCGCCGAGTTCGCCGACGTCGACGCCTTCGACGTTCGCCTCCATCGACGCAAGCTCGGCGTTGACCGCCGCCAAATCCTTCGCGGTTTCCAGTTCTTTCAGCCGCCCTTCCAACTTCGCGACGGTCAGCTCCATTTCGCCCTTCTTCTTCGCCATTTGTTCGGCGACGCCGCGCAACCGTTCGAACGTCGCTTTCTTTTGGTCGGCGATCGACTGTTTTTGTTTCAAATCCGCGTTCCAACGGTCGAGCGTCGAGTAAACCTCGACGGCGGAAACCGTTTTACCGCCGAACGTCAATCCGATTTTCTTCTGTTGGTCGGTCAACGCGTCGCGCTCGCTCGGACTCGGAAGCCCCGCTTCCTTCGCGGCGGTCGCCAACGCTTTCATCGCCGCTTCCAACTTCGCGACCGCCTCTTGTTCGCGCTCCCAAGCGAGTTCGAGCGTTCGAGCGTCGACCCGATAACCGCGCGCTTGCTCGTCGAGACGTCCGATTTTCGCCTTCGTTTCGGCGATCGCTTTGTTCGCCCGCGCCGCGGCGGTCGCTCGGTCGACCTTCTTCGACATTTGCGCCGCTTGATCCGACAAAAAGCCGAACTGCCAAATCGCGATCCCGACGACGACCGCCAAAATTCCCAACGTCGCTAAAATACTTTTCACCATTTTTCCCTCTTTCCCTATTTCCACTTTTTCATTCCGGTTAAAGCGCCGTTTCAACGTTCGCCGCGAACGCGTTCGACGGTTCCGCGTCCAACTCGGTCGCCAACGTTTCGCAATACGCCGCCGTCGAGGCGCGCATCGACTCCAACGCCGCGCAAGCGAACGGAAATTCGACGACCAACAGGAGTCCGACCGCCAACGCGCAACGATTCGCGACGCCGCAAAAACGCTCGACCGCCGCTTGCCGCTCGACGCGCCGAACGGTCGCCGCCGCGCTCCGTCGAACGACCGTTTCCCAACGTTCGCGCAACGCGTCTTCGGTCGTTTCGTTCGTTCGTTTTCGTTCGTTCATTTCCAACGTCTCCTTCGCGGCGCCGCGTCCGGCTCCGCTTCTAATATAAAGGACGACGCGAACCGCCGCCGCTCCGGGTAAATTCGCTAAAAAAAAGAAAAAATTCCGAGAAAAACGCGAAAAATTTTCGCCGCTTCCTTTTCCGATCGCCGTCTTAACCGCGACGACGTTCGAAACGCCCGACGCTTCCTTGACGGCGTTTCCGCGACGGCGACGGACGGATCGACGGACGAACGCCTTCCGATTCGCGACGCCCCGACGCAAAAAAACGCCCGACCGCGCAAAAACGGTCGAGCGTTTTCAAAACACGTCGCGAAACGTTATTTTCGCGTCAGGAAACGAAATCGGCGATACGGTCGAACGCCTCTTTCAGGTTCTCCATACTCGCGGCGAACGAAGCGCGAGCGTACCCCTCGGCGCCGAACGCGCTCCCCATCACCGTCGCGACCTTCTTTTGTTCGAGAAGCGCCATGCACCAATCTTGGCTCGTCTCGACCTTAACGCCGTTATATTCGCGCCCCAAGAACTTTTGAATGTTAAAGAACGCGTAAAAAGCGCCGCCCATTTTGCCGCAGGTCATTCCCGGAATCTCGGCGATGCGACCGGCGACGTAATCGCGGCGCTTTTCGAACTCGACGCGCATCGCGTCGACGCAACTTTGATCGCCGGTAACGGCGGCCAACGCGGCGTATTGACTGACGCTGCACGGGTTCGACGTTTCTTGACTTTGCAGGCTCGCCATCTTCTTCGCGACGTTTTCCGGCGCGAGCGTCCACCCGACGCGCCAACCGGTCATCGCGTACGTCTTGCTGACGCCGTTGATCACGATCGTACGGTCGGCCAAGCCTTCGCGCAACGTCGGGAAACTGGCGAACGGCGCGCCGTCGTACACCAAACGTTCGTAAATTTCGTCCGAAACGACGAACAAGTCGTGTTCGATCGCGATATCGGCCAACGCTTCCAACTCGGCGCGCGTGTAACACGAGCCGGTCGGGTTCGACGGACTGCAGAGGAGCAACATGCGCGTTTTCGGCGTGATCGCGGCGCGCAACGCTTCCGGCGTCAGTTTGAAGTCGTCCTCTTCGCGAGTCGGCACGATCACCGGAACGGCGCCGGACAGCTTGATCAATTCGGCGTAACTAACCCAATACGGCGCCGGCAAAATCGCTTCGTCGCCCGGGTTCAACGTGCAGAAAAAGGCGTTGTGGAGCGAGTGTTTCGCGCCGTTCGAAACGACGATTTGCGACGGTTTGTATTCGAGCCCGAACCGCGCGAGGTAGTCGGCGCAAATCGCTTCTTTCAGCGCCGGGATACCGCTGGCGACGGTGTATCGCGTGTGTCCGGCGTTCATCGCGGCGACCGCGGCTTCGCAAATGTGTTTCGGCGTGTTGAAGTCCGGTTCGCCGACGCTCAAGTCGACGACCGTTTCGCCCTTCGCTTTCAACTCTTTCGCCTTCGCGGACATCGCGAGCGTCGCGGACGGTTCCATCCCTTGAACGATTTTAGAGAGAGCGATCGCCATTTTTTCCAACTCCTCAAAGTTGTCTTTTTTACGTATTTTTCCTCGTCGACGTTTTCCAGCCCCCTCAAGAGCGCCGGAACGCCGAGTAAATCTTACTTATTATACTCGCGGCGGCAAAACTCGCAAGGAGCCCGCAAGGCGCGTCGACGAAAAAAAGCCCTCTCGCTCAAAAAAACGAGAAAATTTCTCGCCCAAGAGTTCGAGAGGGCTAATTTTCAGCGAAATCGGACGCGCTTCTTTGGACGGCGCGTTCGGTCGTCGACGCCGCTTATTTTTTCCAGTCGGGCGAGACGTACTCGACTTCGACGATCGAATGCAACCCGCCGCGCGGCGTGAATTCGGCGGTCAACTTCATGTAACGCGGCTTCATCGCCCCGGCCAGGTCGTCGAGAATGCGGTTCGTAACGCGTTCGTAGAAGATCCCCTCTTGACGGAACGCTTGCAGGTAGAGCTTCAAACTTTTCAGCTCGACGCAAATTTTATCCGGGATAATCTCGAACGTCAGCGTTCCGTAGTCCGGTTGGCCGGTTTTCGGGCAGAGCGACGTGAACTCCGGCGCGACGTGCGTGATTTTATAGTCGCGGTTCGGGTACGGGTTGTCGAAAAATTCCAGCATTTCCGGGGACGGGTTCGACGTTTGCACGAACGACATTTTCGGCTCCTTTTTTCGCGATATGTTTCAAGAAAGCGTCGCCGACGCTTCCGTTTTGTCATTAATATTAATAGCGTTTCTTAAACGCAAAAGTCAAACGCCGCCGTTCGGACGCATCGCGACGATTTCTTGGACGAGCGCGCCGTAATCCTCCGCCCCGTTCGAGCGCGGGTCGTAGTCGAAAATCGACTGGCCGAAACTCGGCGCCTCGGCCAAGCGAACGTTGCGGCGAATTTTCGTTTCAAAAACGACGGCGTTCCCCCAAGGCGACTCCGCGCCGCGCTCGCTCGTCATGAACGCTCGCACGTCGCCGGCGACCTCCTTCGCCAACGAAGTGCGCCCCTCGAACATGCACAACACGACGCCGGAAACGCGGAGTTTCGAATTCAAGCGTTTCGAAACTAAGTCGATCGTTTGCAAGAGTTTGCTCAACCCGTGCAGCGCGAGGAAGTGCGGTTGAAGCGGAATGAAGACCTCCTCGACGGCGGAAAGCGCGTTCAACGTCAAGACGCCGAGCGACGGCGGACAGTCGACGATAATATAATCGAATCGCATGTCGTCGGCGGCGATTTTGTCTCGCAAAATCATTTCGCGTCCGAAAACGCTCGACAGCTCGAAGTCGGCGGCGGCCAAGTCGAGGTGCGCCGGAATCAGCCAAAGATTATCCGCGACTTGTCGGCGAACGGCGGAAAGGGGCTCGTCGTTGACCAAGACGTCGTAAACCGACGGGAACTCCTTTTCGAACGTAACGCCGAAATGCAGCGTCGCGTGCGCCTGCGGGTCGAGGTCGATCAGCGCGACCTTCGCTCCGGTCGCCGCGAGCGCGGCGCTCACGTTCACCGCCGTCGTCGTTTTCCCGACGCCCCCTTTTTGATTCATCACCGCGATCGTTCGCATTTTTCGCTCCTTTCGATCCGTTGTCGCCGCCAAAATCCGTTTCGTCGGGCGCAATCCGCTCGACGCGAGCCTCTCGAAACGCGCCGCGCTTCGCCGACTCGACGCCAACAGTATAATCGAAACGTCGGCAAACCGCAAGACGAACGCGTAAAATTTTTTCGTCTCGCGCCGCGCCGCCCGGGCCCGATTACGCTTAAACCAATTATACCGATTTTAACAAACGACGGCAATATACCAGATCGCGCCGCTTAAATTCTCTATATTTTCCATCTTTCTTATTTTAACGTCGTATCGAATCGCCGAGAATTTGTTATAATAACGTTTGGTTGCGGCGCGAAATATTTTCTTCGGTCGCCGCGACGCTTAAGCGATTTTCGGCTAAAATTTTTTCGTCGTAATCGTCGGATAACGCTAAAATGAGTGAAGCTGGGCAAGACGTCGAACCGATAATAATCGACAAGGGGGTTCCAGTTTCGCTTTACGCGGGCCCTGGAACGCCGCCGAATTCGGCGACGAACCTCGACAACCGTTAAAATGAAAAATTACGACGCCCTGTTTGTCGGTTTTTCTCGAACGCGGCTCCAAGGCTTCGTTCGAATTAAGCGCTCCGACGCGTTCCGTCTTCCGTCAATGAAAAAAAGTCGGCGGTTCGACGCGGCGAACGTCGAAGGTTATATTGTCAAAGCGCGCAAAATAGACAAATCGCGAAATTTAAAGAAAAGCGGCAAAGTTTCGAACAAATTTCCGCCTCGACGGCGCGCGGCATCGAAAATTGAATTGAAAATAACGCGTTTCATACGCAAGGAGACGGTTCGTCCGTTAGAAATCGATGGAGGTTAAAATGAAAAGAGTTGTTGGGGCGGCGCTGTTGTTCGCGGCGGCTCTGCTTTCCGCGCCGCTTGAACAGGCGCAAGGCGCTTGGTGCGGCGCGGCGTCTTATCGCTGGTGCCGACCGCGCGCGTGCGAATTCACGACGCAAAGTTGCACGGTAATGAAGACCTGCCGCAAAGTCGTGTACGAGCAAGAGCAAGTCGTTTGCTATCGGACGTCCTTCCAAAAGGTTCCGGTTACGCGTCGCGTTCTTTGCACGAAGTACGTTCCGGAAACTCGCGTTCGCGAAGTTCAATACACCGTTTGCCGCCCGGTTTGGGAAACGCGTCAAAAGACGGTCGCCCGCACGGTGAATCGCACGGTTTGGCAAAACTGCCAAAAGCAAGTTCCGTACACCGTCTGCAAGCCGGTTTACGAACAACGCCAACGCCAATACACCGTCTGCAAGCCGGTTTGGGAAACCTGCCAAAAGCAAGTTCCGTACACCGTCTGCAAACCGGTTTACGAACAACGTCAACGTCAGTACACCGTCTGCAAGCCGGTTTGGCAAACTTGCCAAAAGCAAGTTCCGTACACCGTTTGCAAGCCGGTTTACGAACAACGCCAACGTCAGTACACCGTCTGCAAGCCGGTTTGGGAAACCTGCCAAAAGCAAGTTCCTTACACCGTCTGCAAGCCGGTTTACGAACAACGCCAACGCCAATACACCGTCTGCAAGCCGGTTTGGCAAACTTGTCAAAAGCAAGTTCCGTACACCGTTTGCAAGCCGGTTTACGAACAACGCCAACGCCAATACACCGTCTGCAAGCCGGTTTGGGAAACCTGCCAAAAGCAAGTTCCTTACACCGTCTGCAAACCGGTTTACGAACAACGCCAACGTCAATACACCGTTTGCCGTCCGACTTGGGTCGAATGCCAAAAACAAGTTCCGTACACCGTCTGCGTTCCGCAAACCTATACGAAACAAGTTCCGGTTCAAAGCGGCTGCTGGAAGACCGAATGCGTTACGGTTCCGGGTAAAACGATCCTTCGCCGCGTCGCGACCTGCGATCCGTGCGACCCGTGCCGTCCGATCAAATACAAAGTCTGCAAGGTTCAATGCCCGCCGACGACCTGCGAACGCAAAGTTTGGGTTCCGCAAACCGTCATGAAGGAAGTCCAATGCGTCCGCATGGTTCCGCAAACCTGCACGCGCACCGTTTCCTATAAAGTTTGCAAAATGGTCCCGGAAACTCGCGTTTGCAACTACACCGTCTGCAAGATGGTCCCGCAAACCTGCTATCGCACCGTTTGCTACAAAACCTGCAAGATGGTTCCGGAAACGAAAGTTTGCAACTACACCGTTTGCAAGATGGTCCCGGAACAACGCGTCCGCACCGTCAACTATAAAGTTTGCAAGGTCGTCCCGGAAACGGTCTACCGCACGGTGAACTACAAAGTTTGCAAGATGGTCCCGGAAGTTCGCACCCGTTGCGTCAAAACGACGGTCATGAAACCGGTCCAATTCCAACGCGAAGTTACCTGCTGCAAGCTCGTCGCGACGAAAGTCCCGTACACGGTTACTCGTTGCGTCCCGCGCGTCTGCACCTACCAAGTTCCGGTTCAAATCAACGTTTGCAAACCGTGCGTCCCGGCCGCGACCTGCGCTCCGTGCGATCCGTGCCAACCGTGCGCGCCGACCTGCGAACCGTGCGTCAAACCGTTGTTCTCCTGCCTGCGCTAGGCCGTTGAACTCGCCGTTCCGACGCGAAACCGACTTCGCCGTTAGTTTCGCGTCGAACGTTTAACGCAAAAGCGACGATTCTTAACCGAATCGTCGTTTTTTTATCGACGGTTTTCGCCGCCGATTGATTCCGTCGTTTTTTCCGTCCTTCCCGCGACGTTTTCCCGCCCGTCCTTTATTCTTTAGAAAGGCTTTCGATGCGCACGCCCGCCGACTGCGTCTTTTGTTTGACGCGCCAAACGCTGGAAACGGCTCGCCTCGCGACGCAAAGCGCCGACCTTCGGCGTCAAATTCTCGAATCCGCGTTCCGAATTTTCCTCGACCAAGGCTTGGAAACCCCGGCGCCGCGTCTCGCGACGTTGGTTAACCGCTCGATGCGCGAGATCGCCGGCGTCGCGGACCCGTATTACGCCGAGAAAAGACACTTCAACCGTCTTTCGCTCGCTCAACTCCCGCGCCTCCGACGTTGGGTCGCGGAGTCGCCGACGCCGTTCGAAACGCTCGTTCGCCTCGCGATCGCCGGCAATTCGATCGACATTTTCTTCGGCGAACTCGACGACGCGACGATCGAAGCCGCGATCCAAGCCGGGCTCGACCAAACGCTCGTCGGCTCCGTCGCCGAACTTGAAGAGACGATTCGCGCCGCCGACTCGATCCTTTACTTGACCGACAACGCCGGCGAAGTCGTTTTCGACCGTCTTTTCATCGAAACGTTAATTTCGGAAGATTGGGGCAAGAAAGTAACCGTCGCGCTCCGCGGCGCTCCGATTCTCAACGACGCGCTTCGAGAAGACGCGGACGAAGTCGGCCTTTCCGCGCTCGTTCCGACGATCGACAACGGCTCCGACGGGCTCGGCGTCCTCTTCGACATGACTTCGCAAGAGTTCAACGACGCGTTCGTCGGCGCCGACTTAGTGATCGCCAAAGGTCTCGCCAACTGGGAAACGCTCTCGCCCGACCCGGGTCCGTTTCATCCGAAGAAAATCGCGTTTCTTTTCAAAGCGAAGTGTTCGTTCATCGCGGACGAAGTCGGCGCTCGGCTCGGCGATTTAGTCGTTTCGATTCGCTAACCGTTCCGCGCCGTCGATTTTTTCGAACTTACCGCCGTCGCCGCGCCGACGTTTATACGTCCGAAGCGGCGACTTTTTTATTCGCGCCGCCGTCAAGAAATAAAAAAAGCGACGCCGAACGCCGCGCCGCCGAACGCTCGCCCCCGTCGTTCGGCGACGGAATCCGCTCAAAACCGTCAAGAAATAAAAAAAGCGCCGCCAAACGCCGCGCCGCCGAACGCTCGCTCCGTCGTTCGGCGACGAAACCCGGTCGAAACCGTCAAGAAATAAAAAAAGCGGCCAATGGGAGTCGAACCCAC
>JAZNJF010000514.1:0-3735 GCA_045577885.1 Thermoguttaceae bacterium | reverse complement strand
AACGGGAAAAGGCGCCGGCGGTAAAGTCGTCGCGTTTACGGAGCAAAAATTTGGCGCCGCGATGCGCGCCAACGCCGCCGCGAACGCGCAACAACTGCGTTCTAAGATTGAGACCGAATTGAAGCGAACGGTCGACGCGTTGGAAAAGGCGTTGCGCGACGACGTCGAGAATATCGAACGCGAAACGCGACGACGAAAGGCGGAAAACGAAGAGGCGCAATTCCAAGAGAAAGAACGTTTGGCGCGGTGCGAAAAGCGTTTGAGCGAATGCCGCGCTTCGTTGGCGCAAATCGGCGTCGCGACGATCGCGCTCGCCTGATTTCCGACGGAAAGCGAGCCCGCCGTCGTCGTTCCAAGAGCGGCGGCGGACGTTAAGCGTCTTGCGCGCGACCGTTTGCGGCGAGTTGGCGGCGAAGCGAGCGTTGAAGCGCGGCGTCCAACCAAGGATCGTTTGGCGCGTCCGAAAGCGGCGTTAATTGCGACAGCGCGTCGGGACGGCGTTCGGCTAACGAGAGATAAACGCTTAAATTGTCGCGCAATAAAGCGATAGAGTCGCGACATTTGGCGCGAACGCGTTCCGTCGGCGCGATTTCTTCGCCGTCGAGAAAATCTTGATAACAAAGGCGGCAAAAACGGCGCGCCGGGCAGGAGCCGCACTTTAAAACGTCGTTGAAAAGACGTTGCAGCGAGGCGGCGAGCCGTTCGAGCTTGTCGAAATAAACGACGTCGTCGAAAACGGAGCCGAGCGGAAAAAACGAATCGGCCGATTCGCAAAAACGCAGGGCGCCTTCGACGTCGGTCAAAAGACGCGACTTAAAAGGAACGCAAAGGCCGGGAAGAACGACGAACGGCGTCGAGCCGAGCGGGCGACAATGCAAACGGCGCAACGCGTCGCGTTTGACGTCGAGAAGCGCGAAGTCTAATTTTTCGGCGGCGAGCGCGCGCCGCGTCGACTCTTCGCGAAATCGGCGCTCCGCGTCGGCGGCGAGGTCGAGTCGACGGCTTTCGGGCAAACTGTTCGCCCAAACGGTTTCCAGCGGAAGAACGTCGCAAACCTTGAAAACGGGATGCGTTCGGAAAAAACGCAGAATCCGCAAACGTTCGGCCCAAGTCGAGTAATTGGCGAGGAAAACGACCCGAGAGGAAAAAGAGGCGCCAAGCGCGGACGCCAAACGCCGAACGTTTCTTTCAACGACGGCGAACGACGGCGCGCCGTCGGCGAAGACTCGATCGCGGTCGTGAATTTCCGCCGGTCCGTTGAGCGTAACGGAAATTTTGATCTTGGCGTTCGCTTGAATCCAAGCGCAAACTTCCGGCGTCAACGCGGCGCCGTTGGTGGTAAAACCGACGCGAGCGAGTCGAGCGCCTAAACGACGTTCGGCGTAAGCGGTTAAGTTTTGGAGCGTCGCGAACTCAAGTAAAACCTCGCCGCCGTAAAAACCGAGCGCGACTTCAGGCTCGGCGGCGGAGTTGCGAGCGAACCAATCGACGATTTCGCGTCCCTTGTCTTGCGAAAGCGTTTTGGACGAATGCGTCCGACGCCGCGAAAACGCTCCGGAATAAACGCAGTAACGACAACGAAAATTGCAACGCTCGGTTAGCGCGATATTAAGCGAGCGAAGACGGCGTTCCGCAAAAATTTCCTCGATAAGACCGCGATCGAACGGAGGCAAAACCAACGTCGACGCGGCGCGAGGCGAAGCGTCGACGACCGCGCCGTCGCTCCCGACGTAACAAAGGCGATTGGAGTCGGGATCGTAATCGTATTCGTGCGAATAAAGGGAACGAACGCGCATGTCGTGTCGACGGTTGGCTTAAAGAACGTCGGAGAGCGGCGCGACTAGTCTTTATCGTACCAGTATTCGTATTTGTCGCCGCCAAATTCGCCGCCGCCTTCCGAGCGACACGTGCCTCCGCAGTTCATGCCGAAACTGATTTGCGCGTCGCCGCGATTAATATGGGAAAGGTCGGCCGGCGCCGGGGAATCGTCGTTGGTCCAAGCGTTGTTCTGCTCGTCGTCGAAAAGGTCGTCGGCGGCGAACGCGTCGTCCGCGTCAAAAGAATCGTCGGAGTCGCCAAAACCGTCGTTGTCGTCGAAGTCAAACGTATTGTCAAAAGGGTCGGACATGGCGCGCCTTTCAAAATAAAGGTTGCGTCGGCGGCGGATCGCGGTTTAACGTTTTGCAATCCGGCGAGGCGTCGCGAACGCGTCGAGAATAAACCGTAAAACGCCGGTTTTGTTTTTTGATTGAAGAATCTGCAAGCGATTATATTTGAAAATTCGTCGTTGTAAAGGGGGCGGCGTTGAAATTGTTTGATTTTTGGAATGGGTTTGCGTTTTGCAACGTCGCGCTTGCCTCGTCGCGCTTGCCTCGTCGCGCTTTTAGATAAACGGCGTCGGGAACGCGACGGTTAAGGCGCCGCTTCGCCCGAATTGGGAGAAACGAGCGGCGCGGCTAACCTTTGCAAACGTTGACGTTAGGCGAGCGTTCGACCGTAATTTTGCCGACCGTCGCTTTGACGGCTTTGGCTTTCGCGTCGGCGAAGGCGAGCGGTGTTCGACGTCGGGGAAAACGCGGGCGTTGGGCGGGCGTTTCGAGCCGAAAACGTCGAATAACCGACGACTGAAAATCGCCGGCTTTCGGGAGTGGTGGCGTCTCGTCGGCGTTAAACGTCGACGAGCGAACGCTTTCCGAACGACGCGAAATAGGGGGCTCATTCCCCGTTGCAGAGGGCGACGAAACCGGGGTCGATCAGTTCCTTGCCGTTCGCTAACTCGTTGATTTCCAAGGTTTCCTCGTAATATTCCAAGCCGTGAATCAAGACCGGAATCTCTCGGCCCAAACGCGCTTTCAGGACGCCGTCGCAATGCAAGCGTTGGACGACTTGAACGAGAATAGCGTTGAACGCGCCTTCCAACGGCTCGCAAGCCTCCCAATCTTCCTCGTCGATTCCTTGCGACGCAACCCATTGACGGATAAGCTCTTCCGCTTCCGCGTCGCCGCCGTGTTCGCAAAACGCGTCTTCGTCTTGGAGGAACCAAGCGTAGTTCCAGCGAGCGTCGTTCGCGTCGCCGTCCGCTTCCTCCAACGCGCTTTCGTATTGGCGCTCCGTGTTGTAACCGATGGTAAGGCGCGGCTTGCACGGGTCGTCTTCGTCTTGCCAAAAGTAGAACGACACGACGTAAATATCGCTCTCGTTCCAACCGCTAATCGCGGCGACCGCTTTTTGGTAAATTTGCTCTTCGATTTTGAGCGCGAGCGTTTCCGTGTTCATCGTATAACTCCTTGAATAAGACGCGTTGAAGATTTAGGGCGACGCGGCGTCCGCGTCCGGTCGTCTTGACGCTAACTATTGTAAATTTAGCGACGTTTGGCGTCAAGATTTTTGGGCGATTTTGGGGCGATTTTGGGGCGATTTTGGGGCGACCGGCGCCGTTTTTCGCGGTTGCGACGTTTGTAACGTCGACCGTTGCGAAAGAGACCGCCGCGCCTTGAGCGAGAATCGGCGAACGCGGGAGGCGTCGACGTTCGCCGAGCGTAAGAGTTGAAATCGCGACGTTTGAGCGTGAAGCGTCAAATGAAAAAGGGGGAGGGCCGCGTCGACCGGATTTCGAGAAAACGCTCGACGCGGCTAACCCTTGCGAACGACGGCGTTAAGCGATCATTCGACCGTAATCTCGACGACCAGCGCGGAGTACGACGGCGCTTCGACGACGATCTTGCCGTCGACGAT
>JAZNJF010000513.1:0-8923 GCA_045577885.1 Thermoguttaceae bacterium | reverse complement strand
ATGGCTACGATCCGACTTAATGAAGGGGAAAGAGGCGCCGGAGCAAAACGGCGGCGCGCGACGTTTGAAAATAGTCAAAACGCGAAAAATGGGCGGGCGTTTAAAGGAAAGTAACGATGAACGAACGAAAAACGGACGCGGCGGAAACGGCGACGGTTCAAAATGGCGAGAACGGCGAGAATAGCGAAAGCTGTAAAGACGGCGGAAATTGCAAGTTTAGCGAAAATAGCGAGGACAACGCGAACGTCGAAGGCGGCGAAATGGAAAAAAGGCGCGATTTAAAACGACGAGGGCTCCTTGCGGCGTTTGTCGGCGCGGTCGGGCTTTTCGTTTGCGTCGCGTTTTTCGTCGGAGGCGCCGCGCCGGAACCGCCGACCGAGTTCGCCGTTCTCGACCGAGCGCCGACGATTTATCCCGATTATCGCGACGTAACGGTTCCTCCGAACGTCGCGCCGCTGAACTTCGACGTTCAAGAAAACGCCGCGCAACTTGTTGCTTGCGTCTTTGAAGACGGCGGCGAACGCCCGGTCGCGACCTTTTCCGGAAAGGAAATTCGCTTTTCGCAACGAAAATGGCGACGCTTGCTCGAACGAAACGTCGGCAAGGCGTTGCGTTTCGAAACCTTCGCGCTCGGCCCCGTCGGCGATTCGGCGAACGGCGAAAAATCGGCGAACAGCGGTAAATGGGTGAAATACGCCGATTGGGAAATGCGCGTTTCGGCCGACCCGATCGACCCTTGGGTTTCGTATCGCCTTGTTTTTCCCGGTTATGAGTATTATTCCGATCTTGCGCTTTGGAGTCGGTCGCTCGAAACGTTTGAGGAACGCCCGATTATCCGCGCGCGCCTCGTCGCCGAACGGACTTGCGTCAACTGTCATACGTTTCAAGCCGGGCAAACCGATTCGTTCCTCTTTCATTTGCGTTTCAAAAAAGGCGGAACGGTCGTCGTCGACCGGGGCGCCGTCAAGAAAGTCGACCTAAACGCCGAAGGGCTCGACGCCGGGTGCGCGTACGCGGCTTGGCGTCCGAACTCGTCGCACGTCGCGTTCTCATCGAATTTAACGTCGCAGATTTTTCACAGTCGAGATAAAAATCGGATTAATGTGCTCGATTCTTTCTCCGATTTGCTCCTTTACGACGTCGAGAAAAACGAATTGACGCCGATTTTGCCGAGCGACGACGATTATTTGCCGACTTATCCGACTTGGTCGCCGGACGGAAAAACGCTCTATTACTGTTGCGCGAAGGCGCCCGATTTCAAAACGCCGCGTCAACCGGTCGCGGCGCGCAAAGACGAGGTTCCGTTTGTGCAAGACGAATTCCTGTACAACGTTATGAAGGTCGATTTCGACGAGAAAACGGGAAAATTTGGCGCGCCGGAACTCGTTTTCGACGCCGTCGCGCTCGACAAAAGCGCCGCGTTTCCTCGCGTTTCGCCGGACGGAAAGACGTTGATGTTTACCTTGGCGCGGCGCGGGTGTTTCCCAATTTGGTTCCGCGACGCCGATCTTTGGACGCTCGACTTGGCGACCGGAGAAGCGCGGGCCCTCGACGAAGTCAATTCGCCGACCGAGCCGGACAGTTGGCATTCTTGGAGTTCGAACGGGCGTTGGTTCGTTTTTAGCTCGCGCCGCGACGACGGCTCGCACACGCGCCTTTATTTTGCGCACATTGGCGAAAATGGAGAAGTTGCGAAACCGTTTATGTTGCCGCAACGCGATCCGACGAAGACGTTAAATTCGACAAAATCGTTTAACGTTCCGGAGTTTACCGTCGAACCGGTTCAAATTTCGGAGCGAGAATTGCTTCAAGACGCGAAAATCGACGCGCCGGAGAAAGCGACGCTCCGCTTGCGTTGAAGCGAACGTCGAGCGGTTGAAACAGTCGTTCGACGGCGGGGAGCGAGTCTTCAGCGTTAAAACGCGTCGATTGAGTAAAATGAAACGGCGGCTAAAATAAAAAACGCTCCGGAAGAAAACGGAGCGTTTTTTGCGTTTGGCGGCGGGCGCGTTTCGGCGAAGCTGAACTAACGGAGGGAACCGCGACGGAAATAAACGTTCATAACGCGGAGCTGCCGGGGGCGGAACTCGACGTCGAACGCGGAACCGGTCGGCGATTCGAGCGAACGGTCGGTTTGCTCGCCGTTAAAATCGACAAACTCGACGCGCTCGATCGGAAGGGACGCTTTCAACGTCGTCGTCGTTTTCGCGCCGACCGTTTCAAGCGCCGTTAATCGAACGCCGACGAAGTCGCCGGACGCGTCCAAAATCGAACGCCGCTCTAAAATTTGAACGTTTCCGGCGCTCGACGAGAAGGGCGTCGCCGCGATCCGTTTCGGCGAAGGAACGTCGGCGAGCGCAAACGGCGGAACGTCGGCGAACTCGAGCGCGGTTCGATGCGGACGTTCAAGGTCGACGCCGACGCCGAAGCGGAAACGCCGCCGCGTTTCGCCCGCCGGAATCAAGACGGCGTCGAGCCGCGTGTCGCCGGCGCGTTTAAAATAGGGAAGCCCGGCGGACAATACCGTTATTCCGATATTTTCTTCGCTCCGAACGTCGACGCATTCCGGCGCTTGCAGGTAGTCGCGGCCCGTCCAAATGAGCGTCGCGCCGACGCCGCCGTAAAGATCGGCGAGACCGTCTTTCCAAGCGAAACGAACGCCGTAATAACTTTCCCAAGGCGCCCCGTTTGCCGAAATTAACGGCGTTATTTCCGCGTCGACTTCGATAATCCGACTTTCGCGACGAATCGTTAAAATTTGCGTAAAGGTCGCCGCTTTCTCGCCGTTTGGCGCGACGAGCCGCCCGTCGATTCGCAAACGTCCGAGCGCGGGGCCCGACGCGAGTACGGAAATCTTGTCGGCAGCGGAAACGGTGTACCCGTAACAGGAATCTTCCGTCGAACGGCAATCGTCGCGACGCAACGACGCCGGGAGCTTCAACGCGACGTCCCAAGCGAAGCGATTGCCGCGACTCGGATGACGGAGCAAACCGTTCGAAACGACCGGCGCGTCGACGTTGAACGTCGTCAAACGCCGAACGGAACCGGTCGTCGGGTCGACTTTAATTTCGAAATATTCGTTGCGCAAGACGTAATAACGTTCGATTTCTTTCGCCGAATAACGTTGTTCGACGTACTCGACGAGCGCGGAACGGGAGGTCGTTTCGGCGTTCGCGTCGTTTTCGGCGCCGTTCGACGCGTCGGAATCGGACGAACCGGGCGCGCCGCCGCGGAGTTTGGCGGCGAATTGGCGGAAAATCGAATTTTTGCGTTTCGGCGTCGCGTCGGCGGGGGCCGACTTTGCGGACGACGTCGGTTTTGCCGCCGTTTTATCGGTCTCGTCGGTTTCCGGAGCCGGAAAATCGGCCGGGTCGAACGCGCCGGTTTCGAACGTTGGACGATTAAGGAAACGATATTCGACGCCGGGCGTTTTCGGAATCCAGTACGAGCCGGTCGGCGGGAGGGTCGCGATATGTTGGCGAAGGCCGTCGGCGCCGGTAAAGGTTCGCAGTTGGAAGCCGAGCTCCGCCGCTTCGGCGCGTCGCTCCGCGTCGTCGTTGACGTCGGCGATTTGGGAGGTTTGGGCGGTTTCGGAGGGGGCGGCGTCGGCGTTTCGACGCGTTTCCCAAACGACTTCTTGAGCGGTCGCCGCCGAGTTAACGAAGAGGAAGCCGTTTGAATTTAACACCTTTGAGGATTTTAACGCCGCCGCGAGATAGCGGGCCGCCGCGTCGAGCGCCGCGTCTTTTTCCGCCTCCAACTCGACGAGCGTCGCGTCAAGATCGGCGAGTTGCGTCGTCGACGCGTTTTGGGGCGTTTCGTTGTTTTGCGTCGTCGACGCGTTTTGGGGCGTTTCGACGATTTGCGTTGTTTGCGCGTCTTCGGGCGTTTCGCTGATTTGCGTTGTTTGCGCGTCTTGCGGCGTTTCGTTGTTTTGCGTTGCTTGCGCGTTTTCGGACGATTCGACGTCCGGAACGAGAAAACGAGCGTCGAGAGCGTCAAGCGTCGCGGCGACGCGGGCCGAAAGACGGTTCGACGCGTCAAGATAGGCGGAGAACAGCGAGTTTAACGCCGCGTCGTCCCGTTTCGCTTTGAGCGTCGCTTCGCGAACGGTCGCTTCGAGCCCGTTGAGCGCCGAAAGAATCGCGCCCAAACGTCGGCGGCGGGGCCAATTCGAGACGAGGTCGGAACGTTCGCGGCGCGCCGAACGGGTCAAAAAGTTCGTCTTAAACTGGTCTTTGACGAACTTTTCCTTGTCGCCGGCGCCGCGCGTTACCTCAAAATATTCGTTAAAGTCGTAAAACTTGCCCAAAACCGGCGAATAACGGTCCATTCGGAAGAAGTCGCTCAGCCAACGCGACCCCTTGCCCGGGCGGCGCTCGAAAACGATCGAGGTCGCGTCGTCGGAGTAATAGGAGTTGCCGATCCGTTCGGGAAGTTGCAGAATCTCTTCGCTTTCCGCCGCGTCGAGCGGTTTTTTGCAGAACGCGGCGACCGTCGAGCCGTCCCGACCTTGCCAAAGGAAGCGCGAGCGGTCGGTCGGCTTCTCGAGGAGCGTCCAACCGTCTCGAGTTCGAGCGAACGCGGCTTCGTATCCTGTTAATTTGAGTAATTGGGGTAAAATTTGCGCGTAACCGGCTTCGCGACGAGCGAAAATTTTCGGCGCCGTCCCGAACGCGTCGAGGTAAGCGGCGCGACCGGCCAAGAGGGTTCGAACGATTTCCAACGGCGATTGGAGGTAAAGCGGGCCTTCCCATTCGTCGCCGCCGATTAAGATTGTCCGTTTTGCCTCGACTTCCTCTTTTAACAGCGCGAACGTCTCCGGGTAACGCTCGCGGCAAATTTTTAGGAGCGGAACCGGCAAAACGACGTTTGATTTCTCATTGCGGCGACGTTGAAGGCGGAGCGCGTCGGGAAGCGCGGTTGCAAAGTCTTCCTCTTCGACCCAAGTTAACTCGAGAAGTTTCGTCGCGGTCGGGAAGAAATACTCCTTCGCTTGCGTCAAGAGATCGAACGCTTTTTGCAGGTTCGTTTCCCGTTCCTCGACGTTTCCGGCGATATGCGCTTTCGCCGCGTCGACGATCCGCGAGTCGAAACTTTGCGAGTCCAAGTTGCTCATATAACGCAGTTTGCGCGTTAAAAGCTCTTCAAGAAAACAGGTTAACCCGAGCGAAAGAAAGGTTTCCGATTCCTCGTCGCCGATCGACGCGTCGATCCCGAGCTTTTCGAACGCGACGCGCAAGATTTCGTCGCGGTCTTCGACGTCGCGGATGAAAATCGCGCCCTCCTTTTCCGCCGATCTTACCCAACTTGTCGACAAAATACTTTCGGCGCAAGGCGGGACGACGACCAAACGCGGCGTTAGCCCCGACGTCGGACTGCCGGCGGGTTCCCAGCGCGGCGCGGCGTCAAAATGGGCGACCAAGGCGGGATGGTAAAGCGCCGACCAAGCGGAAAAGATCGCGTCGACTTCCGAAGATTTGCGATAAAGCGAAAAATCCTCAAAACTATAACTGGGAAGGAGCGAAAACATAAGCTGCCTAACGGAAAATAGGGGAAAACGACAAAATGGGAAAGACGAACGTCGCGGGAAGCGGAAAAAACGAAGAATTGCGCGACGTAAAATAGAAAACGAACGCCGTTTTGCTCGGACGTCGGCGCCGCTCTTCGCGTTTGTTCGTCCAAAAACGCGTTCGGACGACGGCAAGCGAAAACAAAAATCGACGCGGCGAACGAAAATGTCGCGCCGCGTCGATTTTTCAACCGTTCAACGGAATCAACCGTTCAACAGGTCGGCGATGTAGAAGCTGCCGTACGTGTGCACGCGGCATTTCGGGTGCAATTCGGCGGCGAGTTCCTTGTTGTACTTAAGAATGTCGCCGAGCGTTTTCTTTTCGCCGTTGACTTCGACCGGAACGCGGTGCAGGTAGGGGGACGTGTCGAGCCCGCCGCTGCGCCAAAGAACGCGAGCGCCCGGCGTCGCCGACTTCAGAATCGCGGCCCATTCGGCGATCAACGCGTCGAAGAGCTTGTCGGAGAGCCAGTCCATATGGTCGAGGAGGACGAAACGGCTGATTTTGACGTCCGGATTTTCGCGCAAGAAACCTTCGACCGTGTTGGTGCGAACGACGACGTTGTCGACCGCGCCGGCCTTCAGCGTTTCGAAACCGCTCTTTTCAAGGTATTCCGGGCAACAGGTTTTCGTGTAACGCCCGGTCGCGTACAGCCGCCAGAAGTAGTTGTCTTGAATCGGGAGGACGCCGAAAATATTGTCGAGGCACTCTTGAACGAACGGAACAAGTTGGCCGTACGTCTTTTCGATTTGTTTGCGTTGGTCCTTCGGGACGCCGACCATCGACATCGTCGAGTCGCGGTTGACGATGAAACGCATCAGCGGCGACCAGAACTTATCGCGAACTTCGCCCCAAATTTTTTGTTGTTCTTCGAGCGTCGGGGCGTTGATCAACGCGTCGACTTGCGGACGCATCCCGCGGAGATTGACGAGGCGGTTGATCCACTTCGCCAAATAACCGGACGTGCCGCAGAAATAATAAGACTTCGCCTTGCCGTCGAAGAACTTTTTAATATTTTCGTCCCAATATTTTTGCGACGATTCCGACAAGTGCGCGCGAAGTTTGTCGCGGTAAATTTGACGAACGCCCGGAAGACGGCCTTCGCCGAAAAGTTGGAAAAACGTTTCGTAATCCAGCTCTTTAATCCCGGCGATTTTCAGCTCCAAGACCGCGTTTTGGCGATAGTTCATGTCGACGGCGTAAACGCGGTTCAGCCCCTCGATCGCGTACGAGAGCGCGTTGCAACCGGCCGACGTGATGACGAGAAGGTTGTCTTCCGGCGTCAGTTCGAGCGCGACTTTGTCGAGGCGCGGGTCTTCCCAGCAGGTGTTGTAAACGAGATTGTTGCCGTGTACGGCGGTAAAAACTTTCCCGCTAATCCATTCAGCGAACGCTCCCATGCGGTTGATTCCTGTTCTTTTTCTAAAATCGATTGAACGATTGCTGTTATTGTTTGATTTGTCGGCGCAAAAGGCGCGCGAACGATAAGGCGGACGAAAATCGACGCTCTCGGCGCAACGTTCGAACGCCCCTAGAAGGGCGGCGAAAGTCGCCTTTGGAAGCGGAAATTCCGGGGCGCGAAATTCGTCGAAATAAAACTCTATTTTATTACATATCAACGCTCCGTCGACAAACGACGGGGCCCGATTTGGACAATTTTGAAAAATATTTAGGCGTTTTTCCGTTAAAATCGTTTGACTCTCGCTATTTTGACGCGTCGCGTTCGAAATTTGCGCGGCGCGTGCGGAAATCGACCGAACGGGCGCTCGCGGCGGAGCGCCCGCCATTCTTAGCGGTCGACGCGAGTCGAAACGCCGCGATTGAAGGCGCGGACGCGTTCGTCGAGCGCGTTCGGCGTTTTCGTTCGACGGTCTTCGCGAACGGCGTCGTTTCGGCGGCGTCGACGGTCGTCCGGAGCGCGGCCCCGGGTCGCGTCGACCGGTTCCGAAGCGTCCGGCGCTTCGAGTCCGAGATTTTCAAGCGCTTGCAAATACTCGACTTTCGCGTTCTCGTCCCCCGCTTCCGCCGCCGCTTTCATCGCCTTCCAACGTTCGAGGAAGGCGCGGAGCTGTTCGTCCGTCCAACCGAGTTCGTCGAGAATCCGGCGGTCGGCCTTTTCCTTAAGAACGTCGTCGAGGTAGTCGAGAACGAGGTTCGTCGCCGCTTCCGCGTATTGGAGGCGCGGCGCGTCCGCTCCGGTTAAGGTCGCTTCGTCCGGGCCGAGTTCGCCGAGACCGGAGCCGCCCCCGCCGCCGCGTTTCCCCGACTGCGAGTCGCCGCCGGCGCCGATCGTTCCTTCTTTGTCCTCCGATTTCGGCCCGGTCGACGTTTGCGGACGGTCGGACGCGGAACCGCCGCCGTTATTTTCGGCGTTTTCGTTCTTTTCGTTGGAACCGGTCG
This sequence comes from Thermoguttaceae bacterium, assembly GCA_045577885.1. Lineage (GTDB taxonomy): Bacteria > Planctomycetota > Planctomycetia > Pirellulales > Thermoguttaceae > RUG369. Next base: position 950 of record JAZNJF010000513.1, on the reverse strand, counting down.
CGTCGGACGCCGAGTCGCTTCCGTTTCCGCCTCCGCCGAGCGGGTCGAGCGGCGTGTTTTCGCCTCCTTGCCCCGATTCGGCGGGTTTGCCGTTTTGCGTATTTTCGCTATTTTCGCTCGTCGTCGGGTCCCGATCGACTTCCGACGCGCCGTTCGGGTCGGTTTCGACGTTATTAGCTCCCTTTAACTCTTGCGCGTTCGGGGCGACGTCGGCTCCGCTTCCGACGAAATTTTCGAGCGGGTCGGCGAGAACGTTCGCGTCTTGCGGAGCGCCGTTCGGGTTTTCCGGCGCGTCGGCGGGCGCGGTTTGCGCTAAATAATCGTTCGAGTTCGGGTCGACTTCGCCGTTTTCGCGTCGGGCGTTCGGGTCGATTTTTTCGGGATTTTCCGCGTCGAACCGCTCCGCGTTTTCGCTCGGACGCTCGGGGCTCGTTCGGTTCGGAAGAGGGCGGCGTTCGTTCGACTTTTCGCCGCCTTCGCCGTTTTTGCCGGAATTCCCGTTTTCGCCGTTTTGCGTATTTTCTTCGTCTTCGCCGTTTTCTCTCTCTTGCGCGTTATTCGCCGATTCTCCGTTTTGCGCGTTTTCTTTGTTCTCTTTATTTTGTCCGGAGCGCTCGTTTTCCGGCGATTCGGCGTTCGAAGCGGCTCCTTGCGCGCCCGATTCGGCGTTTTCGCGTTCGGAACGGATGAAGTCGAGCGCTTTTTCAAACGCGTCGCCGGGGTTCGCTTCCGGATCGACCGACTCGGGGGCGCCGGGAACGGGGGAGTTCGCGTCTCCGTTTTTCGCGTTTTCGCTATTTTGCCCGGACTCGCGACTTTGCTCTTCTTGCTCGGTTTGCGGAGTTTGCCCGGTTTGCTCGGGAGCGTTCGAGTCGACCCCGTTCGACGCGTCGGACGCGCCGCCTTGCCCGGACTCTCCGCTTTCTCCGCCTTGTTGGTTTTGCGCGTTT
>JAZNJF010000512.1:0-18276 GCA_045577885.1 Thermoguttaceae bacterium | reverse complement strand
ACGACTCGCGGCGCTTTGAAGCGTTGAGTCGGCGGGAAACGGAGGACCGGAGTCGCTTCCGTCGACGATTAGGACGCGAATCGGACGGTCGTCGATTTTTCCGTCGGCGACGCGTTGAAGCGTCGCGGTAAGTCGCGATTCGGCCAGGGTTGGGGTTGGAGACGTTACGCTAAAAAACGGGAAGAACGGCGGAGACGGCGCCGCCCAAACGAAGACGAGCGTTAGGAGCGCGAACGAACGAAGCGTCGCTAAAACGATTAGTCGCCGCTCTTTACGACGGACGGCGCGACGAAGCGTCGGCGCGAGCAAACGAACCGCCGGGAACGAAACGCGCGGCGGGGGCGCCGTCGGGCGACGGCGGCGAAGAAAAAGCCAAGGAAGCGCGAGCGTCGCCAACGCGAAAAGAGCCCAAGGGTTTTGCATCGCAAGTTTTTGAAATAAAATGAGATAATGCGAACGCGACGAGGAGGAGCGCGCGCCCGGACAAAAAAAATCCGCTCCGACGTTTTATTATATCGGAGCGGAACGAACGCGTCAAGCGCTAACATTTGGACGACGTAAAACTAGGCGTCGTCGAATGTTGCGAAATCATTTCAAGCCGGACGCCGCTTTCATCAGGTTGAAAACGTCGCTGTTGTAAATGAAGTCGCCGCTGAAGTCCCACATTTCGCCGGCTTCTTCGTCGTTGCCGCGGATAAATTCTTTGACCGATTCGACGCCTTGCCCCTTGGCGTAAACCGGAACGAGCCAGTGCGAGTGACCGGACGAGAGGTATTGAACTTCCGGGCATTCGCCGATATCCGATTCTTCGAGTTCTTCAAATTCGTTGAATTCGTCTTTTTTCGGATCGAATTTGCCGTTTTCGTCCATGTCTTCGTACGTGCCCGGGCCCCAAATGCAGCCGGTTTCGTGGTCGGACGTAATAATCATAATCGTGTCTTCCCACGACGAATATTTTTCGATCCAAGCGATCGCGGCGTCGATCGCCTTCGAGAAGGCGGCGTGTTCGAGCGCCGAGTTTTGCGCGTTGCGACCGTGGTTCGCGTGGTCGATCGCGCCGCCTTCGACCATCAGGTAGAAACCTTTGTCGTTTTGCGCCAAGACGTTAAGGGCGCCGAGCGTCATGTCGGTCAGCGTCGGGGTGTTGGCGAGCGCTTCTTCCGAATAACGTTCTTTAACAAAGTTTTCGTCGTCGGCGAAACCGTCGACCGGGAGAAGGTCGTCGAAGTCGCGCCCGACGCCGAGGATTTTCTTCGGAAGGTCGGTCGGGTTCGTATCCGGGGTCATTTTGGCCAGTTCGGCGAACTTTTCGCGTTCGTCGATGAACTTCCAACCCTTGTAACCTTCGTCTTTAGAGACGGCTTCCCAAACTTCGCGACCGCCGACGTATTGATAGTTGAGGTCTTCCGGTTTCTTGTTGATCTTCGAGCCGCGTTTGTAGGCCGGGTGCCCGGAACCGAAGAGGACGGTCAACGGGAGGTCGTTGATTTGCTCTTTCGAGATTTCTTCGTAATTGCCGCGGTTCATGTTGTGCGCGCTCGTTGTGGCGGGGGTGGCGTGCGAAATTTGAACGGTCGTAACGACGCCGACCGAGCGACCCGCGCGGTAGTTGATATCGGCGAAGTTTTCGAGTTTTTTGCCGTCTTTCGAGAAACCGACGCGACCGCTTTGCGTTTTAACGCCGGTGTTGATGGCGGTGCCGGAGGCGGCGGAGTCGGTCGTCGGGCAGTTGGATTGAAGACGGTGCATCGCCGCTTCCGGACCTTCCCAAATTTTGCCGACCGGATAACCGTCGTCGTTTTTCGGGTCGTATTTATCGGTAACGCAGAACGTCGCCGCGCCGAGCTTCACCGGGAACTTGTGATAAGATTGCGCGTTCGCTTCGCCGTAACGCCAGTAAGTCCCGAGAATATCGGAGTTAAACCCCATCCCGTCGCCGATGAAGAGGATGACGTTCTTCGCTTTTTTCGCTTCTTGCGCCGTCGCGACGTCGAAAGCCGACGCGCCCAAAATCAACGCGAACGCCGCCGTCGCGACGCCCCAACCGAATGCTTTTTTCATTTGAATAGACTCCTTGTAAGGTTTGGCTCGCCGACGCGTTTCGGGTCGTTCCGGCGTCGCGGCTTTACACTATTTTACTTGATTTTCGCGAATTGTTAAACGGCCCTTCGCTAATTTTTTCCGAAAAAACTCGATTTTTTGCCGGTTTCGCCGATTTTTCGCTCGACGTCGCGACGACGCAGGCCGAGAACGAGAAAGCGCAAACCGGGGACGCGGCGGACGGCGAAGTAGGTTGCGTAGGAACCGGCGAAGGAGACGGCGGCGACGAGCGCGATTTCGAGCGGTTCCGGGACGTTGCAAACGCGGGCGAAAAGCAAGGTCGCGGCGTAAACGAAGAACATATGGAAAACGTAAAGGCCGAAACTTGTTCGCGCAAGGAACGTCGTAAAACGCGTCGGACGGTCGACGTAACGCTTGGCGAAACCGAGGATTGCGAGCGTCGCCGTCCAAGCGTAAACGTTGGTTAACCAATGTCGCAAAATGGGGCCGTCGGCGTAATTGGCGCCGAAGAAACGTCGGAAATAAAGGACGCCGAAACAAAGCGCGCAAACGCCCCAAAACCAACGGGTTCGGACGAGCGCCGCTTCGACGCTCGCGCGGTGAAAAACGAAATAGCCGAGGAAAAACGCGAAACCGTAAATCCCGAAACGGTAAACGGTTATTACCGGAGCGTTCAAAATTTGCGCCGAACCCCAAACGCCGAGCGTCGCCGCCGCGAAGAAGAGCGTCCAAGCGAACGTCGAGCGAAGGGACGCTTCGCCGGAATCCTGGGGCGACGCAACGCTTGTGTTGGCAACGGTTTCGCGGTTCGTCGGGCGACGTCGGAAAAGGACGAGGAGCGCCGAGTAAACGAAAAGGAGCTGCGCGAACCAAAGAGGGCCTTGGCCGCCGAGAATGCAAATCAGCGCGAAAACCGGCGTTGGAAGGGGCGCGTCGGCGAGACCCGGCGCCGAGGTCGTCGTCAAAACGCCGAGCGTCCAAGAATGGAAAACGAGAACGCCAAGCGTCGACGGGACAAGGAGTTTCGTCGTGCGCTCGCCGAAAAATTCGCGGTTCGAGCGGCGGTTCAACGAGAGTCGCGCCGAGATTCCGGCGACCAAAAAGAGCGAAAACATCAGCCAAGGGTAAACGAACGTCGTCAACGCGTCGCCGAACCCGGGGCCGTTCGTCGGGAGGAGACCGCCGAAACCGAGAACATGGTTGCGAGCGAAAAAGACGTGATAAACGACGACTAAAACGACCGTCGCGCCGCGGATGAAGTCCAAATAATGGGCGCGCGGCGGAAAGCTAACGTCGGCAAGGGGTTGCGAATGGGAAAAGTCGGGGCGCGGTCGCATCGGCGGAGGCTTTCGTCAAAGGGCGGCGGAAAAGAAAGAACGAAAAGGCGAAACGTCGACGTTTCCCTCTTTATTGTACGCGGAAAAGAGGCGTTTTGCAACGGGAAGGCGGGAGAAATTTCGCGAAAAAACGACGCGACGAAAGAAAACGGCGGCAAGAAAAGAAAAACGTCGAACGCGAACTCGCTAAAACGAGTCGCGCTCGACGCTAAAATCGCTAACGGCTAAAAAGCGTTCGCCCGACTAAAAGCGTCAGTCTTGCTTTTGATCCGTTTCGCCGCGTTCTTTCAAAACGGCGCGACGGCTGAGTTTAACGCGATTTTGGTCGTCGATGGCGATGACCTTGACGTCGAACTTGTCGCCGAGTTTGCAGAAGTTTTGAATGTTGTCGACGTATTCGTCGGACAGCTCGCTGATGTGGCACAAGCCGTCGCGGCCCGGCAGAATTTCGATGAACGCGCCGAAGTTTTGAATGCTCGTAACGACGCCTTCGTAAATTTTGCCGAGTTCGACCGTCGCGGTGAGGCGGGAAATTTCCTTCAACGCGGCTTCGGCGCTCGCTTGGTCGTTCGACGCGACGTTGACCGAACCGTCGTTGTCGATTTCGATCGAAGCGCCGGTCGCGTCTTGAATCGCGCGAATCGTCTTGCCGCCCGGGCCGATGAGGAGCCCGATTTTGTCCGGGTCGATCTTCGTGCGGAGGAGGCGCGGCGCGTATTCGGAAATGTTTTCGGCCGGACGCGGCGCGGCGGCGAGCATTTTACGCAAGATGCCGATGCGCGCTTCGCGGGCTTGTTTAAGGGTTTGCGCGACGATTTCTTTCGAAATGCCGTTCGTCTTGAGGTCGAGTTGGATCCCCGTAACGCCGTTTTGCGTCCCGGCGACTTTGAAGTCCATGTCGCCGTAGTGGTCTTCGTCGCCCATAATGTCGGTGATCGTGATCCAACGGCCGTCTTCTTCTTTGACGAGACCGATCGAGATACCGGCGACCGGGTTCGAAATCGGAACGCCCGCCGCCATCAAACCGAGGGTCGCGCCGCAGACGGTCGCCATCGAGCTCGAACCGTTCGACTCGAGAATGTCGGAGATGACGCGCACCGTGTACGGGAATTCGTCGGCGTCCGGAAGAACCGGCTTGACGCTGCGTTCGGCAAGCGCGCCGTGCCCGTATTCGCGACGCCCGACGCCGCGGTACGGCTTGCATTCGCCGACCGAGTACGGCGGGAAGTTGTAGTCGAGCATGAAGCGCTTCGTGTATTCGTCGAAGAGACCTTCGACGCGTTGTTCGTCTTTCGCCGTCCCAAGCGTAACGGTGATAAGGGCTTGCGTTTCGCCGCGGGAGAAGAGGGCGGAACCGTGAACGCGCGGCAGGACGTCGACGCGGCATTCGATCGGGCGGACTTCTTTAACGCCGCGGCCGTCGAGGCGTTCCTTCGAGAGGATAATGTCGCGGACGACGCGTTCGACGAAATCGTTGAACGCGACTTCGAAGTATTCCGGCGCGAAGTAGTTCGGTTCGTCGGAGTCTTCGTCGGTTTCGACGATCAACTCGGCGCGGGCCTTGTCTTTGACGAGCGAGCAGGCTTCGGCGCGGGCGAGTTTGCCGGCGGTTTTCTTCGCGGCGCGGAATTCGTCGTAGAATTTTTCCATCAACGCGTCGTACATCGGCGTCGTGTTCATCGGCTCGAACGACATTTTTTCCGGCGCGACTTTTTCGACGAGTTCGAGTTGCAGTTCGCAGATTTGACGGATGTACTTGTGCGCCGTCATGATCGCTTCGAACATCTTCGGTTCCGGGAGTTCGCGGGCGAAACCTTCGATCATCAGGACGGAGTCCATATTCCCGGAGACGATGAGGTCGAGTTCGCTATTTTCGAGTTGATCGACCGTCGGGAAGACGATGAATTCGTCGTCGACGCAAGCCAAACGGACGGAGCCGAGCGGGCCGTCGAACGGAAGCGGGCTGATTTGAAGGGCGGCCGAGGCGCCGTTCATCGCGATGACGTCCGGGTCGACGCGTTGGTCGCTGGCCAAAACGTTGGCGAAAATTTGAACGTCGTTGTAGAAGCCTTTCGGGAAGAGCGGACGAATCGGGCGGTCGATAAGTCGAGCGGTGAGAACCTCTTTCAAGCCCGGGCGACCTTCGCGTTTCAGGAAACCGCCGGGGAATTTGCCCGCCGCGGCGACGCGTTCGCGGTAGTCGCAGGTGAGCGGGAAGAAGTCCGCGCCCGGTTTGCTCGGAGCGGTCGTCGTCGCGCAGAGGACGCAAACGTCGTCGTAGCCGATGAGGCAGCTGCCGTGCGCTTGTTTCGCGAGTTCGCCCGTTTCGATCCAAAATAAACCGGCGCCAATTTGTTTTTCGACTCTAATTTTCAACTTTTTACCTTTTTCTTTTCTACCAAACTCGTCGGAACCTGCTTCGTCCGCCGAGCCGAATGCGAGAAGCCGCGTCGACTTCTTCGAGGGAGAGCGCGCCGGAAATTCGGCGACGTGAAACGCGAAGTGTAAGCGTCGCAACGATTAACGGCTAAACGCAACGCCGAAAACGAGAACGCGCTCTTCATTTATATTAATGAACGACAAACGACGCGTCGCGGAGGACGCGGTCGTCGTTCCGCTTTTGAGGAAACGTCGCGACGAACGTTGAACGCAACGCGAGAAACGACGCGATTTACGTCGCTCGACGACTTTTCCGAAAGGAGAGAGCGCCGATCGTTTTTCGAAGATTTGGCGTTAAATTTAAGGAACGCCCAAAAGAGAAAACGGAAAACGGCGCGCTCGCGAAAAAACGCTCGCGGCGCGCCCAACGCCGCAAACGTTGCAAAAAAACGACTACTTGCGGATGCCGAGGCGTTTGATGAGCGTAACGTAACGCGATTGATCTTCGCGTTTCAGGTAGTCGAGAAGGCTGCGACGATCGCTAACCATTTGAAGGAGACCGCGACGGGTCGAGTAATCCTTTTTGTGGATTTTCATGTGTTCGGTCAACGCGTTGATTTTTTTCGTCAGCAACGCGACTTGGACTTCCGGGGTCCCGACGTCGGAGTCGCTGCGGCGGTATTCGGCGATGATCGCTTGTTTTTCTTCTTTGGTCATAATCGTCATGTTATTCACCTTTTCGTTTGGGAAATCGACTAGCGAACGGCGAAACGCAGCCGGTCGACTCCGCTAGTTTTGATTGTTCGGCAAAATCCTTTGCGTTTTTTGGAAATTTGCGTAAAATTTGGACTTGCGTCAAGCGCAACGACGGCTAAACGGCGTTTGGGCGAAACGAAAAACGCCGCTTAACGTTTGCCGATTCGTCCGCGTAGGCGTCGCGAAGTTCGGCGGAACCGAGAGCGCGAAACCTTGGGTCGGCGAGTCCAAAACAATTTTATTTATTATACGCGCCGTTATCTTTTCGAAAAGGGGGGCGAATAAATTTTCTCAAAAAGATTTTCCGCGCCGATTCGGGCGCCGACGGCGTTAAAATAGTTAGAATGGGCTGTTTGGGAGGATGGCGTCAAGGGGGAGTTGGTAAAAAGAGGGAAATGGCGAAGAAGGTGAAAATAGGCGGATTGGAGGCAATGGGGATTTAGGGTAACGGGCGGCGCGCTGGAAAATTTACCGCGTCGCATCTTTCGCGGGGGGGCGAGGTACTTTATTGTCGAAACCCGCGTCGGGACGGGCGGCGGCGAACGCGAGCGCGACTTGCGATTCGACGTCGTTCGACGCGCGGTTCCGCAGTTCGCGTCGATCGGCGTCGCCTCGACCGTTCGGGGCGTTCGAAAGTTGGGATTCCCGCTTTCGTTCGTTCCGAGCGGCGCCGCGATTGTCGCGACTTGCCGACTGTTTCGCGTCGAGACCGACGAAAGGCGTTCGCAGCGTTTTTTCGTCGTTTCGGCCCGAAATATCCCTTTATTCCGAACGGCCTTAGGTTCGACCTTTCGACCGCGTTCCGCCGAGGAGCGTCCGACTCGTCGCGCCGACGGCCCGACCGCCGAACGAGCCGAGTTTCGTCGCAAACGTTCGCGTTTGAAAATGTTGAAAAACGTTTGAAAACGCGGCAAAAATGTTTGCAACTCGCGTCGTCAAGGAGACTTGCGACCGAAGACGAAAAGGCGGACGGCTGGACTTCGACGCGACGACCCGCGAAACCTTAGTTCCGCAAGTCGCTTCGAGACGCGGAGTTAAGAGAAGCGGCGGCCGCGAAGGAACGCGCGAATACCGGTTTGCTTGACGCGACGTCGACGTTTCGCTTGGGAACTAAACGACGTCGCGAGGACGACGGCGGAAACGTTAAGAATCGTCGCGGCGTCTTGTCGCGTTGCGTTTCGAAAGCGTTTTCGACCGTCGGGCGAATCGGGCGGACCGTCGAAAAACGCGTTGGAAACTTTTAAACCGCGCCGTTTATCGCGTTGCGTTTGGTTCGGCTTTTCGCTTTTTAGTCGTCGAGCGTCTAAGCGTTCGGCGCGCGCCGAGTTTCGACGCGTTGCGAAAGAGCGAAAACGGTTGAAAAACAAACGCTTGCAGCGGCGGCGGGTAAACCCGACTTTTAACGTTTCCTCGAAGACGCGTTCCCGACGTCGAGCCGTTCGGCTTCGTTTCGTTTGACGGAAGCGGCGATTTTAGCGACGTTTGCGCGTCGTCTCCGCTTTCCGTCGCGTTCCGGCGTTTAACGTCGACATTGTGTCGACGTCGCCTTTGCTTTCGGCGTTCTCCGTCGCGACGGCGAAACTCCGAGGCGAACGTTTCGGCGACGAACGACCGACGGTTCCTCGCGTTTCTCGGCGCGGGTTTTAATATTTTTGGTTTTGGAACTCGTTGAAAAAACGACGTTTGCGAAACGGTTGAGACGGCGGCGAAGAAGACGGCGTCGACCGTTGACGCGGCGTCGTTTCTGCTTTCTTGCTCGAGCGGCGAGCTTTGCGCGTTTTTCCGCTTTTTCGCGCTCCGATTTTTCCAATTTTCTCTTAGATTTGCGGCAAAATTCGCTTGAAAAGCCGCTTTGCGTCGGGTATAATCGAAGGCGTTCCAACGCGTCGGACGGTTGCGCAAAGACGTTAACCGTCGATTCGACAATGAATTAGCAAACGAAGGAGAAACCGGAATGACGTTAAGACAATATTGGCCGCTTCGAAGAAAAAGCGGACGCGGTAAAACGGAACGCGTTGCAACGCTTGTTAAAACGACGTTTAGAACGACCGCGGCTTGGGCTGGCGCGGCGGCTTTAATCGCGTCGGTCGTCGGGGTTGGAAGCGGCGATTTCGCGTCGACGGCGCGAGCGCAGGACGCGACGATCGAAGTCGGAAAAATCCTTGTCGACAAAGCGGTTAAGGGACCGAAACCCGACCTTTCGACCGGGTCGTTTTCCGTCGGTTTGCGCTTCAAGTTGGAGGCGCCGGGGAACGAGGTCGGGAACGGCGACGGACTCGGAATGTTATTCTCTGTCGCGAGCGGTTGGCACGACGGTTTTCGCGCTCATTACAACTGGAAATCCGGTCAAATAACCTTTCAGATTGGGCGAGTTAAGGAAAAAAGCGCGGTCGGCGTCGGTTCGGAACGCGGCTTTTTGCCCGGCGTAATGCGAGACGTCGTCGCCGTTTACGACGCGGAGAAGGACGAAATGGCGCTTTACGTCGACGGCGAAAAGGTCGGCGCCGCGTCGTATTCCGGCCCGATCGACGTTTTCGATCAACCGCTAAGCGTTGGTTTTGGAGGTTTTGGAGTCGGTTCGAACCGGATGTTCGTCGACAAACTCGAATATTGGAAACGCCCGCTGACCGCTTCCGAAGTCGCCGAGCGCAACGCCGCGCGCCCGAAAGCGGAACTCGAAGCGGCGCAAGCGCTTGCGTTCTTCGTCGACGCCGGAAACGCGACGAATCTCGACGTCGCCGATTCGCAAATCGAAACGATTTTAGCGCTCGACGTTCCGGAAGAAACGAAAGCGACGGCTCGTCGAACGGCGCTTGCGAAAGCGTTGAACGACAAAGATTTCGCGAAGGCGGCGGAACTCGCGTTCGCGGAGGCGGAACAACTTTTAGCGGAAGAAAAAACGAAGAGCGACGCCGAGACGCAAGCGGTTCGCAACGCGCGGTTGAGCCGGTACGGCGAAATCGAGATCGCGTTGGCGCAATGTTTGTCGTCGGAGCGTTGCGGCGCCGAAGTCGCGACGAAAGCGCGACGGTTGCAAAAGACTTTGCGAGAACGGTTTAGCGACGAATGGGCGACGTTCGGAGAAATCAACGCGCTCGGAAACGCCGCCGGCGCGGTTCAAGAAATTGAAAAAGACGCTAAACGGCGATACGACGGGACGTTAAAAGCGTTGAACGCCGCGAAGAAACGGACGATTTTCGCCGCGCCGAACGGAAACGACGCCGCCGACGGTTCGCGCGACAACCCGGTCGCGACCCTCGCCAAGGCTTTCGAAATCGCGCAAAGTTGGGCGAAGAACGCGAACGGCCAAGACGGAAACGCCGTCGTCGTTGAACTTGCGAACGGCGTTTACCGCGTCGACCGAACCGCGGCGCTCGACGGCGTCGCGAACGTCGTCGTCAAACCGGCGTCCGGCGCGAAACCCGTCTTGACCGGAGCGGTCGAAGTCGATAATTTCCAAACGCTTAGCGACGGCGCTCAAACGTCGAAGGCGGTCGCCGACGCGGCGTCGCGATTCCAAGAAACGGCGCGCTCGAAAATTTTTGTCGCCGACTTAAAGGCCGCCGGGATCGAGGGGTGCGGGCGGTTGGCGACGCGCGGATACGGCGTCGGCGAAAAGGTCGCGCCGATTCCTTCGCTTTACGTCGACGGCGAGTCGCAAACGTTGGCGCGTTGGCCGAACGTCGGGGACGCCGCGCTCGATTTTGGCGACGTCGTTTCGCAGGGCGAGGTTAACGGCAAAAAGACGACGACGTTGCGTTTCGATTTCGACCGTCCGAACGGTTGGAAACTTTCCGGAAACGCCGACGCCGACGATATTTGGGCGTTCGGACTTTACGTTTGGGAATGGGCCGCGAACTTCCGCCGCGTCGAGAAAATCGACCGCGACGCCAAGACGCTGACGGTCGATTACCCGGACGCGAACGGGCGCTTCCATTATTATTTCGTCAACGTTCTCGAAGAATTGGACGCGCCGGGCGAATATTACGTCGACCGAAGCGCCGGTCTCCTCTACTTTTACGCGCCGGACGCCTTGTCGTCGGTCGACGCGTTGAAAGCGGCTTCCGTCGAGTTCGACGTTTTTGACGGTCGCTTTGTCGACGTGAAAAACTCGCGACGTATCCTATTGCAAAATATTGAGTTGAAAGGCGGTCGCGAAACGGCGGTCGCGTTCGAAAACTGCGTCGAGTCGTACTTCGTCGGCGGAAAAATCGAACAATTCGGCGGAAACGGCGCGCTGATTCTAAACGGCGAATTTTGCGGGGTTTTGGACTTGCGACTGCGCGAACTCGGCGCGTCCGGCGTTCGGATTCGCGGCGGCGACCGATCAACGTTAAAGCGCGCCAATCATTGGCTTTACAACTGCTTTATTAGCGATTTCAGCCGAATCGACCGCGTTTACGCTCCGGCGTTGCAATTCAACGGCTGCGGGTTGGCGGCGACGAACAACTTGATTTGCGACTCGCCGCACCACGGAATGCGCACCGACGGAAACGATATTTACATCGCTCGAAACGAAGTCCACTCCGTCGTTTACGAATACAGCGACCAGTCCGGAATCGATATTTTCTGCGACCCGACCTTCCGCGGAATCGTTATCGAGGAGAACCTTTGGCGGCACATCGGGTCGTCGTTCGCGCTTTGCGGACAAGCCGGAATCCGTTTAGACGACACGATTTCCGGCGTCGCGATGATCGGCAACGTCTTTTATCGTTCGTCCGGCGGGAATTTCGGCGGGATTCAGATTCACGGCGGGAAAGACAACCTCTGTCTTGGCAACGTTTTCGTCGATTGCAAACAGGCGTTCAGTTTTTCGCCTTGGGGCGATCAACGCTATCTCGATTTCGTTAAAGAACGCTTCCCGGAAAACGTTGGGAAACAAGCGTTTATCGACGCGTATCCGTTCTTCGATAAGATTTTCGAGAACCCGAACCGCAACTATTTTATCGGGAACGACGCGATTAATTGCGGGCTCTTTAATCGCAACGGCGACGGTCTGAACGTCTTTGTCGGCAACACGTTGCGAACTGTCGAAACGCCGGAAAACGTCGACGCGTTTTTGACCGATTCGGCGGCGCTGCGCGGTTGGCTCGAAGAAGTTTCGGGGCGCGATTTGGACGGAATCGGGTTGCGCGAGAATTGGAACGGAGCGGAAGCGCCGGTTTCGCCGATGTTTACGACGCCGCAACATTGACGTTTTAACGTCGGTTCGGCGGATATTGACGGCGCGTTCGGAGTTGCGACGGCTCCGAACGCGCCGTTTTTCAATCGGTTAAGCGTCGCTCTTTTCGCTTTAAAAAGGAGAACGATAATGAAACGAAGAACGGTTTTGGCGGTGTTAATCGGCGTCGCGCTTTGCGGTTGCGGCGGCGTCGCGGGCGTCGCGAACGAACCGGCGGCGAACGATCCAAACGCTTATACGGGAACGGATTCCGAACGCATCGAGCAGGCGGTCGCGGCGGCGCCGGAGTTCGGCGGGCTCGTTCGGATTCCGGCGCGACGTCCCGACGCGGAGTCGCCCCAAACGCATTGGCTTCTCGACCGCGCGATTTTGCTTCCGTCGAACACGACGTTACTCTTGGAAAATAGCGTTTTAAAACTGTCGGACAAGTGCCGCGACAACTTTATTCGCTCGGCGAACGCGGGGCCGGGGATTAAAAAAGTCGAGCCGCTCGAAAATATTTTCGTCGTCGGCGTCGGGAACGCTCGACTCGAAGGGGCCGATCGACCGCGCGCAACCGGAGATAGCGGAAAACGCCTCGGCGAAAGGACTTACGGGACCGACGCCGGGAAAGACGGCGAGTCGCAAACCGGCGATTGGCGGAATATCGGCGTTCTTTTCGCGAAGGTGAAAAATTTCGGAATCGAAAATTTAACGGTCGTTAACTCCCATTGTTGGGGGATTTCGCTCGAAAAATGCGAGTTTGGACGGGTCGCGCGGATTTCGTTCGACAGCGCGGAGCGTCGCGAAATCGACGGCAAACTCGAAACGACGCTCAACCAAGACGGCGTCGACTTGCGCAAAGGCTGTCGCAATATAACGATCGAGTCGATTCGCGGGCGAACCGGCGACGATTTAGTCGCGCTGACGGCGATCGGCGCGACGGCTCGCGACGGCGGAAGTTTCGATTCCACCGAGGTTTCGGAATCCGATCCGAGCGCGGACAACGACATTCGCGACGTCGTTATCCGCGACGTCGTCGGGCATTCGGCGGGCGGACATCAAATCGTTCGGTTTCTAAACGCTTCCGGTATCAAGATTTATCGGATAACGCTCGATTCGCTGACCGATACGGCGCCGACGCCGGGGTTCGACCGCGCGACGGTTCGAATCGGAGACGCAAATCCGGCTTGGGGCGGCGTAACTCCCGTCGGCGATACGTTTGGCTTCGTTATTCGCAACGTGCATTCGTCGTCGAAACACGCGGTTTTGATCGCCGGGTCGCTGACCGATTCGATTATCGAAAACGTTGTCAATTACAATCCGGCGATCTCCGGCGTTACGTTCGAATCGGGAAAGGAAAACGTTCGAAACGTTGTTATCGAAGAGTTTATGAATGTGAAACGCGTCGAGGAAACGGCGAAATAACGTCGCGTCGGAAATTGGCGAGACGTAAAAAGAGCGGCGCCCCGCGAAGGAGCGCCGCTCTTTTCGTTTCAACGGTTAATCCGTCGAACGCAAACGCTTAGAGCGAAAGGAGATACTCGGTTAAGTCGTCGACTTCTTCCTCCGTAAGCGACCCGACGTCGCCTTTGACGTCGCCGTGCATGCCGTCGAGGAAAACGTCGCGCAGGTCGACGTAACGCCCGTCGTGCATGTAGGGCGGGGTGCGCCAAACTTCGAGGAGCGTCGGAGTGTCGAATTCGGCTTTATGGTCGTATTCGGCGCGCGACCCGACGTCGTGCATCTTTTGGTCGGTAAAGTATTCGCCGGTATGGCATTCCGTGCAGTTGAGGCGTTCGCTTTCGAAGAGCGCTTTGCCGCGGAGAGCTTTTTCGCTCAGTTGGCCGTCGACGAGACGCGGGCTCGGGAGGGCTTTCAGCGATTTAATGTATTCCTCGATGTCGGTATAGGTTTCTTCCGGCGGGTTCGAGAAGCAGATGTATTTGAACCCGGTGCGAATCGCGGTTTCCGCTTTGTCGCGGACGCCGTGCCACATCGCCGGCGGAAGGAGAATCGAGTGGAGCATGCCTTTGGCGTTTTTCGGGTTGCCCATGCCGTCGTTGAGAAGGTCCCAGTTCAGCGCGTCGGAGCGAGCGTCCGGGTGGCAGCTGGCGCAACTTTGCCACGTTTGGAAGCAGAGCGTCGCGTCGTTCCACGCGAGTTCGCCGCGACGGGCCGCGTCCATTTCCGGAGTCGGGCCGAGTTTGACGAATTCTTTAGGACGCATCGTGCGGGCCTTCATGTTGACGACCACGATGTTGTCGGTGTAGTACATGCCGAGATACGCTTTTTCGCCGATGACCGCGAGGCAACGGGGCGCCTTCGCTTTCACTTGGCGCGTGTTCAACTTGACGCGCTCTTTTAAGTTGACGAGGAAAGCCAAGTTTTGCGGCACTTGGTCGGCGGTCATCGCGTCCGACGGGAGCCCTTTTTCTTTGGCTTCTTCGGCGTCTTTCGGGAGCGATTGGAGCTTTTCGAGCGTTTTCGGCCAATCGACGACGCAAAGCTCGTGCGAACCGGCCAATCCGACGCAAACCTTCGCGCCGTCGGCGGTCGTCGCGATCGGCCACGGGTTCGCGGCGCCGGAGTCGACGCTGTCGAGGAGGACGGTGTTGACGAACTCGCGTTTTTCGGCGTCGATAATACTAAAGCCGTTCGTGTTCATCCAACCGCGTTCGACTTGCGTCGTCGGGAGTTGGTAGCGAGCCAAGATGGCGGTCGTGTAGACGTATTTTCCGTCCGGCGAAATGCAGATATGGTGCATCGACGAGCTGCCGTTCGGGAGGCGAATGTTTTTCGTTTCGCCGGTCGCCGTGTCGAGCGAGGTAACTTCGGCGGCGACGTTCGCCCCGTCGGACGGGTCGTTCGGCAGGAAGTTCGCGGCGAAGTACGTTTTGCCGTCCGGGGTGATGACCGCGTCGCACGGTTCGTGCAGGGCCGGGTACGTCGCTTCGACGGCGAAGCTCGGGAGCGAAATTTTCGCGAGTTTCGCTTCGAAACGCAGGCACGCGTACATCGTTTTTTCGTCCGGCGAGAGGCAAATGCCGCACGGCGTGTGCCCGACGACGCCTTCGGCGAGGACGGCGCCGTCGGCGAGGTTGATCGCGCAGATTTTGCCTTGGTAATCGCCGAGACCGAGGTAAACCGTTTTTTCGTCGGCGCTTAAACACATGTCGTTCGGGTCGCCCGGAACCGGAATCGAGCGTTCGATTTTCGCGTCGGCGACCGAAACGACGGCGATTTCGCGGGCGTCCTTATTCAAAACGTAAAGGGTCGAGCCGTCTTTCGTCGGGATCATCTCGATAGGGCCCTTGTACTCGGCCGCCGAAGCGACCGCGCCGACGAACGCGAAGAACGCCGTCGCGAGCGACAATACAAAATTTCGTTTCGACATAACTTGCTTTCCGTTGAAAAATCGATAAATCGTTCGAACAATTTTTTATCGTAAGGGCGGCGAGCGAACGACGCGCCGTTTGATAATTGCAGTAAAAACGCGCTTCGACGCGGAACGCCGCGAACGTCCTTATTATGACGCTTGCGGGCGCGTTTTTCAAGCTCTTTCTTCTCATTTCCCGCAATTTTTTCCATTTTTCCTAAAACTGTGCGCGAAATCGCCCCGCGCGACGGCTCGAATCGGTTTCAAAAGAGGAGAATAAGAAATTAGCCTTGGCTAATGTTAAAATAGGCAAGCGTTAGAGAAGGCTAATAACGGCTTGGGAAGGCGTCGGCGCGCGACGGTAAAAAAGGACGGAAAATCGTTGTTTCGTAACGTCGGCGCGGAGAACGCAGTTTAGGCGGTCTGCGCGAAATAGGTAAGACAAGCGATTTACAGCGACGCCAAAAATGGAAAAAAAGACGCGAAAAGGCAAAACTTTACGGGGCGCCTGCTGGACAATTCGGAAATATCGTTTAAACTTAGGGGAATAAACGGTAAGTTTCGGGCGCTCGATTCCCCCAAACGGTTTCGCGAGTCGTTTGGTCGAGTTTGCGCCGCGCTTACCCGATTCGTCGTCGACCGTCGGCGTTTTGGCGTCGTCGGTCGAGTCGTTCGCTTTACGATGTTTGCGTCTTGGATTATTGAGCGTCGGCCTTCGCGGCGGCGCGTTGCGAAAGCGGCGACGAAACGGCGAAATCGTTCGAGGAAATTTCTTCCCAATCATAGAGGAAAGGCGTCGCAAGCCGATGAAATACGTCAAAATAACCAAAGGGCTCGACCTGCGGATGACCGGAACGCCGGATCAAACGAGCGCGCCCGAAAAGAAAAGCGTCAAACGCGTCGCGGTAACGGGGCCCGATTACGTCGGGATGAAGCCGACGATTCTCGTCGAAGTCGGCGAAAAAGTTTTGCTCGGTCAACCGCTTTTTGAGGACAAGAAGAACCCGGGCGTCAAGTTCGTCGCTCCGGCGGCGGGCGTCGTCGCGTCGATTAATCGCGGCGATAAACGCGCTTTCCGTTCGATTATTATCGACGTCGCGGAAGGGGAAGCGGCGAAGGAATCGGTCGCGTTCGAGAAGTTCGACGCGAACTCCTTGACCGAGCTTTGCCCGACGAAAGTCCGCGAAACGCTCGTTAAATCCGGGCTTTGGACGGCGCTCCGAACGCGTCCGTTCAGCCGCGTCCCGAAAATCGACGCGGTTCCGGCGGCGCTTTTCGTCAACGTTTGCGACACCAACCCGCACGCGCCGAATCCGCAGCCGATCGTCGAGGCGGCGAGCGAAGATTTCCTTAACGGTTTGCGCGTTTTGAGTCGAATTTGCGGCAAGAAACTTTGGGTTTGTTTCGGCGACGCGAAGTATTCCGCCGACTTTATCGCCGCCGTCGAAGCGGTTCCGAACGTCGAAGCGGTTTCGTTCTCCGGCCCGCACCCGTCCGGCTTGACCGGGACGCATATCGCGACGCTCGACCCCTGCGGCCTCGGGAAAGTCGTTTGGTCGATCGGTTATCAAGACGCGATCGCGGTCGGCGCGCTTTTCGTCAAGGGAACGCTTGCGACCGAACGCGTCGTTTCGTTGGCCGGGCCGCAAGTTAAGAATCCGCGTTTGCTCCGCGTTCCGGTCGGCGCCTGCCTCGATGAAATCGTCGACGGCGAGCTGAAAGACGGTCCGAGCCGCGTTATCAGCGGAAGCGTCCTTTGCGGTCGCGCCGCCGAAGGCGACCTTTGCGGTTTGGGGCGTTACGTCAACCAAATTTCCGCGATCGGCGACGGCGACCCGCGCGAGTTCTTCGGCTGGGCGCTCCCCGGTTTCAAAAAATTCTCGGCGGCCCGCACGGTCGCGTCGAAGTGGCTGGCGAAAACGCCGTTCGCGTTGACGACGGCGGAACACGGCGGCAAGCGCGCCGTCTTCCCGAACCCGACGTTCTACAAAGTCTCGCCGCTCGACCTCGAACCGACGTTCCTCTTTAAAGCGTTGGAAATCGGCGACTTGGAAAAGTGCGAAAAGCTCGGCGCGTTCGAACTCGACGAAGAAGACCTCGCGCTTTTCACGCTCGTCGACTTCGGGAAAAACGACTACGGCCAAACGCTCCGCGCGCTCCTGAACGCGGCGATGAAAGAGGAGGAATAAGATGAAATTTGTCAGAAAAGCGCTCGACGCGACCGAAAAGCGGTTTTTCGCGCCCGGAAAACCGTTCGCGTTCCTTTACCCGCTCTACGACGCCGCGGACACCTTCTTCTTCACGCCGAACGCGAAAACGTCCGGAACGTGCGCCGTTCGCGACTGCGTCGACTTCAAGCGAATGATGATTACGGTCGTTTTGGCGTTGCTTCCTTGCGCGCTGATGGGAATGTACAACGTCGGCTTCCAAGCGAACTCGCTTTTGAAGACGGGCGCGGCCGGCGTTCCGACCGACTGGCACGGCGCGATTTTGAACGGAATCGCCAACGTTTACCCGGCGATTTTCGAACCGTCGAGCGTTATCGGCTGCTTCCTTTACGGGCTCGTTTACTTCCTGCCGATCTATATCGTTACGATGATCGTCGGGCTCGGCTGGGAAATCCTTTTCGCGGCGATTAACAAACACGAAGTCAACGAAGGTTTCTTCGTTACCGGCTTTTTGTTCCCGTTGATCGTTCCGGCGACGATTCCGCTTTGGCAGGTCGCGCTCGCGATTTCGTTCGGCGTCGTGATCGGGAAGGAAATTTTCGGCGGCACCGGGCGCAACTTTATGAACCCGGCGCTTGTCGCTCGCGCTTTCCTCTTCTTCGCTTACGCCGGTCAAATTAGCGGCGACAAGGTTTGGACGGCGGTCGACGGCGTTTCGAAGGCGACCCCGCTTTCGTTCGCGACGCAAGGCGTCGACGCGTTGAGCGCCCAATATTCTATGTCGAGCGCGTTCTTCGGGACGATTCCCGGTTCGCTCGGCGAAACGTCGACGCTGGCCTGCTTGATCGGCGCGGCGATTTTGGTTCTGACCGGCGTCGCGTCTTGGCGCATTATGGCGTCGATGTTCGTCGGCGGAATGGGCTTGGCGGCGATCTTCGCGGGTTGCCCGTCGATTACGGAAGCGTTTCCGGCGGCGACGCTCGGCCCCTGCTGGCACTTCGTCCTCGGCGGTTTCGCGTTCGGTATGGTCTTTAT
>JAZNJF010000511.1:0-44033 GCA_045577885.1 Thermoguttaceae bacterium | reverse complement strand
CGACCTCCTCGTTTCGCGGACGATCGGGCCCTTTTACTTCGACGGAACCGACGTTTTTTGGGGACGCGACGCGCCGCCGGTTCGCCGTTCGGCCCTTTACCAACATCCGTTTTTGCGGGAGCGGATCGACGCCGACCCGCTTTACCGCGCCGTCGGGGTCGCCGCTCGACCGTCCCTTTATCGCGGTCAAGCGCCGAGCGCGCCGTCTCTTTCCGCCCTTACCTCCCCTTCCGCCGCGTCCGCCGCTTCGGTCGCTTCGGTCGCCGACGACGCGCCCCCCGGTTTCGCCCCGGACGCTTCGCCTTCGACGCCGCGAACGACGCCGCGCCCGCAAATCGCCGCTCCGACCGCGCCGCCCGGGCTCCTCTCGAACTCCGGCTCGAACGCGGCGACGCTCGGTTCCGGCGACGCCGCGTCGTTTCCCGATTCGCGACCGGTCGCGACCGTCTCCGCGGCCGACGAACGCCGCCCGATTTTGGCGCGCGTCTTCGACGGTCAAGCGACGACCGACGGCGTTTTTTACCGCCGCCAAGTCCCGACGTACAAAGTCGTTTTCAACGTCAAAAACGCCCGACTCGCCGACGTTACCCGCGAGTTCGCGCCCGGTTCGAAACCGATTCAAGGTCGCGTCGCCGCTTACGCGACCTTGCGCGGCGAAGGGCTCAACGTCGCGACGCTCAAAGGCGAAGGCGGTTTCAGCCTTCAAGACGCGGAGCTTTACGAGTCGCCGCAAATCGTCAAAATTCTTCAAATCCTTAGCGTTCGGGAACCGGACCAAACCGCGTTCGACTCGGCGTTCGTCGACTTCCAAGTCATCGGCGACCGACTCAAATTGAACCGCGTTCTCCTCGAAGGGAACGCGCTCACCCTCTTCGGCGACGGTTGGCTGACCGTTCGCGACAAGGAGAAATTGATCGACTTAACGCTCAACGCCCGCCTCGGAAGCGCGTCCGACCAAATCCCGCTCGTCTCCGACTTCCTCGGCGGCGTCGGCGACCAACTGGCGCAAATCCGCGTCGAAGGGGCGCTTAGCTCGCCGATTATCCGTCAAGAGCGTTTCTCCGGCGTCAAAAAGGCTTGGTGGAACGTCTTCCCGGAACAAGAGCCGACGCCGACCGACGCCGTTCCGACCGAACGTCCGAAACCGTTGCGCGACGCGATACGACGCTTGACCTCCGGCGGCGAAAAGAACGACGAGAAATAACCGACGCGCGACCGTTTCTTCAACGTTTTTAACCGCGGAACCGTTTCAAACAAAATTCAAACGTTTCAAACAAGCTCTTTCTTTCGCCGACGCGCGACCTTCGCCGCTTGATATTTTGCAACACTTTTCAAAAAATCAAACAAATCGTTTCGCCTTCCTTCAAAAAAAGGCGACGCTAAAAATTTGAAAAAAAATCGTTCGTCAACGCTCGAAACGCTCGCAATTTGACGACGAATCGGATATAATCGTTTTCGACGCGCCGACGTTTGCGCTCGCCTCCGCCGACGCGCTCTCGCTTTCTTCATTCTTTTCAACGTTTTACGCCGTCGCAAGGAGCAACAGATGAAACCGAACCCCGCCGCCGAAAACCCGCAATCGCAACGCGTCACCCGCCGCGACGCGCTGAAAACGACCGTCGCCGCCGCGCTCGCCTCGACCGCGAGCGTCGCCGGACTGCGCAGCTACGAAGAACGCAACTTGCTCGCGCAAGAAGCGCAAAACGGCCAAAACGCCGCGAACGGAGCCGCGCAAGTCGACGGTCGCTCCGGCGCGACGCGCACGTCGTTCAACGTCAAACCGCGAGCCAAGCTCAACGCGAAAGTTCCGCTCGCGAAACTCGGCAAAGACCTCGTCGTCAGCCGCGTCATTTTGGGCGGCAACTTAATCGGCGGATACGCGCACGCTCGCGACTTGATTTACGTTTCCGATTTGATTAAAGCCTATCACACCGAGCAAAAATGCGTCGAGACGTTTATGCTCGCGGAAGAATGCGGGATCAACGCCTTCCTCGGCGACTGGAACCAAGGCCAAATGATGTCCAATTATTGGAAGTGGACCGACGGCAAAATGAAGCTGATTTCGCAATGCACCGACGATCCGGACGTCGTCAAGCGCACCATCGACTGCGGTTCGGCGGCGGTTTACCCGCAGGGCGAAACTTGCGACCGTCTCGTCCGCGAAGGGAAGCTCGACCGCTTGGCCCAGATCGTCGAAACGATTCGCGACGCGGGTCTTCCGGCGGGCTTGGGCGCTCACCGCGTCGAAACGCTCCAAGCGGCGCTCGACTTCGGAATCGTCCCGGACTTTTGGATGAAGACGTTCCACCCGTTGACGTATTGGTCGGCGCAACACCCGCAGGAACACGACAACGTCTACTGCCGCCGCCCGGACGATACGAAAGCGTTTATGGAAGCGCGCCCGGAACCTTGGGTCGCGTTCAAAACGTTGGCCGCCGGCGCCGTTTCGCCGCAACAGGGGTTCCGTTTCGCGCTCGACGGCGGCGCCGACTTCCTTTGCGTCGGCATGTACGACTTCCAAATCGTCGACGACATTAATATCTATACGGATATCGCGTCGAACCCGTCCGGCGCCCGAACGCGACGCGCCCTCCCGGACGTCGACCGCGCCGAGTACGAACGCAAACTCGAAGAAGCCGCCGAAGCGGAAGCCGACGCTTAAACTTGCCGCCGCGCCCGTTCCGCCGCCCCGACGCGTCAAAACGAAGCGGCGGCGAACGCGCGACCAAACTCGAAAAAGCCGCCGAAGCGGAGGAAGCGGAAGCCGACGCTTAAACTTGCCGCCGTCCCCGTTCCGCCGCCCCGACGCGGCGAAACAAAGCGGCGCGCGATCGACGCGATGGCCGAAGTCAACGGCAGTCCGCTCGAATGCGAGTTGGTCGGCGTCAAACCGGGCGACGAGATCGAAATTTCGCGTGAACTTATCGTTAGCGTTTGCAAGACTTACCACTCGGTCCCGTCGGTCGGGTACGTCGTTTGGGAACGGCGCAACAAGCTGAAGCCGGAGTACGCCGAGTTGAGCGGTCCGGAAATTCGCGACCTGCGCGCCTCCGGCGTCGAGATTACCGCCGAAACCCGCGTTCCGCGCTTCGCCTATTTGGGCGACAGCTCGCCGCAAGGGCTCGACGAAAACCCGGCGATGTACGAAGCCGACGTTCTCGTCGCCGAGATGACGCGGCTCGACGGCCCGGTCGAAGACGAAACGCAAAGTTATAAAAGCGGCCATTTAAGCGTCGGCGACTACGCCCTTCGCCGCGATAAGTTCAAGAACAAAAAGATTATCGCCGGCCACTTTAGCATCCGCTACTCGCAAGAGGAGATCGAGGAAGCGGTTCGCCAATTCCTCCCGGATAGACTCGACGGGCGTTTGGTTCTCGCTTGATTTTCAGCCAACAATCAAATAATCAAACCGCGAACGACGAGCCCCGTCGGCGGCGTCCCGCGACGCGAACGCTCAAGGACGACGTTCGCCCGCTCGTTCGCCGCCGCCCCGATTCCTCGCCCTTCTCCCCGACGCCCGACGCCGCGCTCGTTCGCCGACGTCGGGCGTTTTCGTTTCCGTCGAAGAACCGTTTTCGAGCGCGCGGCGCCTTGCCCCCCCTTTCGAAAAATGAAAAATCGGGTAAAATAAAGGTCGGTTCGTTCCGCGTTCTTTCGGAGTCGCCCCGACCCGACGCGGACGAACGAACGCGCCTCCCCGGCGACGCGTCGACCGAAAGAAGCCCCCAACATGCCCGAATCGCCTAAAAAACCGAAATTTAACCCGGCGCTCGACAATTACGCGGAACGCGCTTCATACCGTCAAATCAAGTGCGAACTCTTCACCGTCGAAGGGTTTTCCCGCGCTCCGGTGAAAACGTTTTGGCGCGTCCCGGAATTTAAGCTCGGATTCGACCTCGGTTGGCAGCCTTGGGAGTTTATGGGAACGCCGCGCTACTTCGTGTCGCATACCCATATGGATCATATTTTGGCGCTTCCGGCTTACGTCGCTCGCCGTCGAATGATGAAGATGGAGCCGCCGACGATTTACCTCCCGGCGGAAAAGGTCGCGGAGGTTCGCCAGCTTCTCGGCGTCTTTTGCCGCTTGGACCAAGGCGCGCTCCCCTGCGAGTTGATCGGCGTCAAACCGGGCGACGAAATCGATTTATCGCGCGAACTTATCGTCAGCGTTCACAAGACTTACCACTCGACGCCGTCGGTCGGGTACGTCGTTTGGGAGCGGCGCAAAAAGCTGAAGCCGGAGTTTTTGGAGTTGAGCGGCGACGAAATCCGCGACCTAAACCTTTCCGGCGTCGAAATTTCTTACGAGCTGCGTTTCCCGCGCGTCGCGTTTTTGGGGGACAGCTCCGCTCGCGGGCTCGACGAGAACCCGGCGATGTTCGAGGCGGACGTCTTAATCGCCGAGATGACGCGCCTTTCGTCGCGCCGCAACGACGGACTCAAAAAGCGCGAGCATATCCGCGTCGAGGATTACGTCGACCGCCGCGAAAAGTTCAAGAACCAAAAGATTATCGCGTCGCACTTTAGCGTTAGATATCCGCAACGCGAGATCGAAGCGGAGGTTCGCAAAAAGATCCCGGACATGCTCGACGGCCGCCTCGTTCTCGTTTGACGCGCCTTTCGTCGCGCCGCGACGGCGGACTCAAAAAGGGCGGACATACGCGCGTCGAGGATTACGTCGACCGCCGCGAAAAGTTCAAGAACCAAAAGATTATCGCGCGGCGCTTTAGCGTTAGATATCCGCAACGCGAGATCGAAGCGGAGGTTCGCAAAAAGATCCCGGACATGCTCGACGGCCGCCTCGTTCTCGTTTGACCCGCCTTTATTTCCGGCCTTTTTCTTTAGCGTCGACGGTCGTTTCCAACGCCTTGCGATTCGTCGTCTTCCCGCGTTTCGCCGTTTCGCCGTCGGAACGCGTTTTTTTTCGTCGATTCGCCGTTTCGCCGGTTCCCTTTCTTCCGATTCTCCGGTTTCGTCGCCCCAACGCGCAAAAACTTCCGCAAACGACGGCGTTTTTTCCGCTTTTTCCTTGACGAAAACGCGCGCTTGCGTTACAATGAGGGGAAGCGGCGGCGTTTGCTTTGCCGCCCCTTTTCACCGAATCTTTTTTTCGCGCTAATCGCCTAAAGTCGACGCCCCCGTTAACGTTGACGCGGCGTCGTTACCTTTATCCTCCCCGTTAAGTCCTAAAGGAAAACGACATGACGATTACCGTTTCGAAGTCGCGCCGCGGCTTCACCCTTGTCGAGCTGTTGGTCGTTATCGCGATCATCGGCATTTTGATCGGTTTGCTCCTCCCCGCCGTCCAAGCGGCGCGCGAAGCGGCCCGTCGTATGCAATGCACCAACAATATGAAGCAACTCGGCTTGGCCCTCCACAACTTCGCCGACGCGCACGGTCGCATTCCGAACCAATACTGCGACGAAATCTGGATGAGCTTCGTTCCGGCGGGCACGTCCGACATTTACAACAACACCGCCTCGATCTGCAGCCGTCCGCAACGCTACACGGCGCAAGCGTTGCTCCTCCCCTACGTCGAGCAAAACGCGCTTTACTCCGAAATCACCGGTCTTTGCGAAAAAGCGAAGTCGACCGGCGACGCGAACTACATGCCGAGCCCGACCGACGGAAGCACGATCCCAATCGGCATGTCGCGCAACCCGCTGACCGCGAAAATCGACCCGCTCCTCTGCCCGTCCGACGGTTTGGCCGCCGGCTCCAAAGGCGAAACCGGCCATATGGGGCGCACGAGCTACCTCTGCAACGTCGGCGACGCGGCGTATCAAAACACCTCCGGACGCGGCAACACGCACCGTCGCGGCGTCTTCGTCAACTTCGCTAAAGCCGGCAAGACGACCCTCGCGACGATCACCGACGGAACCAGCAACACGATGGCGTTCTCCGAAACGACCGTTTCCGACCAAGCGGGCGGCGTTAAGTCGAGCAATATTGTCGCTTACGTTACGAGCTTGAAAACCAAAGCCCCGGCGGCCTGCTTGGCGACGCGCGGCGAAGGCGGCATGACGAACGTCGATAAAACGTACCCGATCAAGGGCCGTCGTTGGTGCGACGCGCGCAGCGCCTGCTCGAACTTCACCGCGGCGCTTCCGCCGAACTCCCCGAGCTGCTGCGGTTCCGGCGGCGGGTCGAAAGACGACTTCACGATTTCCACTCCGTCGAGCAACCACAGCGGCGGCGTCAACGTCGTCATGTGCGACGGCTCCGTCCGTTTCGTCAGCGAAACGATCGACTGCGGCGATATCAACAACATTATGGGCGGTCAAGCGAGCGACTACATTTGGACCGGCAAATCCGGCCGCGGCGTCTGGGGCGCGATGGCGACCCCGGGCAAGGGCGAAACCGAATCGCTCTAATCCCCCCCTTCTTGTTAGTTAGCGAACTCGAACTCGGTCGCTTCGCCGGGTTCGAGCCGCGCCGCTCCTCGCGTCGGAGCCGTTTCGCGACGGTTCCGACACAGTTCGACGACGCTAACTTTAATAATATTCTCCTTTCGAAGCGTCTAAATTCCGAAACAAAGCGGTCGCGCCTCTTGACAATATTTCATTTTTCCGTATAATTGTCGACAAACGACTCTATCTTGTCCAAATTTTCGCGCCGAACTTGTCGTTGATCGCGGCGCGACTCGACGTCTTGAAACGTGTTCCCGTTGCTCGTTTTTCGATCGTTCGCTTGTCGTTTTATTTGTTTTTGCGAACGAAGTTCGTTACGTTTTGTCGAGTTTGTCGGTTTTATCGACGTCGACGAAGGGGCGGACTATTTTTAATCACTACATTACGTCATAAAGGAACACGACATGACAATCCCGTTCTTGAAGTCGCGCCGCGGTTTCACCCTCGTCGAGCTTTTGGTCGTTATCGCGATCATCGGAATTTTGATCGGTTTGCTTCTCCCGGCGGTCCAAGCCGCTCGCGAAGCCGCCCGTCGCATGCAATGCTCGAACAACATGAAGCAACTCGGCTTGGCCCTCCACAACTTCGCCGACGCGCACAACCGCATTCCGAACCAATACAACGACAAAATTTGGATGAGCTTCGTCCCGGCCGGAACCGCCGACATTTACACCAACGACGCGTCGATCTGCAGCCGTCCGCAACGTTACACGACGCAAATGCTCTTGCTTCCCTACGTCGAACAAACCGCGCTTTACTCCGAAATCACCGGCCTCTGCGAAAAAGCGAAGTCGACCGGCGACGCGAACTACATGCCGAGCCCGACCGACGGTTCCACCATCCCGACCGGCATGGATCGCAACCCGTTGACCGCGAAGATCGACCCGCTCCTCTGCCCGTCCGACGGCTTGGCCGCCGGTTCCAAGGGCGAAACCGGCCATATGGGCCGCACGAGCTACCTCTGCAACGTCGGCGACGCGGCGTATCAAAACACCTCCGGGCGCGGCAACCAATACCGTCGCGGCGTCTTCGTCAACGGCGCCCCGGATAAAGGCGGTCAAACCGTTCTCGCGTCGATCACCGACGGCACGAGCAACACGATGGCGTTCTCCGAAACGACCGTTTCCGACCAAAACGGCGGCGTGATGTCGAAGAATATCGTCGCTTACGTTACCAGTTTGAAGTCGAAAGCCCCGGCGGCTTGCCTCGCGACCCGCGGCGAAGGCGGCATGACGAACGTCGCCGACGTTTACCCGATCAAGGGCCGTCGTTTCTGCGACGCGCGCAGCGCCTGCTCGAACTTCACCGCGGCGCTTCCGCCGAACGCCCCGAGCTGCTGCGGCTCCGGCGGCGGCTCGAAAGACGACTTCACGATCTCGACCCCGTCGAGCAACCACAGCGGCGGCGTCAACGTCGCGATGTGCGACGGTTCGGTCCGCTTCGTCAGCGAAACGGTCGACTGCGGCAACATCACCGAAATTATGGGCGGCGCCGCCAACACGGACGGTTGCGACTACACCTGGGCCGGCAAGTCTTGGCACGGCGTTTGGGGTTCGATGGCGACCCCGGGCAAGGGCGAAACCGAATCGCTCTAATCGCCGTTTGTTAAGTCTTCGCGCTTAACGTCGTTTTGACCGCCGTCGACGTTTCGGGGTTTCCGCTCGAACGTCGGCGGCGATTTTGCGTTTCGTTCCGAAAAAACGGACAAATTTCGCGCTTTCCGCCGCGTTTTCGCGTCAAGTCGAAGGACGCCGCGTTGACAGAATCGCCGCTCGTTTTATAATTGTGTTAACGACTTGTTCTTTGCCGTCTTTTCGGTTGGGCTTTAGTAAATCGACCGCCCGTTTCGGTCGACGCTTTCTAAACGCGCTTCCGTTCGACGCGAAGCGGAGTCCCGTTGACCGTTTCCTTTTCAAGCGACTTGTCGTTGGTCGCGTTCATTTGTTTGACGCGTCGAAATTTTCCATTTTATCGTTCCCACCGCCTTAAAGGAAACATCAATGACGTTCGCCTCCTCGAAGTCGCGCCGCGGCTTCACCCTCGTCGAATTGTTGGTCGTCATCGCGATCATCGGCATTCTCATCGGGTTGCTCCTCCCCGCCGTCCAAGCGGCGCGCGAAGCGGCCCGACGTATGCAATGCACCAACAATATGAAGCAACTCGGCCTCGCGATCCAAAACTTCCACGACGCGCACAACCGCCTCCCGAACCAATACCGCGACAAGTTCTGGGAAGAAGGTTTTTACCATAGCGCGATCGAAAGCCGCCTCCAACGCTACTCGGCGCAAGCGTTGCTTCTGCCGTACATCGAACAAACCGCGCTCTTTAGCGTGATGACCGGCGCGCTCCAAAAAGCGCAGCAAACCGGGAACAGCGCGTACTCCTTCAGCCCGACCGACGGGAGCGTTATCCCGACCGACCTGACCGAAAACCCGGCGACCGCCGCCATCGACGCGTTCCTCTGCCCGTCGGAAGGTCGCGCCGTCGGCTCGAAGGGCCAAGACAACCACATCGGCCGCTGCAGCTACGCCACGAACAACGGCGACGCGATCATGTCGAACGACTCGACCGGCAACTCGAACCGTCGCGGCGTCTTCATGAGCGGTTACTTCTGCCCGAACACGACGTTCGCGACGATCACCGACGGCCTTAGCAACACGATGGCGTTCAGCGAAATCAACGTTACCGAAGTCGACAACGACCGCAGCGTCAAATCGGCGGTCGCGTACCTGACCGGCGCGAAGTCGAAACCGTCGTCGGCCTGCTTGGCGTTCCGCGGCGAAAACGGCCAAATCACCGAAGGCACGACCGTTTACACGATCAAGGGTCGTCGTTGGATCGACGCGCGCAGCGCCTGCACGCAATTCCAAGCGGCGCTTCCGCCGAACTCCCCGAGCTGCTGCGGTTCCGGCGGCGGCGAATCGTCCGACTACGGCTGCATCTCCGCGTCGTCGAACCACAGCGGCGGCGTCAACGTCGTCATGTGCGACGGTTCGGTTCGCTTCGTTAGCGAAACGGTCGACTGCGGCAACATCACCGAAATCATGGGCGGCGCGGCGAATACGGAAGGCCAAGACAACAAGTGGACCGGCAAATCTTGGCACGGCGTTTGGGGCGCGATGGCGACTCCGAACAAAGGCGAAACCGAATCGCTCTAATCGCAAACTTGACGCGGCGCGTTCGTCCGTTTGCGTCGGACGCGTCGTTTTTTCCCCTTTCCCCCTTTCACTTTCCTCGTTTTCGCGTTCGGCGTCGGCTCGATTAAGTCGACGGGACGCGGCGACGCAACGTTTGAAATAGGAACCCGTTATGAAAAATAAATTCCTGTTGTTCTTCGCGCTCATCGGTCTTTTGGCGACGATCCCGGCTTGCGGCGGCGGCGCGATCAAGACGGAAGGCGTTACCGGCGTCGTTACGCTCGACGGCGAACCGCTCCCGAACGCGACCGTTTACTTCACGCCGGTCGACAAGGCTTCCGGCGCGCAACAAAGCGTCGGTCGCACGAACGAAGCCGGCGAATACAAACTGCAAACGCTCCTCGGCGCCGCCGACGCCGGCACGACCCCGGGCGATTACGTCGTTACGATCGACTGCGTCGACGAAGTGGAAACCGGCAATATGACGACGAACGACGACGGCGAAGAAGTTCCGGAAATGGAAGAAGTGCAACGCGCTCCGGCTCGTTACCTGAACGCCGAAACGTCCGGTTTGACCGCGACGGTCGTCAAGGGTTCGAACACGTTCAACTTCGACCTGACCTCGGAAGAGTGAGTCGCGCTTAACCGCTTTCGCGACTAACGTAAAACGAAAAACGACGGGCCGCCGCTTTGAGCGAACCCGTCGTTTTCGCGTTTCTTGCGCCGTTAGTTCTCCCGAACGACCAAGCGCGGTTTCTCGATAACGATCGTCGAACGCGGTTCGACCGATTTCGTCAGCCAAACGCTCGACCCGATCACCGAGTCCCGCCCGACGACGACGTCGCCCCCCAAAATCGTCGCGTTCGCGTAAACGACGACGCCGTCTTCCAGCGTCGGATGCCGCTTCGTTCCGCGGACGAGTTCGCCGTTTTCG
Source organism: Thermoguttaceae bacterium (assembly GCA_045577885.1). Taxonomy (GTDB): domain Bacteria; phylum Planctomycetota; class Planctomycetia; order Pirellulales; family Thermoguttaceae; genus RUG369. Next base: position 33,552 of record JAZNJF010000511.1, on the reverse strand, counting down.
TCGCGCGGAAAACTCAGCGCGCCGAGCGTAACGCCTTGGTAAATCTTGACCCAATCGCCGATTTCGCACGTCTCGCCGATCACGACGCCGGTCCCGTGATCGATGAAGAAATATTCGCCGATTTTCGCGCCCGGGTGAATATCGACGCCGGTCCGCGAGTGCGCCAGCTCCGACATAATCCGCGGTATCAGCGGAACTTCCAACTCCCAAAGCGCCCGCGCGATTCGGTGCGTCGTAATCGCTTCGAAACCGGGATAGCAAAAGACGACTTCCGCGGTCGACTTGCACGCCGGGTCGCCTTTGAGCGCCGCTTCGACGTCTTTTTCGAGCTTTTCGCGAATCTCCGGAAGCCGCGCCAAAAACGCCGCCGCCGTTTCGTCGCCGCGACGGTCGAAGTCGGCGCGCTTCTCCGGTCGACAGGGCTCGAGCGCGGTTCCGTTCGCCGTTTCGCCGCAAAACGCCCGGGAAATCTGCGCTCGCAACGCGTCGTAAATTTTGTCGACGAGGTTCCCGACGTAATAAACGACGTTGCTCGAGTTCAGCCGGTCGCGCCGACGGAAGCCGGGAAAGAGAACTTCGTTCAAATCGCTCAAAATCTCGACGACGGTCTCTTTGCTCGGGAGCGAGCAGCGATCGAGGCGGCACGTCGCCCGGGTTCGCGAGTACGACGCGACGATATTCTCCGTCAATTCCGGGAGAACGTCCCGCGTCCTCGTTTCGGCGTTCGCCAAGCGAATCTCTCCCATTTTACCCGTCCTTCCTTTCTTAACCGTTTTCAAGAGTTTACCGTCGGTTCGCCGCGACGACGAACGCTCGCTTTCCCTTTATTTTGCCGTTCGACGCCGACTTGTCAAGCCGACGCGCCCGCTTTTTTCCGCGTCGCCGCCGAACGTCGGCAAAATCGGCCGAAAATCGACGAAAAATCGCCGCCGGTTTTCGCGTCGCCCCTTGCCAAAACGGTTCGAATCCGGTATCCTAAAGACGAACGTTTTACCGGTCGCTCTCGCGCGCCGCTCGTTTCGTTTTTCGCGCCGCCTCCTTAGGGCCGGTCGTTCCGAACTCCTTTTCCGCCGACGGTTAGAAAGTCTCCTTATGTCCGATTCCGAACGCCCCGACGCGTCCGACGCCGCCCGCCCGAACGACGATTCGCGTCTCCGAGCCGACGCGCAATTCGGTTTGAAATTTGAATCGCAAACGACGCCGGACGACGTTTTCGCGCTCCGCTCCGACGACGCGACGCCCGCCTCCGCCCCGTCGACGCCGAATCCGAACGACGGCCCGACCGTCGCGCCCCCCGCTCCGTCGAGCGAGCCGGACGTTTACGGTCTCGCCGAGCCGATTCCGACGCCGCCGCAACCGTCGCCGACCGTCGCGCCGTCGAAAAACGACGCGCCGAAAAAAAAGAAATCGCGTTCCCGCTCCGACTTTGCCGACGCGGAGAAAACGGAGTATTCGCTCGAAGAGATTTACGAACGCAAGCGCCGCGAACGCGAAGAAAACGGCGACGACGAGTACGTCCGCGGCGAACGGATTCCGTTGCCGGAGCGTCCCTTCGTCGACCGAATTATGAAGCCGTTTTGCTCGCCGTCGTTCCTTTTGCGGTTGGGGGTAATTTCGGGTTTAGCGTTTATCCCGTTGTTTTTAGCGACTTGGCTCTTCTCGCGCCATTTTACAAGCGTCGTCGCGGAGCTTTTGACGAAAAACGAGGAGCTCGGCGCGCTGACGGCGTTCTTCCGTTGCGTTTGGGAAGACAAGATCGTTTTTTCGCTCTTTTGCTTTGGTTGGGGCGTTTTTTCGATCCCGCACTCGTTTCACATCTTCACCGAAACGGCGTCCGGCGCGGACGATATCGACGAATGGCCGGAGTACAACTTTGTCGGCGGACTCGGCCAATTCCTTTGGTTGACGGCGCTTACGTTCATCGGCGGGACGCCGGGCGCGTTCCTGTTCGGCGCGTTGGGGATGAATCCGCTCGTCGGGTTCGCGTTTTCCGGAACGATTTTGACGCCGTTCTTTTTCCTCGGCTGCATGCAGAAGGACGCGCTTTTTTACTTGGCGACGAAGGAGACGGTTCAAAGTTTGAAGCGCGTCGGCAAGAGTTGGCTCAACTTTTACTTTATCGCGTTCGCGTTCCTTTTCGGGACGGTCGGACTCTCGTTGGCGGCGATCGGCGCGGTCGTTTCGGCGAAGGGTTCGGCGTCGCGAGCGGTCTTTGCGGCGGCGGTGATTTCGTTGATTTTTAGCTTTATTCCGGCGCTTTACCTCCGCTTTTTGGGCCGTTTGGCTTGGATTATCGAAGACGACGTCCGCCGACGCGCCGAAGAGGAAGAGGACGCGGACGATTCGAACGAAGCGGACGAAACCGACGCCTAAGCGCTGCCGCGCGAGTTCGTTTTCCGCTCCCGTTGGGCGTTTAAAGGGCGTTTTTCGGGGGGTAGACGCAAGCGTCGCCGTTTAAGCAATTACGGCTTAAATTGTTGACGCGGAAACGGTTGCGCGTCCTGCCGCGTTCCGGTCGGTTTCGCTTGATTCCGACGCGTTCCGGTAGGCGACGCAACCGTTTTCGCAACCTTTTTACGACTTCGACAAGGCCTTGGCAAAATCGTCGTCGAGCAAATGTAAGTAATGACGCCGCGCCGTCGTAGCCGTGCGGTCGATCCATTCCGACTCCGCGACCTCGTTAAACTCGCGGTAAATTTCGTTCGACCGGCTCGCTCGCAAATTTTGAACCAAACGCGCCCAAATCGGTATTCCGAGAGCGACGCAAAGACTTTAGTGTTTCGATCGCGTTGTAAACGCTTTGCTTGTCGCGGCGTCGGACGACGATAAAATCGTCGACGCGGCTCTCCGAACGCAACGTCTTTAATTCTCGCTGGAGTTCCGGAAACAACGGGATAATTCGGCGATCCTTGCCGCTGCGCTCCGTCTTCGGCGACCGAACGGTAAAACGCTCGGCGCGCCAGTCGACGTCTTCCCAACGCGCTTCGAACGCCTCGCCGAGTCGCAAGCCGCCGATTCGATAGAACGACAACAAAACGCGAAGCTCCGCGTCGTCGCAACCGTCGATTAGGCGGCGATACGTCTCCATCGTAACGAACGTCTCCTTCTTTTTGTTCGAAAACGAGCCTTTCGGAACCTGCGAAAACGGGTTGTTCGAAACGTAGCCGAGCGACTCGCCCCAAGAATAAACTCGAGACATTGCTTTCAAAATTCCGGCGCGCGTCGCTTCTGAAAAGTCGGCGTCGAGCTTCGTCTTGAACCGCACGACGTCGGCGACTTCGAGCCGCGACGCTTGTTGGGCCAAGTCGAGACGTTGCGCCGAGCGCCGAAATCGAACGCGCTTGCCGTCGATCGCGTTCGCTTTCATCAACGAACTTTCCGCTTCCATATACAACTCGACCAACTCGCCGATCGAAACGTTTTTATTGGTTGCGATCAAACCGGCGCGACCGAGCCGCTCGCGGAGTCCGTCGTCGATATTTTCGAGCCAAGCCAAAACGCGTCGGTCGAGCGGAGCGTCGAATTCGCGAGCCGCCGTCAACTCGTCGACGTAAAGGCTCGTCTCTTTCGCGACGCGCTTCGTATATTTCGCGTTGAGAAAAACGGAACGCCGAACGCCGCCGAGCGAAAACTGGAACGCGCAAGCGGTCTTGCCGTTCTTTCTCCTTCTTTCTTGCACACTCGCCGTATCGGAACCCGCGTCGCAAACGGTCGCGCCGTCGAAGGTTGCGACCGCCGTATATCCGATCGAGCTAAAAAAAGTTGAAGGGCCGCGGCGCCGATTCGAGCGGTTCCGACGTCGACCAATAGTGAGCGCGACTCGAAAGCCGAAAGATTGAAACGCGCGGGAAACGCGATTGAGTCGGAAGATTATCGGACGCGTTAAAGAACGGCGAAACTTGCGAAGTTAGGGCGGTTTTAACGATTTTGACGCGTCGTTAAACCGTTTTCACGCTAAATTCCAGCCGCCGCGCGACGCGTTAAACCGTTTTCACGCTAAATTCCCGCCGCGTTAAATCGGTTTAACGCTCTATTCCAGCCGCCGAGCGACGCAAAGGTTCTTGGCGCGTTAGCGAAAACCCGACGCGCCGAAAACGTCGCCGTTGTTAAAGAAGAAAAGCGGCGAAGACTTTGCGGCTTGCATCGTTTGAACGGACGGGCGACGGCGCGAGAAGCGTTGGGCGGTCGCACCTAATTGGAAACTCAACGACAAATAACGCGTCGGCGGTCGATTAGCCGCCCCCCGAACCCGGCTCGTTTTTCACGAACGCCCAAAACGCCGCAAAATTTTCTCCGCTTGGGCCGTCGGTCGCGTTTGTCTCCCTTGTTTCGAGTCGCGCCGTTCGATATAATAACGTCGTCCGCCGCCGTCGCGACGGTTCCGGCCCGCCCCCAACGCAACGAAACGAGGAAGCGCGATGAAAGACGATTTCCGGTTTTTGATTTACCGCTCCGCCGAAGAAGATTTGTCGGTAAACGCCGTCGTTAAAGACGATACTATTTGGCTTACGCAAAAGGCGACGGTCGAGCTGTTCGGCGTCCAACCGCCCGCCGTCAGCAAACGCTTAAAAAATATTTTTGCCGAGGGCGAACTCGACGAAAAAGTGGTTGTTTCCATTTTGGAAATAACCGCTCAACACGGCGCCATCTAAGGGAAAACGCAAAAGATTCCGACGCAATTTTACAACCTCGACGCGTTCGTCTCCGTCGGTTATCGGTATCGACTCGCGCCGAGCGACGCGCTTTCGCATTGGCGCAACCGGCTTTCTTAAAGTGTTGACGATGAAAGGTTTCGCGCCCGACGACGAAACCAACTTGAAAACGGTCGGGCGTTCGGCAAAGACTTTTTCCGCGAATTACTCGAACGCGTTCGCTCGATTCGCGCCGGCGAGCGTCGTATCTGGTTGCAGATCACCGATATTTTCGCCGAGCGCTGCGTCGACTACGCCCCTAAATCGCCGTTTACTAACGACTTTTACGCGATGATTTGATGAAACAAGTTCCACGATGCGATCGTCGGAGCGACCGCCGCCGAAATCGTTTACGCGAACGCCGACCGCGACAAGGAGCATATGGGGCTGACGACGTGGAAGAACTCGCCGAACGGTCGCATTCTGAAATCGGACGTTACGGTCGCGAAAAACTACTTGACGGAGGCGGAGATTCGGCGGCTCGAACGCTTGGTTTCGAGCTTTTTCGATTATATCGAAGACCTGATCGAACGCGAAAACGCCTTCACGACAGAGCCTTCGCCGCGAGCGTCGACAAGTTCCTCGCTTTCCGCGAATACAAGATTCTGCCCGACAAAGGCCGAATCTCGAAGCGTCAAGCGGATGAAAAAGCCGTCGCGGAGTACGACGCGTTCAACAAAACGCAAAAAATCGACTCCGACTTCGAAAAGCGCCTCGCCGCGCAAAACCGCCCGACGCGCCGCAAACGCAAAAAAGACGACGAATGAACGCCGCCGCCGACGTCGCGCCCGTTCGAGCGTTATCCCCGACGTCGGCGCTTGCGCGACGCGTCGCTCCTCGTCAAACGGACAATATTCTTCGTCGGACTTAGGCGAGAACTTGCGGAACGGGCGAACGCGCCGTCCGGTAAGGACGCGAGTAAATTTCGGCGCCCGTCAACGTCGAGGCTCTTCGGCGCGGCGGAGCGCGGCCCAAACGTCCATATAAGCCCGGTCGCGCGTCGTGCCGTCGTGAACGGCGCTCTTAAAATTCGAATAGTCGATTCCGGCGGCTTCGTCGGCGACGATCTCTCGCCAAACGCTCCGCTCGAAGTCCATTCGGAACGGGTAGTCGTTCGACGGCGTTTCGGCGACGTTCGACGCGACGTTATGGGCGGCGCAAAGTCGCTCCAAGTCGCCGCGAAAACGGGCGCGAACGTGAATCAAATTGGAGTCGTCAAAGTGTTCGACCGCCGAGAAAAAACCGCTTTTCGCAAAAATCCACATCGTTAAAAATCCTCCGTTAAAAGTTGTCGCGGGTCGAAAATATAATCCTCAAATTCCCGCGCGTCCTCCGCTTCCCGAACGCGCTTCCAAGCCGCTTCGTCGTCGAGCGGCTCCGTTGGGAATCGGTTCGCCTTCAACCATTCAAACGCCTCGGCCCGCGTCGGAACGTCGGCGATGATCGCGTTGATTTCGGTTTCTGTTTTGTCGGTAAAAACCAACGCCGAATACAAAATAAACGCGCGAACAATTCGCGGGTCGGCGCACGAAACGTCGCCGCAACCGCGAGGGGAGCGCCAATCCTCTAAGGCTCTGCTTTCCGGCGGTTTGTCAAGGAGTAGTTCGCCGTCCTTTTCCATACAAAGGAAATGGACGCGCCCCCAAAGGCGCGCGGCAGTTGGTTTCAAGAACGCCGAGTAACGTTTCCCACTGACCCAAAAATCTAACGTAGCGTCGCCGTAAGACGAATACGCCGTCATTTTGGCAATATTGCCAACGTCGCCACAAACAACGCGCGGCTTGCTTTCGTTAAATTCAAATTTCAAGGCTTTTGTCCTTTCGCTTTTTGTTCAAACTTTTCAAAATCGGCAAAATGAGTTTCGTGCCGTCGGTCAAAATGTGCGTCGCGAGCGTCGCCAAGATAAATAGCCGTAAGTCCGTGCGTATCGGCGGTTATTTCGTTTTCGATGTCGCCTAAATATTGCCTTCAACTCGGGTCGTCGATGCGACGTTCCGCAAAATACAAGCCGCTAACGCGCGGATACGGGACGCGCACCATCGTCGACGCGCTACCGAAAACGGCAATCGCCTTCCATTGACCGTGCGATTCGTTCGCGCCGCATTTATGGTCGGAGACGTCGCCGCGATTAAGCGACGGGTCGACCGCCGCGTTCCAAGACTCGACATTAGGAACCGCCAATTCGAGTAAGCTAACCTTTGCGATGAGACGCGAAGCGAGTTTGCGTTTTCAGGCGTTTCGAGTTTAAGGCGAGCGCGATCAGTTTTAGCTCGCTTCTCGAAGACTTTATTGGGACGTTAATCGAACCGACGAACCGAGCCGATTCGCCGAAACGACCGTTAAACTCGCGCCGCCGTCGGTTCTTTTTCGACGACAACCGTTGAGTTTCTTTCGGCTTTACCGCCGTTTACGTTCGCCGCAAGCGGAAGTCCGACCTCTTCTTTGAGACCGAAGCGAAGCGTCCGAACCGCCGTCGTTTGCTCGTCGTTTCCGTTCGTTGCAAGCGGAAGTCCGGACTCTTCTTTGAGGCCGAAGCGAAGCGTCCGAACCGCCGTCGTTTGCGTCGTTTCCGTTTGTTGCAAGCGGAAGTCCGACCTCTTCTTTGAGACCGAAGCGAAGCGTCCGAGCCGCGTCGCCGTTTCCGCGTCGTTTCCCGAAAAGCCCCAAAAAATTTCGGCGTTTCCCGGCGGCGATTTTGGAGGGCCCGATTTTCCGCCGTCCTCAATTCTAGAAAGCGTTCCGACGTCGCGTTGCGCCAAACGTCGACGTTTTCGCCGTCGCAAGCGCGACGTTCGGTTCCGTTCGCGTTTCCGACGTCCGACGTTAGCCCGGCGCCTTGCGTCGCGTCGAAAAATTTTGGGTCCTCGGCGACGCCAAATCGCCAACGCGTTAAGGCGGAAGCGTCGCAAAAGCGCGCCAACTTTCTTTATTTACGCGCCTTGGTTCAAACGCCGCGAGACGGTTTGGGGGCCGCGTCCGAAGCGCGCCGGACGTCGCGAACTTGGTTCCGTTAGATGTTTGTTTGCCAATGATTAAAACTAATTAGCGAACGTTCTCCGCCGTCGCCGTATTCTCTTTTAAGTTCGAATGTTTTGCTTTCCCGATTTATCGCGAGCGTTGTTGCCGCGATTTTACCGCGATCGCTCAACTGATTTTATTGATTCAATTTTACTCTCGTTATACGCGAATTGGTAGAATTGTCAAGGAACGTTGGTTTTCTTGCTTTGACGGCGCGAAAATTACGGCGTCGATCTCGAAGTTCGTTGAGCTGTTACGAAACGGTCGAGCCTTTATTTCTCCCCGCCTCGCAACCGCTCGACTTCGGCAAGTCCGCGCCCACCGACGTCCTATTCTTCACACGTTGGTTTCGTCAACGCCGTCAAATAACTCACGCCGTCGTTTCCATCAATAAAAAAGGGGATTTTTGACATTTTCACCGCCAACAAGGATTATCAGGGCGCATTTAAAAAATTTGAGCTTAGAGTTTTCTTCTTGAATAAGGTTTTTATCTTGAAAAATTTACGCGTTCCAGTATAATAACGGCAAGCGTTAGTTTCGGTTGCGCAGGCCGCAAGTATTGTTTTAAAGACTTTAAACTAGGCCGGTTAGCGATTGATCGGTTTATTTGTAATTTGGCGTGTAGGTTACGATAAATTTAACTTTGCACAAACGCTAGGAGCCTCCTTTCAACCTACTAATTTATTGGAAATTCGCACTGTAAATTTGTTAAAATCGAACTGATAGGATCGAATGAATTATTTAACGTAAAATGTTTGGACGGCGAAAGAGACGGTCAATGAACGATACGCGTTTATACAACGGCTCCCTAACGGCGGAGCAATTTCTTTTTTACGAGATTCGCATTGTCGCGCCGTTACGTCTCGACAAAGTTGCGCTTGACGACGCGATCGAAAAAATTAAACGCGATAATTTATTTCAATATCCAACCGAGCGGCAAGTCGCTCGGATGACGCGCGCTTGTTGGAAACGTATTGACGCGCTCGATAACGACGCCCTCGTTTACGAACTCGCTAACGCGTCGAACGCGGTTGCCAAACAAATCAACCTTTACGCGGTTATGCGTCAAAATCGTCTTGTTTGGGACGTTATGACGCGTCTGATCGGTGAAAAATACCGCCGTTTGGACTTCTCGTATTCTCGGCGAGACTTGAACGTCTTCTTTTCCAATATTCAAGTTGAGAACGCGCAGGTCGCCTCTTGGAGTGAAAAAACCGTCGAGAAAATTAAGGGCGTTTTAGGGCGTATGCTAGTCGAAACCGGCTATCTTGACACTCCGAGATCCGCCGCCCTCAATCGTTTTCTGCTGTGTCGCGAATTAGAAGAAGGCGTTAGAGCCAACGGCGACCTTGACGCGTTGCCGGCGTTCAACTGTTTTAACTAAAAAACCAGGAGCGGTTTGCCGTTATGGACGTTAAAGAAAGACTGGATCAAATTAGAGAGCGAATTTCTAACGCGGACTTTTTAGCCAACAAAGGCTTGGCGAACGAAGTCGGCGTTCATGTCTTTTGTTACGATCCGAAAGACGAGCCTGCCGTTCAACACGGCGTCGAAATGTTAATGAACGCGACGAACGTTCCTTTTCGCGTTCGTTGTTGCGATCTTTACGAAATTTTTCTTTCGTTGCTGAAGAAAAAAAAAGTCCTCGACGCGGTCGCGCCTCTCGAAAAGAAGCGAGGCAAGGACTATTTGCTCGCGCAGTTGCAGAAGATCGCGGCTCCGGAGAAAATAGTCGAACAAATGTTGGAGGATTTAGGGAAAGAATCGCTTGTTTCCGGACAAGACGTTTTGTTTATTACCGGCGTCGGCAAAGCGCACCCGTTTATGCGCGCTCATAAATTGCTCGATAATATGCAGGAAATTTCCGACGTCGTTCCAATAGTCCTGTTTTACCCTGGTACGTTCGACGGGCAAACGCTCCGTTTATTTGACGAGTTTGTCGACGGACACTATTATCGCGCGTTTAATCTCTTGGCGGAGGCGACAAAATGAAGATTCATCAAATGTTCGAGAAGAACGTCGACCGGAATATTAACGGCGTCGTTAAGGTTACGCAAGACGACGACGCGAATCTTCGGCAAGAGCTCGACGAATACGTCGTTACCCGAGAGTTGGCGCGACGATTTCGCGATTTTTTCAACGCTTACGTCGAGGCGTTGGACGAACCGACCGATAAAATCGGAGTTTGGATTTCCGGCTTCTTCGGCAGCGGTAAGTCGCACTTTTTGAAGATGCTTTCGTATCTCCTCGAGAACCGCGAAGTCGACGGTAAAAAGACGCTCGATTATTTTACGGAAAAATTTGACGCGACGACGTTGGGCGCCGTTCGTCGATCCGTCGCCGTCCCGACCGAATCGATTCTTTTCAATATCGACGTCGCGAATTCGGGAGACAAAGACAAAACCGCCGTTTTGCGCGTTTTCGCTAAAATGTTTTATCAGCATTGCGGTTACGACGGCGATTTAAAAGTGGCGAGGCTGGAACGCTTCATTGAAAAACAAGGAAAAACGCAACTTTTCCGCGCGACGTTTGAAGAGTTACACGGTCTGCCTTGGGTTGAAGCGCGCGACACATATGATTTTTTAGAAGACGTTCTCGTCCAAACGTTGCAAAGCGTTTTAGGTTGGACGGAACAAGCCGCGCGACATTGGTTCGACGGTAAAGAAACGAGCGATTTAAGTATTGCGCGGCTCGTCGAAGAAATTCAAGAGTACGTCGACGCGAAGGGGAAGAATTTCCGTCTTCTCTTTATGGCGGACGAGGTCGGGCAGTTTATCGGCGACGACGGCAACTTGATGCTGAACCTTCAATCGCTCGTCGAGGAAATCGGTTCGAAGTGTCGCGGAAAAGTTTGGGTGACGGTAACGAGCCAGGAGGCGATCGATTCCGTCGTTAAGATTACCGGCGACGACTTCTCCAAGATCCAAGGTCGTTTCAACACGCGCCTTAGCTTGTCGTCGTCTTCGGTCGACGAAGTGATCAAAAAACGCGTTTTGGCGAAAACCGACAAGGCGCGCGAACTTCTCGCGGCGGTTTACCAAAATAAAACGAACGATTTGGAAAATGATTTCTTGTTTGAGAATTCGCGGGCGGATATTAAAGGTTTTGGCGGCGATTCTAACTTTGTTGAATGCTATCCCTTTATTCCGTATCAGTTTATCATTTTGCCGAAAGTCTTCGCCGAAATCCGCAAACACGGCAATTGGGGGAAGGCCATTTCTGGCGTCGAGCGTTCGCTCCTTTCCGGCTTCTTGGAAGCGGCGCAAAAAATAAAAGATAAAGACGAAAACGCGCTCGCGCCGTTTTACTGTTTTTACGACTCCGTCCACACTTGCCTCGACGGTTCGATTCGCCGCGTCGTCGAGCGTTGCCAACGAGCGGCGGAAAACGACGACGGCGTTAAACCGGAAGACGTCGACGTTCTTAAACTATTGTATCTTATTCGTTACATCGACGACATACGCGCCGACGTCGATAATATCGCGATCCTTATGATCGATAGAATCGGCTCCGATATGATAGCGTTGCGCCAACGTGTCGCCGACTCGTTGAAGCGGCTTGTGGCGCAAAATTACGTCGCGAAAAACGACGACTCGTATATGTTCCTCACCGACTTGGAAAAGGACGTCGCGCTCGAAATCAAGAGGACGCCGCTCGAAAACGCGGAAATCGTTCGCTCCGTCGGCGCAACGATCTTCGACGATATTTTTAGGGACAAAAAGTTCAAATACGGCAAATACGACTTCGCGTTTAACCGTTATATCGACGACGTCGCTTATGGAACCGTTAGCGACGGTATGAGTTTGCGCGTCCTCACCGTTGCGAGCGACGAGTACAACGCGTCGGAAGAACGTTTGGCGATGTTGATGAGTCAGGGGCGCGAGGCGATTCTCCGTTTGTCCGATTCGGCGCCGTATTACGAAACGCTGGAACGTGCGTTGAAAATACGCAAATATGTAATACAGCGCGACCTTTCCAAATTTCCGCCCAACATCCGAGAGATCGTCGAGCGTCATCAGTTCGAAGCGACGGCTTTGGAAAAACGCGCGCAAGAATACGTCGAGCGGGCGATCGCCGACGGGAAAGTTTACGTCGACGGTCAGCGCGTCGACGTAAAAGGCGACGACGCGAAAAGCAAGTTGGTAGAAGTGTTAACGCGTTTGACGGAAAACGTTTACTCCAACCTGAACTTGGTCGGGCGTTTCGTCGAAGGCGACGACGACATTCGCGCTATTCTCCGAAACGGCGAACCGGAAGACCAACCGACGTTCGAAGGCGTCGAGTTGCAAAGCGGCGTCGAGGGCGCGTTGCGAGAAATCGAGCGTTGGCTGGGGTTGCAACATACGAAAAACTTGAAAGTTTCGATGGGCGAAATCCAACGGCGATACGGCGGGATTCCCTTCGGTTGGCGCGAAATCGACGTCGCGGCGCTCGTCGTTCGTTTGCTTGTTCGCAATAAAATCGTCGTCAAATACGGCGGTTCGAACGTCGGGCGCAACGACAAACGGCTCGTCGATTTTCTGCGCAAAAAGACCGAAATCGACAAAACGACCGTTCAGTTGCGCGTCGCGGCGTCCGCGACGTTGATTCGCCAATGCGTCGAGTTCCTTCGCGAATATCTCGACAAAATGGGCGTTCCGAGCGACGAGCAAAAATTGGTCGCGTTCGCCGTCGACGCGCTTACGGAGAAACGAGCGCATTACGCGGAGCTCCTTAGCAAATACGGTTCTTCTTCCGTTTACCCGGGCAAAACGCTCGTCGAAAAAGCCCGCGACCTAACGGACGACGCGTTGGGGCGCCGCAACGATCCGATCGCGTTCCTGAAACGGCTCGTCGAGTTGGCGGACGACTTTTTCGACGCGAGCGAGCGAATGGAAAACGTCGAGGCTTTTTTCGCGACGCAACGTCCGATTTTCGACGAAGCGCAAGCGTTTTTGTCGCTTCTCGAAAAAGAGCGCGGTTATTTTGAAGCCGATCCCGCGTCGTTGAAAGCGTTTGCGACCGTCGAGGAAATCCTCGCGTCGCCGGAGCCTTACGGTCGAATCGCCGAACTGCAGCCGACGCTCGGCGCGCTGAAAGTCGCTTGGCTTAAACTGATCGACGAAAAACGCCAAGCCGTCGACGCCGACGCCGCGCGACGCGCCGAAAACGCTCGCCGGCTCGTCGACGAAACGCTCGCTTCCGACGCGCTCAAAAACGACGTCGAGGCCTATTTTGCGGCGAAGCGTCAAGCGATTCAAGCGGCGAACTCGCTTCTCGAATTGGACGCGACGACGGCGCAAATCGTCTCGTTCGAAAAAGAGTTCCGCAAACGAATCGTCGAGCTGACGCCGCCTCCCGAACCGCCGAAACCGAAGAAAAAGCCGGGTTCCGACGGAAACGAGGACGTCCAAACGCCGCAACCGCAACCGCAACCGCGAGTTGTGAAGGCCGTTCGCGTCGCCGATCTCGGGCTGCCGCTCTTTTTACGCAACGAGGCCGACCTCGACAATTACGTCGCGCGGTTGCGCAACGAACTCCTTCATATCCTTCAAACCTGCGACGAAATCCGTTTCGAAGACTAACCCCGACCCCCGACGTTAAAAAAGCCCGCGAGAACCCGCAATGGAAAACCAAGACCTCCAAGACTTCCAAGGAATCGAAGAAACTCGACAAGACGCGACGAAGAACAAAAACGCCGTTCAAAAGTTTGCGCAAGACGCCCGCGTCGCGCTGAACGAAGGCGTCCGGCGTCAAGCGTTTTATTACGGCGTTACGGCGGAAAACTGGCAAAACGTCGACCCCGACGCGGCGACGGTCGAAGGTCGCGTTTTGTCCGACGTCGAGCGACGGTCGCGAAAAGAGTTGATCGCGCGCGCCCGCCAAAACAAAAGTTTCGATAAAACGATGGAGGAAGCGGCTTACGGTTGGTTCAACCGGTTGATCGCGCTCCGTTATATGGAGGTCAACAACTACCTTCCGTCGCGAGTCCGCGTTTTCACCGACGCGAACGGCGCGTTCCGTCCGGAAATTCTCGACGCGGCCCTTGAAATCGACCTGCCCGGGCTCGACCGCGAACGCGTCGTCGAAGCGCTCGAAAACAACGAAACGGCGGCGCTTTACCGTTATCTTTTGCTTCTGCAGTGCAACGCGTTGAACGCCGAGCTTCCGCGCCTTTTCGAGCCGACGGGCGGATATAGCGAAAGTCTTCTTCCGACGAACGTCTTGAGCCCGGACGGCGTTATCGCTCAAATGGTCGCGCAAATCTCCGATAAATATTGGCTTGAAAACGGCGTTCAAGTCGTCGGCTGGCTCTACCAATATTACAACGCCGACGCGAAAGCGGAAACGTACGCGCTCCTGAAAAAGAACGTCAAAATCACGCAAGAGCGCGTGCCGTTCGCGACGCAGCTCTTCACGCCGGACTGGATCGTCCGTTATATGGTCGAAAACAGCCTCGGACGCTTGGCGATTTCGGCGCGACTCCGCGAAGAAGGCCCCTTCGCGACCGAAGCGGCGCGAATCGAACGGGAGCGCGCGCTCGCCGAGGAATACGGTTGGCGCTATTATCTCCCGGAAGCGGAGCAAACGCCGGAGGTTCGCGCTCGTTTGGACGCGTCCGCCGCGGAGTTCGACCTCGAAAACGCGAAGATTATCGACCCTTGCGCCGGAAGCGGGCACATTCTCGTTTACGCGTTCGACGTTTTGATGCAAATCTATAAACGACGCGGTTTCGCCGACCGCGACGCGGCGCGCAACATCGTCGAAAAGAACCTTTACGGGCTCGATATCGACGAACGCGCGGCGCAGTTGGCGTATTTTGCGGTCGCGATGAAGGCGCGTCAATACGACCGCCGCTTTTTGACGCGCGGAATCGAACCGCAAGTCTATTCGCCGAAAGGCTGGGAAGACGGCGAAAAATACGGCTCGCTTCTCGCGGCGAACGACGCTCTCGGCTTGAATTCGGAAGGAGCGACGCCGGAGCTTTTCGTCGCCGAAACGCAAAGCGAAAGGAACTGCCGCAACTACCTTCGTCTCCTCGCGCAAAAATACGACGTCGTCGTTACGAATCCGCCGTATCTTGCGACAAGCAACGTCTTTGCCGATCTCGCTAATTTTGCGAAAAAAAGTTACCCGGACGGCAAATCGGACTTGTTCGCGTGTTTTATCGAACGTTGCGGCGAAATGACGAGCGCCGGCGGCTATTACGCGATGGTTACGATGCATTCCTGGATGTTTTTGAGCAGTTACGAAAAGCTGCGCGCGAAACTCTTGCGCGACGACGTCGTGAATATGGCGCACTTGGGAGCGCGGGCGTTTGAAGAAATCGGCGGCGAAGTCGTGCAAACGACGGCGTTCGCGATGCGCAAACATTCCGCGCCGGGGTACAGGGGAACGTATTGCCGTTTAATCGAGCCGACGACGCAAGACGGAAAAGAAGCCGCGTTTTTGGCGGGCGAAGGCCGTTACGAAGCGGATCAAGCGAACTTCGCGAAGATTCCCGGCGCGCCGATCGCTTATTGGGTTAGCGAACGTACATTTCAAGCTTTTAGCTTAGAAAAGTCTTTGAATGATTATGCGTATCCTAAACAAGGTTTAGCAACGACTGATAATAATCGTTTTTTGCGTTTGTGGTATGAAATTATTTTTGAACGCATTGGTTTTAATTGTAATCGTGAAAATGCAATAGCTAATAATGTAAAATGGTTTCCCTATAACAAGGGCGGCGAATTTCGCAAATGGTACGGCAACAATGATTATATCGTTGATTACGAAAACGATGGAGCCGAAATTAAGAAGAGTGTTTTGCGAAAATATCCTTATTTAAAAACCCCCGAGTTTGTTGTTAAAAACCAACAATTTTATTATCAGCGCGGCGTTACTTGGAGTTCTCTTTCTTCTGGGCCGGCTTCTTTTCGCTACAGCAAAGAAGGTTTTTTGTTTGATACCAAAGGACCTATTTGTTTTGTTAAAGCAGAAACAAGCGAAGAGTATTTGTTAGGTGTACTTAATTCCGCTGTTGTCAAAAACTTTTTGAAAATTCTTACTCCGACGTTAGATTATAATCCGGGGCCAATTGGAAAATTACCTTTTATTATAAGAGCGAAAGCTGTTACGCAAGTCGAAGGCCTCGTAACCGAATGTGTTGCCTTATCTAAAGCCGACTGGGACGCGTTTGAAACTTCTTGGGATTTCGCGCGGCATCCGTTGGTTGGGCGTTCGGTCGCGACGGTCGCCGAGGCGTTCGCGGCTTGGGAAGCGGAGTGCGACGAGCGGTTCCGTCGTTTGAAAGCAAACGAAGAAGAGTTAAACCGGATTTTCATCGATATTTACGGCCTCGCCGACGAACTGACGCCGGAGGTCGACGACAAAGACGTTACCGTCCGCCGCGCCGATTTGGTTCGCGATATTAAGTCGTTGATTTCGTACGCGGTCGGGTGCATGTTCGGGCGCTACTCGCTCGTCGTCGACGGCTTGGCGTACGCCGGCGGCGATTGGGACGCGTCGAAATACGGCGACAAAGACAAGAATTTCCAACCGGACGAGGACGCGATTATCCCGATTTGCGACGACGATTATTTCAAAGACGACGCGACGACGCGCTTCGCCGAATGGTTGAAATTCGCGTTCGGAGCGGAAACGCTCGACGAGAACTTGCGTTTCATCGCCGTCGCGCTCGGCGGAGACGGCAAGGCGCCGAAAGAGACGATTCGCGCCTATTTCCTCAACGGCTTTTTCAAGGATCACGTCCAAACGTACCAAAAACGCCCGATTTACTGGCTCTTCGACTCCGGCAAGAAGAACGGGTTCAAAGCGTTGCATTACGTCCACCGTTACCGCCCCGACACGATCGCGCGGCTTCGCGTAAAATACGTTCACGAGTTGCAGGGCCGCTATCGAGCGCAGTTGGAACGCCTCGACGCCGCGCTCGACGCCGCCGATCTCAAAAGCTCCGAACGCGTTAATTTGACGAAGCGACGAAAAAAACTGGACGACCAAGCGCACGAACTCCGAAAATACGAAGAGAAGGTTCGCGTCCGCGCCGACGAAAAACGCGTCCTCGACCTCGACGACGGCGTAAAGCATAACTACGCGCTCTTCGCCGATATTTTAGCGTCGATTAAGTAATAAGGAGAAACGACGCGATGCCGCTTAAAAAATTAACGCTCAAACGTTTTACCGTTTTCGAAGAGTTGGAACTCGAGTTCGCAAGCGGAATCAACGTTTTTATCGGCGAAAACGGAACCGGTAAAACTCACGTTATGAAAACGCTTTACGCCGCTTGGCAAGCGATCGACCCGGGAACGGCGTTCGCGCAAAAGCTGGTTCGCGTTTTTTTGCCGGACGATCTCCGAATCGGGCGGCTCGTTCGACGCAAGCAGGGCGTCAACGACGCGTCCGTTCGCGTCGTCGCGTTCGACGGCGACGGTCCGGAAGTGAAAATCGCCGCCGCCTTCAACTCGAAAACGAAAAAATGGGACGCGAAAACAACCGGCGAAGAAACGTGGGAAAAAACGCTAGCCGGTTTGCGCGCCGCGTTTATTCCCGCGAAAGAGATTTTGTCGAACGCTTACAACTTAAACGCCGCCGTCGCGGTGAACAACGTGTCGTTCGACGATACTTATCTCGACGTTGCGAACGCCGCGAAAGTCGACGTTTCCGTCGGAAAAAACGCCGAGTCGAAACGGAAAATACTCGATCAAATCGAAACGATCATCGAAGGCAAGGTTTACTTCGATTCGCAACGCGACGAATTTTACCTAAAAAAAGGAAATACGAAGCTCGAATTCAATTTGATCGCGGAAGGGATTCGCAAAATCGCGCTTGTTTGGCAGTTGGCGAAAAACGGCGCGCTGGAAAAAGGGGCCGTGTTGTTTTGGGACGAACCGGAGGCCAACCTCAACCCGATTCACATTCCGACGATCGTCGAGTTGTTGCTGACGTTGCAGCGAAACGGCGTCCAGATTTTTATCGCCACGCACGACTACGTTCTCGCGAAATATATTGAGATTCGCGCGCAAGAGAGCGACGACGTCGCGTTTTTTTCCTTGTACAAAGACGGCGAAACCGTCGCCTGCGAGCGCGAACGCCGATTTAGCGCGCTTCGCGAAAACCCGATTATGAAAGCGTTCGACGCGCTGTTGGACGAAGTTTACGACGCGACGACTTAAAATGACCGAAATTAAACGCATATTCCGCGACGAACATAACAGCGCGGAGTTTGATTTTTCCGCCGCGCTTTGGGCGTCGGACGAAATTCATCGAGTCTTTGCGGCGACGATCAAGAACACGATTTTAAGCGACGTCGATTTCGTCGCGGAAACCGAAGACGCGCTCGTTTTGGTCGAGTACAAAAACGCGCTTTCGCCCGACGCTAAGAAACCGGAAAAATTTGAACCGGATTCCGACAAATCGACAAATAAAATCGCGTACAAATATTACGATTCCTGGATATACTTGGACGCGATCGGCAAAACCCAAAAGCCGATCGATTACGTTTACGTCGTCGAGTATCCCAAGGCGGATCGTATGACGCGCAAAGAGTTGCGAAATCGGATCGTCGGTTTGCTCCCGTTCGAGTTGCAAAAGTTGCCGCAAGCGCAAAAGAACTTGATACGTAGTTTTAACGTGTTGTCCGTCGACGAATGGAATCAAAGCGAGGAATACGGCAAGTTTCCCATCGCGCTTCTGTATTAAGAAAGAAACGTCGTGTTAAACGAAATTCAAAAGAAATTACAAGAGCGGTTCGCCGCGCCGAAACCGGAGTTCCATCGTCGCCGCGTCGTCTTCTGGCGCGACGAAGAGCGCGAGTTTGAGAACGGCCTCGATTCGCTCGAACTTCCCGGCGTTAAAGTCGTTAAGTTAGAGAGCGACAATAACTTCAGCGTTAAAAAACTCCTCTTGCACGACGACGTCGAAAGCGATTTTTTGATTTACGCACCGTTGCAAGCCGAAAACGGACAGACGAACTGGCTGCGAGACGTCGAACTTTGGAGCGAAGAGTTTCGCGCCGACGCCGTTTCAATGCAAACGAGTCGATTACAAATCGAAAAAAGCGTCGAAAGCGCGATCCGAAGCGCCGTCAAACGTTTCGATAAGTTTTTCGCCAACAAAGAACGCGTCGACCGCTTGCGTAAAATTGGTCGCGTTTACCAAAACGAAGCGCGATTCGAACTCGACGTTTTGTCGGTTCTCGTCGGTTGCGACGGCGGCGCCGCGCAAGACCTCGTCGTCGCGGTTCTCTCCGACGGTCTCGACGAGGAAAAGAACGCCGCGTTCAACGAAATTCGAAAATTCGGCGACGTCGACGTTTTTTGGAAGTTCGCGCGACAATGCGTCGGCGCCAACGCCGAAGAAAACACGCTGCTGAACTTGGCGACTCGGCTTTTTTTCACCGCGTTTCTCCAAACGGCGAGCGTCGACGTGTTGAATGGGTTGGAACGCTTTTTCGAGCCGCCCGAACAGAACAAAGACGAACCGCGCGTTTCAAAACGACTTCGCGAAGAATCGTTGCGCGCCTTTTGTTACGACGTCGTCGACCGGTGGCGCGACGATCCGAAACGAAACGAAACGCTTTTCGAACTTTGCCGCGCCGTCGAATCCGAATGGAATTTAGCGAAACGTTTCGACGAACAAGAACTCGAAACGCTCTTAGGCGCCGACGTTTTTCCCGGCGTCGACGAGTCGATTTTACGTCGCTTTTTCGACGACGCGGCCGACGACGCGCTCAAACTCGACTTAGTTTTCCAAACGCTCGAACGTCGGCGAACGATCGGATGGCGCGAACGCTACGCGCATTATTACGACGCGCTGCGTTATCTCGCGGAAACGCGACGTTTTTACTGCGAAAACGACGGCGGTTTCCATTTCGGTAAAGCAAAGGAAATTTGGGATTTTTACACGCGAAAAGCGAGCGAAACGGATCGTCGTTACCGACGTTTTCACCTCGCTTGCGACGCCGCGCAAAAGAACGGCGCGAGTCGTTTGGAAGACTCCGTAAAGCGCACCGCGGAGAAAATCGACGCGTTGTATCGGAATTGGTTCCTCGCCGAATTAACCGAGTCTTGGACGAACGCGATCGCGGACGACGTCGCGACTCGCGGCGAAGTCGCGGACGTCCCGCGTCAGCGCGACTTTTACTCGAAATACGTCGAACCGCTTCGCAAGAAAAACACGCGCGTTTTCGTCGTCGTTTCCGACGCGTTGCGGTACGAAGTCGCGACGGAACTTTGCGACGAACTCGATAAAACAACCAAAGGAACGACGAGCTTGGAAGCCGTTCAAGCAACCTTTCCGACGATCACAAAGTTGGGAATGGCAAGTCTTTTGCCGGGTCGTAAACTGTCGCTCGACGCTCGTTTGGACGTTTTAGTCGACGGACTTCCAACGCGCTCGACTAAGGAGCGCGAAAAGGTCCTTTGCGTAAAGAACCCGCGTTCCGTCGCCGTCGCGTTCGACGACGTTTTAAATAGGAAGCGAGACGAACGCCGAGCGCTCGTTAAAGACCAAGACGTCGTTTATATTTATCACAACGCTATCGACGCGATCGGCGACGCGGCGCCGACGGAGAAAAACGTTTTCGAAGCCTGCGAGACCGCCAAAGCGGAGCTTGTTCGACTCTTAAAAATTATCGTCGCCGATATGCAGGGAACCAACGTTTTCGTTACGGCGGATCACGGTTTCCTATACGAACGCGCGCCTCTTACGTCGAGCGATAAAATTGACGGAGCGCTTTTCTCCGAGGAACCGTTGGAGCTTGGGCGACGTTACGCGTTAACGACTCCAACGACGCGAGCGGTCGGGTTATTGGAAACGCGTTTAAGCGAGTCGTTCGACGCGGTCGCGTTTAAAGCGTTCACGCCGAGGAACGTCGCGCGGATTAAGAAGGCCGGCGGCGGCGAAAACTATACTCACGGCGGCGTTAGTTTGCAGGAAATGGTCGTTCCGGTCGTCCATTTCAAAAATCTTCGTTCGGCAAGTAAAAAATATGAAGAGGTTTCGAACGTCGAACTGAAACTTTTAAGCGAGACGCGTAAAATTTCCAATTTGCAATTTCGGCTCGACTTTTTCCAACCGCAAGCCGTCGGCCCGAAAACGCGAGCCTGCGAATACGCGATTTACGTCAAAGACGAAGCGGGCGGCGCAGTCAGCGACAAACGCGTCGTTATCGCCGATAAAACAAACGCCGATCCAAGGGAACGAGTTACGACCGTTCGATTTAACTTAAAACCCGGCGCTTACGATAAAAACAAAAAGTATCGCCTCGTTATTGAAAACGGTTTCGATCCGCCTCAAGAAGTCGAGTTTTGCATCGACGTTGTTTTTGCGGACGACTTTGGATTTTAACGGGTAAAGCAAAAGATTAAACGATGAACGAATTCGCTCTTACTTCTGAAAACGACGATTTTAACGTTCGACTTAACGAGAAACTTCGCCGGGAATTCGACGGTCGCATCGTCCGCAAAGACTTAACGAAAAAAATCAAAGAGGGCGCGAACGTTCCGGTTTA
This sequence comes from Thermoguttaceae bacterium, assembly GCA_045577885.1. Lineage (GTDB taxonomy): Bacteria > Planctomycetota > Planctomycetia > Pirellulales > Thermoguttaceae > RUG369. Next base: position 12,354 of record JAZNJF010000511.1, on the reverse strand, counting down.
CGTCCTTGAGTATCTTCTTGGACAATATTGCGGTTCCGACGACCCTGAGTTTGTCGCCGAGGGCGTAGCGACCGTCAAACGGATTTTAGCGGAAAACTATGTTCGCCCCGACGAAGCGCAAAAAATCCTTTCCGAATTGCGTCGGCGCGGAACTTATTCCGTTATCGATAAAATTACGGTAACGTTGAACGTCAAAAAAGACCGTTACGAAACGGAATTTTCGAATCTCGGCGTTAAAGACGTCCCGATTTCCGACGTCTATCCGACGAAATTTGAACGTTTGCTTTGCGGCGGCATTTGGTGCGTCGTTCAACTTGAATACGAGTTTCAGGAACTAGAAAAAGACGTTTCGCCGATTCGCATTCATAAATTGACTCCGATTCAAACGCCGAGCGTCGATTTAGAGGAAGTTAAACGCGGTCGTAAAGCGTTTACGCAAGAGGAGTGGACGGCGATTCTGCTTCGTTCCATCGGGATGAATCCCGATAAATTTTCCGAACGCGAAAAAATGCTTCTTCTCGCGCGAGCGTTGCCGTTGGTTGAAAACAATTTCAACCTTTGCGAACTTGGTCCCCGTAGCACCGGTAAGTCGCACCTTTATAAGGAAATATCGCCGAACGCGATTCTCGTTTCGGGAGGTCAAACGACTGTCGCCAACCTCTTTTACAATATGGGGCGCAAGACGGTTGGGCTTGTCGGGCTTTGGGATTGCGTCGCGTTCGACGAAGTTGCGGGAATCAATTTCAAAGACAAAGACGGCGTGCAAATTATGAAGGACTATATGGCGTCCGGGTCTTTTGCGCGCGGCAAAGAAGAGAAAGCGGCGTCGGCGTCGATGGTTTTTGTCGGCAATATTAACCAAAGCGTCGACGTTCTCTTGAAAACGTCGACGCTTTTCGCGCCCTTTCCGCCGGAAATGGGAACGGACACAGCTTTTCTTGATCGAATGCATTGCTACGTTCCCGGTTGGGAAATCCCGAAGTTTCGTCCCGAACACTTTACCGACGATTACGGCTTTATTACCGATTATTTGGCAGAGTTCGTTCGCGAACTTCGAAAAGAACAATACGGCGACGCGCTGGACAAATATTTCCGTTTGGGCTCTAATCTGAATCAACGCGACGTTATCGCGGTCAGAAAGACGGTCGGCGGTTTCATAAAGCTGCTTTATCCTAACGGCGAATATTCGAAAGAACAACTTGAAGAGGTTCTACGCTTTGCGTTAGAAATGCGTCGTCGCGTCAAAGAGCAACTCAAAAAGCTCGGCGGTATGGAGTTTTACGACGTCAACTTTTCTTACTTCGATCTTGAAACGAACGAAGAGCGTTACGTTTCGGTTCCGGAGCAAGGGAGCGACAAACTCATTCCGGACGGACTTTGCAATCCAGGTCAGGTCTACACGGTATCCCAAAGCAAATCTGGGATGATAGGCGCGTTTCGTTTGGAGTCGCAAATTTTGGCCGGTTCCGGCAAGTTTGATCGTTCGGGTTTAGGTTCCGACTCGAAGTGTAAAGACGCGGCGAACGCGGCGTTCAATTATTTGAAAGTGAACGCCGCGCGTATTAGCGGCGCGATTAGCGTAACGTCGAAAGACTATGTCGTCAATTACCAAGACTTGCAAGGCTTGGGAATGACCGATAAACTTGCGCTTCCGACCTTGATTGCGTTGACGTCGATCGCGTTGAATAAACCAACGATAAGCGGTTTAGCCGTTTTAGGCGATATTAGCGTCGCCGGAACGATTCGGAAGGTTGACGAATTAGCGAACGTGTTGCAGGTCTGTCTCGACGCCGGCGCCAAAAAGATTCTTCTACCAATGCCGTCCGCCGTCGACTTGGGAACTGTTCCCGCCGAGCTGGTCGGACGTTTCAATTTAATTTTCTATCAAACCCCGGAAGACGCGGTGTTTAAAGCGTTGGGAGTCGATTAAAACGTTGAACATTGAATGTTGGGCGGCGTTGGGAATTCCAACGTCGCTTTTTAAATTTATTCGTTATTCCTATCCAGCAACCGAAGGAATCGCTATATTTGATTTTTACTGCCGAGACAATGATTTCTGAAATACTTGCTTTGTTCAAGGCGAGCGGAGCGGCGTCGGGAACGCGCCAAATTTCGCTTGGCGCGCTTTAATATTCAAGAGCGGGCGACGGTCGTTCAGAGACGCGCAAGATTTAATCGAGCGTGAAACCGGGTTAATTGGGCGGCGATGGGGCGACGCGGCAAAGGCAAGCGCGTTTCATCGTCGGGAAAAGCGCCGCTTCGCGCCCGTCCGCTTTCGGTTGCGCGGGGAGCCGGTTCCGAGCGAACGCGTGGAAAAGCGCCGTTTCGTGCCCGTCTGTTTTCGATGGCGCGGCGGTTTTGAGCGGACGCGTTAAGACGTCGGCGACGGCGTCGGGGACGACTTACGGTTGAACGGGCGTTTCTTGTTTTTTCATCTCAATAAAATCCTTCGCGGTCTTCGTTGGCGGTCGCGTCGAAAAAGATATGCGTCTTCGCCAAGCCTTCGGCGAGGAGGCGGTTCAGCGCCGCGTCGACAATCAACCGCGTCGACGGGACGTCCGGCAGCTCCTCGATTCTAACGATTTTTTGCGGCGTGAATAAAAATTTGTTCGGGTTGTTTTCAAAACGGCTTTCGTACAACTTTCCGGCGACGATTCCAACGACGTCCGAGAACGCGAACTTGTCCCGCCTTACCCAGTAATACTTGCCGTCGTCGCCTTGGATCGTGTCGAGGCGCAACGCTCGCGCCGCTTGACGAAGCGTTCGGAAGTCGACGCCGATTTTCTTCGCGCAATCTTTGAAAACCGAAACGGGAACGCGTCCTTCTTTGGCAAACAGAAAATACGCCCAATCGTTGAAGGCGCGTCCGAGTTCGCCGTCCGCCTCCTTTTCGAAAAGACGAAACTCAGGGCGGCGGGGAATCTTCCAGACGTTGGCGCGAAGGTCGAGGTCGGGAAAGTAGTGTCGCGCGGTTCGGTTGATAAAGCCGGAGTCGAGTCCCAAGTCGGCGGCTCGACGGTAAAGCGCGGCGGGATTGACGCTCGTTTTGCGTCCGCGTTCCAAGCCGTCGGGGCGCGCCGAGACGACGTTCCAAATCCACGCGGCGACAAGCCGACCTCGGTTGAAGTTTTGATAATTGCAAGCGGTTTTCATTTTGCGGTTCCTCCTAACGCTCGCATTGTAACGGAAAAACCGGAGTCGCGAAACGGTTTAATCGAGATGGAAAAAGGATTGTTTCGCAACCGGCGGAAACGCGCTCGTCGACCGCCGGAAAGCCGCCGAGCGTCCCGGTAAACGCGTTTGCGTCTCGATTACGTCTGAAAGAGCTGAAACGGCTCAAATTCAAAGAAATTACTAATACGCATATGCGAACCCGCGAGATTTGCTTCCCCCTCCCCCTCTTCTAGGGGGGAGAGACTTTTATGGGGGAGGAGGCGCTTTTAGGGGGGGAGAGGTATTTCTTAATATATATAATAATATATAATATATAAATATAATATTTAAGTATAATGAGTAAAATAGAAAGAAACCTTTTTCCATTTAGATTTTAAAACCAAAATCCTAACCCTCTTGTTTTGCCTCTCCCGTCGCAAGGCGGACGCAATCGCGGTTGCGCCCCGTTTAAACTTTCGCCGAAACGCCGCTTGCGGTTTAATACGTCCGTTCGATTTACTCTTAGCCAAAAGGAAAAGACACGATGGACGGAAATTATCCGCGGTTGGAAAGCGTCGAGTTCGAGGACTGGGGCGCGAGCCGGATTGGCGGCGAGTTCGACGTCGACCCGCGAACGCTCCTTTACGGCGGCGACCGGGACGCGCTTAACGAAATCCTTGGCGCGATTTATCGCGGGCTCGGACTCGTCGAGGAAGCGATGGACGGCGTCTATCCGCGGTTGGAAAGCGTCGAGTTCGAGGACTGGGGCGCGAGCCGGATTGGCGGCAACTTCGGTGGCGACCCGCGAACGCTCCTTTACGTCGGCGACCCGGACGCGCTTCGCGAAGTCCTCCGCGCGATTCGTCGCGGGCTCGGAATCGTCGAAGAAGCGTTAGAGCGACGGAGACGGATTTAAGCGGCGATTGGGCGCGACGCTTTGTTTCGCTTGCGGTTGTTCGCTTCGTCTTGAAGCCGTTCCCGGCGAGTTCGAAGAGCATATAAAGCGCGACGGCTACGAAGGTCGTGAGTTTCGAAAGCCGCCGCGTTTCGCTCGGCGGCGGCGCGGGTCGAGCTTTTTCCGCAAAGGCGCGCGAAGATTTGACGGGACGCGCCGCGTTCGCTCGATTGGAGCGAAACAGAAGCGAGCGCGACAAAATTAGGCGAATCGAGAGCGCAAGTTTGGCGGCGACGAGTCGGGCGATTTTGCGGAATCCGCCGAACTTGCGTTCTTCGAGTCGATAAGGAACGGAACGCGCGAGCGAGGGGCGCGTATCGTTCTCGCGACGTCGGCGTCGCGAGCGCGGCGGACGTGGTCGCCTTTGACGCTTGGCAAGACAACGCGCCGGACGCCCGGTTGCGTCGACGTAAGACGCGGTGAAAAGTCGCGCCAACTTCAAAGGAATGAAAATTGGGATTCATCGACGATTTAACCTTCGGTTCTCGTCGTCGCGTTTGCCGCCGCCGTTTCCAAGAAGATTAAACGGCGTTGGACGCGTCGCTCCAAGATGATTTAAAGGCGTTGGACGCGTCGCTCTAAGAAGATTTAACGGCGTTGGACGCGTCGCTCCAAGATAATTTAACGGCGTTTGGCGCGTCGCTCCAAGATGATTTAAACGGCGTTGAACGCGTCGCTCCAAGATGATTTAACGGCGTTTGGCGCGTCGCTCCAAGATGATTTAACGGCGTTTGACGCGTCGCTCCAAGATGATTAAACGATGTTTGGCGCGTCGTTCGAAAAGAACGTAAAACGTCGTCGGAGCCGTTTGCAACGACGTTTAGACCAATAGTCCGGTTCGGTTGTCGATCGCGACGTTAAAGGCAAACGCGCGTCGAGCGTCGACGTTTTCGCAACGCCTCGGCAATGTTCGCCTGACCAAAGCGCTCGGACGCCGCGTCGGAGCGTTGAACCGAAGTTGGGCGGCGGCGTTGAACGCGTTTGCGACTTGAGTATCGCCGCCAATTTTTCGATCTCCGCAAGGCGCTTTTTCCTCTCTTCGCCGTCAAGTCGCGCAACCGAAAACGCAACCGCGACGCTCGCGCCCTAAAATGCAACCTTTCTCGCAACCGCGACTTCGTAACATGTTGATTTATAAAGCCGATTCAACGCCCGTTGGTCGCGACGCGCTCGCTCGACTTCGGTTAAATTTTCAAACCTGCGACGCTCGATAATCGCGAAAGCGCGCCGCCGTTCCGTCGACATTAACATCCGTTCTTTCTTGCTTTACAAGCGTTCGTCGTTGACTCGGCGAACGCTTTTTTTTCGCCGTTTTTCTTGCTTTTTCTTTTGCCGAGCGTTTTTTCTCAAAATCGGCGACGTTTCGTCGGCAAACGCTTGCAATCGCCCCGCGACGGCGATATAATCGTCGACGGGCGCCGCCGCGCCCGCCGAAGGCGGTTTTATCCGCGCTACCGCGCGAACTCGGTTTCCGCTCCCGTCGGTCGCAAGCGGATTCGCCCAACAAGAGCGGCGGTAAACGTTTACGCTCGCTTCGCCCCGCTCTCTTCCTTTCCCGCTTACTTCGCTCGCTCCCAGGAGAAACGCCGATGCCCGAAAAGTCGCCCCAATCGCCGACGTCCGAAAACGCCCCCAACGCCGCCGAAACGGAAGTCGCTTGGAACGCTTCCCCCGCTCCCGGAACGCGTAAGTCGTTTATTTTCAACGGCGTCGAGTTCGCGTTTCGATACTGCCCGCCCGGGACGTTCGCAATGGGCGGCGGCGAAGCCGAAAACGATCTTACCTTTATTCCGCGATACGAAGTAACGTTGACGCGCGGCTTTTGGACGCTCGAAAACCCGACGACGCAAGGCCAATACGAAGCGGTCGTCGGCGCGAATCCGAGTTGGTTCTCCGCCGCGACGGAAGTCCGCCCGAAAGACGGAACGCCGGGAAAAGCGGCGCTTTGTTACCTCGACGAGACCGGCGGCGACACGTCGCGGCTTCCGGTCGAATCGGTCTCTTGGGAGGACGCGCAAGATTTCTGCAAAGCGTTAAACGACGCGATTTCGCTTCCGCCGGGTTGGGCGTTTCGCTTGCCGACGTCCGCCGAATGGGAGCGCGCCTGCCGAGCCGGAACGACGACGCGGTTCTATTGGGGCGACGCGTTCGACGGTTCTAAAGCCAACGCCGAAGGGATTTTGCCGCTTCGTTGGGCGATTTCGAAAAAGATTTGGAACCGAACGACCGAAGTCGGCCAATTCGGCGCGAACGCTTGGGGCCTCGTCGATATGTCCGGGAACGTCGAGGAATGGACGCTTGACCTGATCGGCGCGCCCGACGATCCGAACAGCCTGTCGCCGCCGACGGTCGATCCGAAAGGCGCGAAAACGGGCGTTTGCCGAGTAACGCGCGGCGGCTCTTGGTATTCGACGCAAGAAGAGCTCCGCTCGGGAAGCCGTAGTTTGGCAAATCAACGCGGCGACGTTTATTCGTATAACGGATTCCGTTGCGTCGTCGGGAGTTGGGACGCGGAGACGGCGGCGGTCGTTTCGGAGCCTTGGGACGAAGCGGCGGAGGCGGCGGTCGTCGCGGCGATTCGAACGGCGCAAGAAAACGCGCCGCCCCTTCCCGGCGTCGACTCCAACTCCGACGCGGCTTGGGATTCGGAACCGCCCGCCGGAACGCGCAAGTCGTTTATTTTCAACGGCGTCGAGTTCGCGTTCCGATTTTGCCCGCCGGGGACGTTCGTCGAAGGCTTAGCGTCCGAACGCGGGTACAACCTGCCGGGCGACCGCCGCTTAACGACGATTTCGCAAGGGTTTTGGGTCGCGGAAACGCCGACGACGCAAGCGCAGTTCGACGCGGTAAACGCCGACTCGGAAGGAACGCCGACGCCAACGCAAACGCCGACGAGAACGCAATCCAAAACGCGCTCCCGGAAGCGGGATTCCCTTCCCGTTTCAAACGCGACTTGGGCCGCCGCCGTCGCGTTTTGCGAATCGTTGAACGCTTTAAACGTCGCGCCGGAAGGATTTGCGTTCCGTCTCTTAACCTCCGCCGAATGGGAATACGCCGCCCGCGCTTGGACGGTCGGGCCGTTCGTCGACGCGCGTTTCCTCGAACCGACGCCGGGCAAAAAAGCGACGTCGAGTAAACCGCGCCCGGTTCGGCAAGAGCCCCCGAACGCTTGGGGCCTCTTCGACGCGATCGGGAACGTTTGGGAATGGACGGCGGACGCGTTCGCCCCGCGCGACTCGGCGCCGATCGTCGACCCGATTCGCTCCGAAACGGCGTCCAATTTCGACCGGCGAATCGTCCGCGGCGGCGCTTACGTCGTTCGCGACGTCGCGCAACGTTCGCCGACTTTGCTTGAAGCCGTCTCCGAAAACGGCGGCGTCGCGGGCTTTAGAATCGCGTTGGCGCCGCGAATCGAATTGACGTCGCCGAAACTCGCCGCTCGCGAACGCTTGCGACGTCGGACAGCCGAAGCGCGCCGACGCGCGGCGCTCGAAACGTCGCGACCGAACGCGACTTCGCCGAGTTCGCCCAATTCGCCAAAATCGCCGCCGCCCGCTCCAACGTCGGAAACGCCGACGACGCCGCTCCAAACGCCGCCGCTTCCGACGCCGGAAACGCTCGCGGTCGCCGAATTCGACGGAACTTGGGGCGCGAATCCGGAAGCGGGAACGCGCAAAACGTTGGAGATCGACGGGATCGAGTTCGCGTTCCGTTTTTGCCCGCCCGGAGCCTTTACGGCGGGGAGTCCGGCGACCGAAAAGGGGCGGCTCCCCAACGAAACGCAACGCGAAGTCGTTTTGACGCAAGGCTTTTGGCTTGCCGAAACGCCGACGACGCGCCGTCAATTTCAAGCGGCGAACCCAACCGCGAAACCGAGTCGAACGAAAGCCGACGTTCCGTTTTCCGGCGCGTCTTGGTTCGCCGCCGTCGAATTTTGCGAATCGCTCAACGCGTTAAAGGTTGCGCCGCCGGGATTTGCGTTTCGTTTGCCGACGTCCGACGAATGGGAGTTCGCCTGCCGCGCCGGAACGACGGGGCCGCTCAACGTCGACGGGGCGAAGCTCGCGGAACTCGCTTGGTTTTGCGGTAATTCGCAAGTCGGGAAATATCCGGAGCCGCAACCGGTTCGGCAAAAACGCCCGAACGCGCTCGGCCTTTTCGATATGCTCGGGAACGTCGAGGAATGGACGAGCGACCCGGCGCCCGCCCTTTCGCCCGACGCCAACTCCGCTCCAAACAACGATTTAACACGAACGAAACGAATCCGGCGCGGCGGCTCTTATCTTTCCGACGCGCGATTTTGCCGCTCAAGTTTAATTTTGCCGACGCCGCCGGACGAAGCGCTCGCGACCGTCGGATTCCGAATCGCGTTGGCGCCGCTCGACGCCGCGTCGCCGTCGGAAAACGCCAACCTTAACGACTTGGAAAAATAACGAGTAAACGCAACGCAAGGAGAAACGCCGAATGACCGAAAAGTCGCCCAAATCGCCGACGCCCGAAAACGCCCCAAACGCCGCCGAAACGGAAGTCGCTTGGGACGCTTCCCCCGCTCCCGGAACGCGCAAGTCGTTTATTTTCAACGGCGTCGAGTTCTCGTTCCGATACTGCCCGCCCGGGACGTTTACGATGGGAAGTCCGTTCGAAGAAACGGGTTCCGCGTTTTTCGACGACGAAACATTACACGAAGTAACGCTAACTCGCGGCTTTTGGCTCGCCGAGACGCCGACGACGCAAGCGCAATTTCAGGCGGTTTGCGTCGACAACCCGAGTTGGTTTTCGGCGTCGGGAATCGGCGCGTCGGAAGTTCGCGGGCTCGAAACGAGCGATTTTCCGGTCGAGTCGGTTAGCTGGAACGGCTGCCAAGATTTCCTTAAACTCTTGAACGCGTTCGACTTGCTTCCGCCGGGATTCGCGTTTCGCTTGCCGACCGAAGCGGAATGGGAGCGCGCCTGCCGGGCCGGAACGCAAACGCCCTTTTCGTTCGGAACGACGATCGACCTCGGCAAGGCGAATTTCAACGGCGTCGCCGTCCGCAATCCGACGTTCGACGACCCTAATTTAGAAGGAACCGAGGTTTACGTCAAATGGGAAGCGGAACGGCGGCGCGCCGGAGCCTTGAGCTTGGGACGAACGTCGGCGGTTCGCTCGTATCCGCCGAACGCGTTCGGGCTCTTCGACATGCACGGGAACGTCGCGGAATGGGTTCAAGATTGGTACGGCCCGTATCCGGAGGGCCCGCAAGTCGACCCGACCGGCCCGGCGAAAGGACGGCGGCGAGTTCTGCGCGGCGGCTCTTTTAGGGCGGGCGGGGATTGGGCGCGCTCGGCTTATCGCGGCGCCGCGCAGGCGAAATACAACGTTGACGAATGTGGGTTTCGGCTCGCGGTCGGGCCGACGTCGGCGAAGAAAAAGCGGCGTTCCGGGCCGGTTCCGACGCCGGGTTCGTTTTTGCAATCGGGCGAAACCGGCGGGTTCCGACGTTGGGAAGAGCGCGCTAAAGACAATTTCGACGGCGCTTGGGACGATTCGCCGACGCCGGGCGCGCGCAAGTCGTTCGTCTTCAACGGCGTCGAGTTTTCGTTCCGATATTGCCCGCCCGGAACGTTCGGAATGGGAAGTCTCCGCCAAGAAATCGAATTTTTGGACTTGCTCTCCCGCCCTCCCTTCAATCTCGATTACGAACGACGCTTTGTCGCGACGCTGACGAACGGATTTTGGCTCGCGGAAACGCCGACGACGCGAGCGCAGTACGCGGCGCTAACGTCGCAACGAACCGGCAAACGCGCGGCGGACGCCCTTCCGGTCGAAGCGGTCGCTTGGGACGACGCGCAAGCGTTTTGCGCCAAGTTCAACGATTTCAATCTTTTGCCGCCGGGCTGGACGTTTCGTTTGCCGACGGAAGCGGAATGGGAGCGCGCCTGCCGGGCCGGGTCGACCGGGCGACATTACGTCGATTTTCCGCTCGACGAACTGGCTTGGACGGCGGCGAACTCGGGCGGGCGCGCGCGTCCGGTCGGCGGAAAACTCGGGAACGCTTGGGGCCTTTTCGATATGTTGGGGAACGTCGCGGAATGGACGGCGGACGTTCTCGCGCCTTATCCGCGGGGCGCGGCGACCGACCCGTTTTGCTCGACGGAGCCGAACGACAAGTCGCGCGAACGCCTTGCGAAGGTATTCGGTCGGGTTGCGAACCGGGTTCTTCGCGGCGGTTCCTATTTGTCGAGTCCGGGCCAAACGCGCTGCGCGGCGCGGAAGTCGAAGATGCAACACAACGGACGCGGCGGCTTCCGGCTCGTCGTCGGGCGACCGTTAACGCAATCGCCGCAATCGCCGACGGAATAACAATTTCGCATTCGTCAAGGAGAAACGGCCGACGAACGAAACAACGCTTAAACGCGACGCCGAGTAAACGTCGATAACGAAAAAACAACGCTTAAACGCGACGCCGAGTAAACGTCGATAAGGGAAAAACAGCGACAAGGAGAAACGCAAAATGGCTAAAAAACGCGAAAAATCGCCGAAACAAGCGCCGGTCGCGCTCGAAAATTACGACGGCGCTTGGGATTCGAACCCGGCGCCCGGAACGCGCAAAACGCTCGAAATCGCCGGGGTCGAATGGGCGTTCCGGTACTGCCCGTCCGGAACGTTCGCGATGGGAAGCCCCGTCAAGGAACGTTGGCGCCGCTCGGACGAAACGCTTCACGATGTAACGCTTACCAAAGGCTTTTGGCTCGCCGAGACGCCGACGACGCAAGCGCAATACGTCGCGTTGACCGGAACGAACCCGAGTTGGTTTTCGCTCGACGGCGGAGGTCGAACGGGTCGCGGCGAAGCGCATTCTCCCGTCAAAGTTTGGTTCAAGTCGGCGAGCGAATCCGCCGAACATCCGGTCGAAAACGTCTCTTGGAACGACGCGCAAGAGGCGATTCGCAAACTCAACGATTACGGCGTTTTGCCGAGCGATTTCGAGTTCCGTTTGCCTTGGGAAGCGGAATGGGAACGCGCCTGCCGCGCCGGGTCGACCGGGCCTTACGACGGCGACGAAAAGAAGCCGAAAGCGTTCGCTTGGTACGAAGACAACTCGTTTCGCTCGCCTTGGAACTTTTGGAAAACAATGCCGGTCGGGAAAAAATCGCCGAACGCTTTGGGCCTCTTCGATATGCGCGGCAACGTTTACGAATGGTGCGGCGACCGATACGGCGAATACCCGGAAGGCCCGGCGACCGACCCGACCGGCGCGAGCGAAGGTTTTCGACGGGTCTTGCGCGGCGGCTCGTTCCAGTGTTGCGACGACCGGCTCCGTTCGGCGTTCCGTTTTTGCCTCGGCCCGAACAACCGCTCCGTTTACTTCGGCTTCCGCGTCGCCGTCGGACGGCGTTAAAACGACAAGAAATAGCAAACCGGCGAAACGCTCCGTCGTCTACCTAAACGACAAGAAATAGCAAACCGGCGAAACGCTCCGTCGCCCCGCCTAAACGACTATTTGACAAAGGAACGCAAAATGGCTAAAAAACGCGAAAAATCGCCGAAACAAGCGCCGGTCGCGCTCGAAAATTACGACGGCGCTTGGGATTCGAACCCGGAAGCGGGAACGCGCAAAACGCTCGAAATCGCCGGGGTCGAATGGGCGTTCCGGTACTGCCCGCCCGGAACGTTCGGGGGCGGCGACTTTAAAAAAGGCGCCAACCCGTTTAAAATAACGTTGACGCGCGGCTTTTGGATCGCCGAAACGCCGACGACGCAAGCGCAGTACGAAGCGTTGATCGGCGAGAACCCGAGCTTCTTTTCGCCCCTTCGACTCGAACGGATAACGGAGAAGGAGCGCGCCGAACGAGAGAAAAGCCTCGCGCGGCTCGCGAAATCGTCCCCCGAATACGCCGCCCAGGTTCGCGCCGAGGAAGACGAGGAAGAAGCCCGAATCGCCGCGCTCGACCCGCTCAAAACGCGGGATTTCCCGGTCGAAACCGTCTCTTGGCGCGACGCGACAAACTGCGCGCAAAAAGCGACCGAAGCGGCGGCCCTCCCGGACGGTTTCGTCTTGCGACTTCCGACCGAAGCCGAGTGGGAATACGCCTGTCGCGCCGGAACCGAAACCGCTTTCTTTTGGGGAACGAGGCCGAAACGGTCGGCGATGAATTGCGAACCGGAATACGGCCCGGAGCGCAAGGAGTCGGAGCCGGAACCGCTCCGTCGAACGTCGCGGGTTCGCTCCTATCCGCCGAATCCTTGGGGCGTTTACGACGCGC
>JAZNJF010000510.1:0-9268 GCA_045577885.1 Thermoguttaceae bacterium | reverse complement strand
TCGCGGCGCCGGGACGCGTCGACGTAACCGGGATCGGAACGTAATCGGGAAGCGTTTCGACCGCTTCTCCGGTCGCGGGCGCGGGCGCGGCGGTTCGCGGCGCGGCCGTCGGGCGCGCGGGCCGAGCGTCGGTCGCCGAAGTCGTTTGGATTTTTTGAACGCCGCCGGTCGTTCGGAGCGGGGTTTGCGCCGCGTCGAGCCCCGGGAAAAACGCGTCGTTCGCTCCCGCCCGTCCTCGCGTTCGCGTCGCCGGCGAGTTCGCGCCCGCTTCGTCGCCGCCCAACTCTTGGCGCAAACGTTCGTTCTCTTCGAGCGCGTCGCGCAGTTCGAACTGGAGCCGATAAATCTCGTCCTCCAGCTGCCGCCGTTCGCTGATAAGGATCGCTTCGTTGATCGCGTATTGCTTGCGCCCGACGCAACCGGCGCAGGCAAGGCCCGCCAACGCGACGATTAACGCGCCGCGCAACCGCGAACGATTCGAAACGACGTTCGCGAACGCCGTCGTTTTTGTTACAACGCGAAAAAAGAACTTCATCGTTCGATATTCCTTCCCAAAATTCCGTCGTTTCGCCCGCCGCTCGACTTCGTTCGACGCAAACGCCGACGAAACGCGACGCGCTTCGACAATTTGGGCGGAGTTTAACAAATTTCCGCGTTCGTTTCAACGACAATTTCGACAAAAATTTCCGTTTCGTCCTCTTTCTTCGCGGTCGGCGTCCCCCTATTTTGCGCAATTTCGCTATTCGCTTTAAAATCGCAAACGCTTTTCCCAACGCGAAACAACGACGCAAGAAACAAAAAACGACGCGTTCCGAAAACGCGTCGGTTTTTCAAACGCCGTCAGAATTTCGCGACGTTATTGCTTTTTCGGCGCCATACTCTCGACAACCTGGTCGATAAGCCCGTATTTTTTCGCTTCTTCGGCCGACATGAAGTTGTCGCGGTCCGTGTCGCGTTCGATTTCGTCGAGCGAACGTCCGGCGTGCTTGCAGAGAATCCCGTTCAGTTTCTCTTTAATCAACCGAAATTCTTTCGCGTGAATGAGGATTTCTTCGGCGGTCCCCTCCATTCCGGCCAACGGTTGGTGAATCATCACTCGGGAGTTCGGGAGCGCGAAGCGTTTCCCGGCGGCGCCCGCGGTCAAAAGGACGGCGCCCATCGACGCGCATTGGCCGATGCAGTAAGTCGCGACGTCGCAACTGATGTATTGCATCGTATCGTAAATCGCGAGCCCGGCGGTAACGCTGCCGCCCGGCGAATTAATGTACAAATGGATATCCGCTTCCGGGTCTTCCGATTGCAAGAAAAGGAGTTGCGCGACGATCGAATTCGCGACCGCGTCGTTCACTTGCGAACCCAAAAAGACGATGCGGTCTTTCAGCAGACGGCTGTAAACGTCCATCGCCCGCTCTTCGCGACCGTTTTTCTCAACGACGTAAGGGATCAATGTCAATTTCACGTTCCTTATATTTTAAAGCGCCAACGCGCCAATATTCGTTTTTCGCGTCGAAAAGTTTCGTCGCGCGCCTTTTATTTGTCGCTCGGAACTTCCGTTTTCGTCAAAATATTGTCGACGAGTCCGTATTCTTTCGCCTCTTCGGCGTCGAGATAGAAGTCGCGGTCGACGTCTTTCGCGATTTGCTCGATCGGTTTGCCGGTGCAGTCGGCCAAAATTTTGTTCAGCGTTTCGCGATCTTTCAAAATTTCCTTCGCTTGGATTTCGATGTCGGAAACTTGACCGCCGACGCCGCCCCAAGGTTGGTGAATCATCACCTTCGAGTGCGGAAGCGCGTACCGTTTCCCCTTCGTCCCGCCGGCGAGCAAAATCGCGCCGCCGCTGGCCGCCAAACCGACGCAGTAAGTCGCGACCGGGCAAGACAAAATATTCATCGTGTCCAAAATCGCCAACGTCGCGGAAACGCTCCCGCCGGGCGAGTTGATGTAAAAGTTAATGTCTTTGCGACGGTTCGCGCTCTGCAGGTAAAGGAGCTTCATCACCAACTCGTTGGCGCTCGCGTTCGTAATTTCGCCCTGCAAAAAAACGACGCGATTGTCCAACAAGAGATCGCCGAGCGTCATATTGCGTTGACGCTGATAATCTTGATACCCGGCCGCCATCGGCTCCGCGAAGTGAAAACGTTGTTCGTAAGACATTGTCGTCCTAATCGTTGCTGAATGTGGGAAAAGAGCGAAAAATTTCTTTCGAGCGCGTCGACCGTTCCCGACGCTAAGGCCGTTCGACGCGTCGCGCTCGCCGCTTCGATAGTATATACGTCGCTCGTTTTACCTATTATACGCAAAAATCGAGAATCGAAAAGATTCTCCGAAAATTTTCGGCGTTCCTCCGTCTATGTCGACGCGTTAACCGTTGCGATATAAGCGTTTTCGTTCCGACAAAATTTCGCGCGCAATTTTGTTATTTCTCCGCGAAACGTCGTCGTTTTACGCGCCTCCCGCTCGCTCGCGGAACGCCGCCGAAAAAAGACGGAAGAAGAAAAAGAAACGCCGCGTTTCCGCGACGTTCCTTCGATTCGACGACGCAAAACGCCCCCGGGAACGCGAACGCGTCCCGCTCGACTTTCCGTCGAGCGAAAGCGTTCGGCTCTTAGCGTTTCGTCGTCAAACGGTTTTAACGAAACTACTTAACGCGACGCAACATAATGCGGCTGTCGGCGACCGAGCAACCTTTGCCGTCGACGTGAACGATCAACGGGTTGATATCGCATTCGGCGATTTCCGGGTGGTTGACGAGCATCGTCGAGAAGCGCAGGAGCGTTTCTTCCAACGCGGCGACGTCGCACTTCGGAGCGCCGCGGAAACCGTCGAGCATCTTGAACGTCTTGATTTGGCGAACCATACGCTCGGCCGAAACCTTTTGCATCGGCGCGAGACGGAACGCGACGTCCTTCCAAAGTTCGGCGTAGGTGCCGCCGTGCCCGATCATGACGAGCGGACCGAATTTCGCGTCGCGGTTGCAACCCAAAATGACTTCGACGCCCTTTTCGGCCATTTGTTCGATCAAAATCGCGTCGATTTTCGCGCCCGGAACGTTCTTTTCGACGTTCGCGTAAATTTGAGCGTAAGCGGCCTTCGCGGCTTCCGGGCCGTCGACGTTCAGGATGACCCCGCCCGCGTCGAACTTGTGTTTGACGTCGGCGGACATGACCTTCATGACGACTTTCGCGCCGATCTTCGAAACGATATCGGCGGCTTCGTCGGCGCTCGTCGCGATTCCGCTCGCGAGAAGCGGGAGGTTGTAGCAGGCGAACAGGTCGCGGCAGTCGGCTTGCGTCAGGTATTTTTCGTCGGCGTCTTTAAGGTAATCGGCGACGATCGCTTTCGCTTTTTCGAGGTCGCAGTCGGCGGACGAGAGGTATTCGCGGCCTTCGAGCGCGCGGAACTCGGTCAAACGAACGTAAGCGCCGAGCGCGGCGACGGCGTCTTCCGGGAAGGAGTAGTTCGGAACGCCCTTCGAAACGAGCGTGTCGACGCCTTCTTTGACGTCGGCGGCGCCCATGAACGCGCAGACGACCGGTTTGCCGCAGTCTTTGACCGCTTCCGGAATTTGCGCGCCGATGACGTCGGTGTCGGTCATCGATTGCGGCGTCAGGACGACGAGCCCGATATCGACGTTCGGGTCGGCCATAACGAGTTTCGTCGCGATTTCGTAACGATCGCTGTGCGCGTCGCCGAGGACGTCGACCGGGTTGCGGAGCGACGCGGCGGCCGGCATGACTTCGCGGAGTTTCGCTTTCGTTTCTTCCGAAATTTCGGCGAGTTTCAGACCGTTTTTAACGGCGGCGTCGGTCGCCATGATGCCGGGGCCGCCGGCGTTCGTGATGATGGCGAGGCGTTTGCCTTGCGGCGCCGGTTGCGTCGTGTAGAGCGCGGCGCGGTCGAAAAGTTCGGAGATCGTGTCGACGCGTTGGACGCCCGATTGCGTGAAAATGGCGTCGTAAACGGCGTCCGAACCGGCGAGCGAACCGGTGTGGCTGCTGACCGCTTTCGCGCCTTCGGCGCTGCGCCCGGATTTCAAGCAAAGGATAACTTTGCCCTTTTCCCAGAAGATTTTCGACGCGATATTAATGAAGCCTTCGCCGTCCGCGATATCTTCGAGATACATCGCGATCGCCTTCGTTTTCGGGTCGTCGGCGAGGTATTCGAGGAGTTCCGTTTCGTTGACGTCCGACTTGTTGCCGAACGACACGAACTTGCTGAAGCCCATTTGGCGAGCTTCGGCGAAGTCGAGAACGGAGGTGCAGAGCGCGCCCGATTGCGAAATGAACGCGAGCGAGCCTTCGTTGCAGATTTTCGACGCGAAACTGGCGTTCAAGCCGCATTCCGCGTTGATGACGCCGAGGCAGTTCGGGCCGACGAGCGGAATCCCGGCTTCGCGCGCTTTGGCGGCCATCGCTTTTTCGATTTCGGCGCCTTCGTGGCTCGTTTCTTTGAAGCCCGCCGAGATAATGACCATCGCCTTCGCTTTTTTCGCGATCGCGTCGTCGACGACGCCCGGGACGAATTTCGCGTTGACGAGAACGACGACCAAATCGACTTCGCCCGGAATTTCCGCGAGCGAGGTATACGCCGTCAAACCTTCGATTTCGCCGCCCTTCGGGTTGACCGGGTAAATGGCGCCTTTGAAGTCTTTGATCAGGTTGAGGAGGACGTCGTTACCGACGACGCCTTTTTTCGCCGAAGCGCCGACGACGGCGACGGACTTCGGATTGAACATACGGTCGATATTGGCGAAACGTTCTTGCGACAACACTAGAGAGCCCTTTCTATTATGACAAACTTGCGGCGGAAAAACGGCGCGTTCGCGTCGAACGCGGCCAAGCGAAAGCGCTCGGTCGCTCCGTCGCGCTGGAAACGTCCGCGGGAAAGCGGGCGGGTCGACCGTTCGGCGCGACCTCCTTATATACTATTATCTATCGTACCCCTTTTAAAATTTTTGGGAAGCGACCAAACGCCGACTTTCGCCCTTTTTTCCCAAACTTTCTTCAAAAAACGTCGACTCGACGTCAACGCAAAACGCGCCGTTTATCTAGCTTACCCGTCTTCCCTAACCTTCGTTTATCTCGTTTGACAAGCTAGGCGCTTTAAACAAAGTTTGTCGTTGCCTTCGCCGACGCAAAACGGGCGTCCGAACCCGAAAGCTCGAACGCCCGCGACGTCGACTCGACCGTCGCGCCGATCGACCGAGCGACCTTAACGCGACGTCGACGCTTTGCTCAAATTACGCGTCTTTTCCAAATTGACCGTCGAAGTCGACGTCGGACGGCGGCGCGACCAACGATTCGACGAACGCGAACGATTCGGCGGCGCCGACCATGCGGAACATCGTCGAATCTTCCCACTCGACCGAAAGCGGGAGCTCGAACGAGTGTTTGAGAGCGAACAACGCGTCGGAAACCTTTTCGCGAGCGCAAGCGCAACCCGGGTTCGCTTCGTGATTCGCGATCGCTTGTTGAACGCCTTCCCAGAAAGTCGCCGGAGTGTTCGAACGGGAATCTTTAATCGAACGATAATCTTTTTCCCAGTGGAAATCGGCGGTCTTGTCGAGCGCGGCGCGAACGGCGTCGTACCCTTGCGCGTCTTTGCCGACGTTCGCGAACGCTTTATAAACGTCTTTGAACCATTCGGTTTTCGCTTCTTCCAACGCGCGGCGAATCCCGTAGAAGTCGACGTCGCCGCGACCGACCGAGACGAAGTCCCAACCGCGACCGCGCGCCGCGAACGGGAGGTGCCCGCCCAAAATGCCGTTGCGCCCGCTCGCCGTTTTGACGACGACGTCTTTCATATGCGTATGATAAATTCGTTCCGAAAATTCATTAATGAACTCAATCGGATCGACGGACTGCCAAACGAGGTGGCTCGGGTCGAAGTTAAAGCCGAACGCCGGGTGATAGTCGACCGCTTCCAACGCCATACGAGCCGAATGAATATCGAACGCGATTTCGGTCGGGTGAACTTCCAAGGCGAACTTGACGCCGGCTTTTTGATATTCGTCCAAAATCGGAATCCAACGTTCGGCAAGGAGTTTGAAACCGTCGTCGATCCAGCTTTGCGGAACCGGCGGAAAACTGTACAAGTAAGGCCAAATCGGCGAACCGGTGAAGCCGGTAACGACTTTCGCGCCGAATTTCGCGGCGGCCCAAGCGGTGTCGACCATTTCTTGCGCGCAGTTTTTCCAGACGGTTTCGGGCGAACCGTCGCCGTGCAAACGCGGCGGGATAACCGTCAGGTTGCGGGAGTCGATTTGGTCCAAAACGCCTTGGCCGACGCAGTGGTTCGAAACGGCGTAGCAGTCGAGGCCGTATTTTTCGAGCTGATCGCGTTTCGCGGCGCAGTAATTGTTGTCTTTCAACGCAAGTTGAACGTCGAAGTGGCATTGAAGCGGGTCGTTATCGTCGGCGCAGGCTCCGCAAGCGAGTTCGAGACCGGTGTAGCCGATTTCGGACATAATCTTGAAGAGTTTTTCGGACGGAATGTCGCCGAATTGGCCCGTAATAATCGAAATAAGCGGCGGATTCCAACCTTGCAAACGGGGCTCCATATAATCGCGATAAAACTCTTTCATCAGTCCAACCTTAACAACTTTCATAATCGAACCTTAAATATAGACGGGTTATTTTAAACGAAAACAACGCGAAAACGCAAAAAAACGAAAATTGCCGCGTTGTTTCGCGAACAATAAAATCGATTATAACAGAAACGAAAGACAAAGTCAAGAAAAAAAGACAAAAAGAATCCGTCCGAACGATTTTCTTCAAACCGCCGTCGTCGTTACCGTCGTTAAAGAAAGAGTTTGCGCGCTTTACGCAAAACGCTTATTTACGCCAAGTTTCCTTATCCGAGTTTTAAAACGCGACGTCCAGCGCGCGTTCCGCCGCTCCGCTCGCCGTTTACGTCGGCCCAATCTTCCGCCCGAACGACCGTTTCCGAATCGTTCGGGCGAAAATGCGCCGTCAAACGGTCAAACCGTTACAACGCGATCAGTTGTCCTTCGCGAATTGCGCGTCGAAAACGATGTCGCTCGGCGGGAAGTCGCACTTCTTGACGAATTCGAACGCTTCGGTCGCGCCGAAGACGCGGTCCATGCGTTGGTCTTCCCATTCGACGCTGAGCGGGCCGTCGTAATTAATGTCGTTGAGCGCGCGAATGATTTCGTCGAACTTGACGTGGCCGTGTCCAAGGCTGCGGAATTCCCAACCGCGACGGTAGTCGCCGAACGGAATGTGGCTACCGAGAATGCCGTTTTCGCCGTCGAGTTGGAGCGCGACGTCCTTCATGTGGACGTGGAAAATGCGGTCCGGGAAGCGACGGATGAATTTGACCGGGTCGACGCCTTGCCAAAGGAGGTGCGACGGGTCGAAGTTGAAACCGAAAGCCGGGTGATAGTCGAGCGCTTCCAACGCGAGTTGCGCCGAGTGGAGGTCGAACGCGATTTCGGTCGGGTGAACTTCGAGCGCGAACTTAACGCCGACTTCTTGGAAGACGTCCAAAATCGGCGTCCAACGTTCTTTCAAGAGTTTGAAACCGTCGTCGATCCAGCTTTGCGGAACCGGCGGGAAGGAGTACAGGTATTGCCAAATGCTCGAACCGGTGAAACCGTTGACGACTTTAACGCCGAATTTCGCGGCGGCGCGAGCGGTGTCCATCATTTCTTGAGCGCAAAGCGCGCGGACGCTTTCGACGGTTTTGTCGCCGTGCAGGTAGGGCGGGATGACCGTCAGGTTGCGTTCGTCGATGTTGTCGAGGACGCCTTGGCCGACGCAGTGGTTCGAAACGGCCCAGCATTTGAGCCCGTATTTCGCCAATTGCGCTTTTTTCGCGTCGCAGTAGCCCGGATCGTCGAGCGCTTTGTGAACGTCGAAGTGTCCTTTAAGCGGGTCGCTTTCGTCGACGCAGGCGCCGCAAGCGAGTTCGAGACCTTCGTAACCGATCTCGGACATCATTTTGAAAAGTTCTTCGGACGGAAGGTCGCCGTATTGAGCGGTGAAGATCGTAACCGGTCGGGCCATAATCGCTCCTCGAATATCTGTTATTATATTCTGAATATCGTTGCTACGAGTCGGTCGAAAAACGGGACAACGTTTTCCCGATACTTTTTCGCCTTTCCATATTTTACCAGAAAGGAAGTCGAATTGCAAACGTATTTTTTATTTTTCTTGAAATTTTTCCTCTTTTGTCGCGCTCGCCCCGCCGACGGTTCGCGGAACGCCCGTTCGTTCCGGACGTCGGGCCCTCCTTTTCGGCGATCTATTAGGGGGCGCCGGTTCTCGTCGCAACTTTCGTCGGGGTCGACAAGTTTGCCTAATTTAACTTTCCTTCGGAATCCAATTGTTTCATTTTGCAACACAACCGCCGTCGACTTGTATTAAAAACGTCAAAAACGGCGTCAAAACGATAAAATTTTTGAAAAAATTCGAAAAAAAAGCCAAAAAGGCTTTGAGAAACGCGGCAAAATTCTTTACAATAGAATTTGCGCCCTAAGTTCGACTTCGGGCGTTCGGTCGGCGTTCTTTGCGAACGTCGGCCCCGCAAGCCATTATGAAAGAGCGTTTGTTCCAACGCGCCCGCCGTCTTCCGACGGTTTGGCGAGCGTTTCCCCGCTATTCCTTTATTTATTTATTCGGGCGGTTTCGCTCGGCGTCGCGATTTTTACCGCTTCGCCCCGCGCCTCGCCCCGCTCGCGTCGACCTCGCGAACCGCGCCGTCGTTTTCAATAAGCGTTCGCGCGGTTCGAGCGGCCTTGTCGTCAAAAGACGCCGAACGGAACCAAACGTCAACTTATTTTAGGGAAATTTGCGATGAAAGTAGCGCTTAAAGTCGTCGGAGGAACCCGAACCGGTCAAACGGTTCCGATTTCGATCCCCCAATTTATGATCGGTCGCGCGGACGACTGCCATTTGAAACCGCGCAGCGAGCTAATCAGCCGCTATCACTGCGCGATTCTAACGGACGACGGTTACGTCGCCGTTCGCGATCTTGGGAGCAAAAACGGCGTTTACGTCAACGGTCAACGCGTTTCTATCGAACAAGAATTGAAAAACGGCGACCAACTCGCCATCGGGCCGCTCGAATTTGAAGTCGTTTTGACGGTCGCGCTCAAAGGCGAAACGAAGCCGAAAGTTTCGTCGATCTCCGAAGTCGTCGCGCGCACGGTCGAGCAAAACGCGATCAACGTCGCGGCGCAACGCAACGCGCAACCGCTCGCCTCGGGCGTCGCCCCGACTACGGTCGCCGCTCCGGCTCCGACTCC
>JAZNJF010000509.1:0-10034 GCA_045577885.1 Thermoguttaceae bacterium | reverse complement strand
ATTGCAGTTCGGACGCCAAATTTCCCAAGGCGGGTGCGGAACGTTCTTAATCTCCGGGTCAAGAATACAAACGCCGAGTTTCTTACAAGGCCCCCGCATATCATCATAGTAAACGCCGAGTTTTCGCAAATTATCGAGTTGCTCGGCGCTCAACATTCCGCGTTCGAAGCAGTAATCGACGATTTCTTCAATCAGTTTCATAACGCTTTTCTTTGCAGTCTTTACGTTTTTGTTTAACGTTTTTTTGCGTTCGGCAAACGCGACGCCGCCTAAGAGCGTTCCGCAACTCGCCCTTTTCCTTCGCGCAAGCGACTAACGGCGACCTTTCCTCCCGCGCCCGACGTTCGTCGCGCCGTCTCAATTTTGCCCGTTCGAGTCGATGCAAACGACCGTTCCGTACGAAAATTGCGGGTTCCACCATCCGCCGGCGACGCACCACAGCGTTTCGTACGGCATAGGGCCTTCCGGGTAAGCGATTCCGCCGTCGGTCAGGACGATCACCGCCTCGACGTCCGGCTCCTCCGCCAGTTTCAGCATCGCCGGGCTCATGTCGCTTCCGCCGAACCCCTTCGCCTCAAAGCGTTCCAGCGAACCGACTTCGACGTATTCGTCGGAGGTAACTTGCGTGTCGCATTGAAGGATTCTAACGCTTTCGACGTCGTTCGCTTGGCAAAATTGGTCGATCGCGCCGAGCGCCTGCGAAATCGCGCCGGTCATCGAGCCGCTCGTGTCGAGGACGATGTTCAGCGTCCAGCCTTCGCGATTTTTGCCCGGCAAGACGACGTCCGTTCGGTCGCCGCCGCGCCGCGACGGTCGCGCCCAACTTCGACGCGGCGGAGCGACCGAGTCGAACCAACGCTGCAGCGCCGCTTCCCAAGGCGTTTGGTAAGTCCCGCGAAGCAAGGAGTAAGCGCTCGCGCCGAATCCCGCTTCCGTTCCGCGGCCTCGCGCCGCCTGTTGCGCGCCGTCGAGCGCCGAAACGAGCGCCTGTTCCGAATACGACCGGACGACCGTTTCCTCGACCTCCGCGATTTTTCGGGCGATTTCGACCGGGTTCTCGTCCGGAAACATTTGCCGTTCCAGCGCTTCCGACAACGCGTCGACGCCGGAATCGAGCGCGCTCGCTCCCGCTTCGTCAAGAGAGGCTTCGTTCGTTTTTTGCGCCGGAGCGTCGACGTCCGCGAAATCCTCCGCTTTGATTCCCGCCGCCGCAAGGAGATCGCCCAACTTCGACGCTCCCCCGCCGCCGTCCCTTTGAACGTTGGCCGCCGTTCCCGAGTCGTCCATTTCAAGCGCTTTGACGACGTCTTTATCCCAACAAACGTTCGAAATCTCGTCGCGAATCGGGCGAAGGAACGTCGCCAACTCTTCGAGCGAATACTCGGTCGCCGGCTTCCAGGTCTTGCCGGGAAAACGCTCTTCAAAATTCCATTCGTACGCGTCCCAATCCAAACCGCCGGCGGGCGCGTACTCGAATCCGAAATCCCGCTTTAACGTCGCGTTAATAATAAAATCGTGCGCGATATTTAAAAGTTGGGCGTCTTCCGACCGCTTGCCAAGCCGTTCGTGCGTCCGCAAAAAGAGGTGCGAAAGCTCGTGCGCGACGATAAACGCCAACCCTTTAACGTTCAAAGTTTTGGCAAAGTTCTCCGAAATCAACATTCGCCCCGACGGAAAAACGCCCGCCGTCTCGATTTGCGAACTAACGCGGATATCGGCGACCGCCGCCAACCCGGCCAAGCGCGGAACGTACGCGACCGCGACTTTCAAAGCGGTTTGAATTTTATCGTCGTAAAGCATTGATACGTCTCCCAAACGGAATCGCGCTAATCGCATTCGTCGCGGCGCGCTAACCTATTCGTTACTAAAGAAGCGCAAATCTTCTAATTTGCTCAAAAAAACAAGAAAATTTTGCAAAAATTGTCGACGTTTATCGCGTCGCGCTTGAGCGTCGTCGCTTTTTGACGCGCCGTTAAAGGGTTAAACGTTCAATAGCTTAGACTTTCAACGTTATAAGTTTAAACGCAAAAACATTGATTATCGCTCGCGCAGGCTGATAAAAAAACGCCGTTCGTTTGCAAAGAACGGCGTTTGAATCCAACTTCGCTTTCAACGTTAATATTCTCAACGCGTTCGCCGATCATATCGGCAAGACGCTTCCCGCGCCGCCGCTAAAAAGAGACGACGCGACAACGTTAAAAAGCGGACGTTTTTAAAGAAGACTAGCGAGCGGCCATCTTCGAAGCGCGAACGGCGCGACGTTCGGCGCGAAGGCGAGCGCGACGTTTCGTTTCGCTCGGCTTTTCATAATTTTCGCGACGACGCATTTCCTTTTTGATCCCGCTGCGTTCGACGAGCTTGCGGAAGCGACGAACGGCGTCTTGAATCGTTTCTTTTTCGCGCAAAGTGAGCTTGACCATTTGAACTAATCCTCCAAAATTGGCGGTTTAAGTCGCTTCGTCGCGGCGCGCGCCAACGGTCGCGAGATCGCCTCGCGACGCGCCGACCCGATCGGGCCCTGCGCTTAACGCGTTCCGAAAACGCCGCTTGCGTCGAATCGACTCCAAAATAACGACGACGGCGCCGCGTTCGAACAAACGCGTCCAACGCCGACCGTCGGCAAAAATTCATTCTTCTCGACGTCAAAACCGCTCGCGAAGTCTCGCCTTTGCGATTTTACGTCGCTTCCTCCCGCTTTCGCGCCTCGATTAACGTCGCGCTTTTGAAACGCCATAACAGCGGCGTTTGTTTCGGGAAAGGAACGTCTTTTTAATATAACTCATTCGCGCAAAACGTCTAGCGCCCGGCGGCGAAATTTTTGCCATTTTCCTCATTTTTTTCAAGATTTTCGTTTTTTTCCCCCGGTTTTTCCTTATTTTCGTCTTCCGCGTCCTCTTTTTCCTTCCTTTGATTTTTCCGACGTCGCCCCGTTGCGACGTTTGACGCGTCAAAATCGCCGCTCGAAGCGCGTCAAGCGCTACATCGTGTTGTCGTTATTACTATAGGAGGGCGTTAAAAATTTTTGCGCGATTGACGCCGCGCGGCAAAAAAAAAACAAAATTCGCCTCAAAACGCTTGCATTGCGACGACGTGCCGCATATAATATTATCGCGGCGGCGTTTGAGATTCTTACTCCTCGTCGCAATCCCGTTTAGGTTTAAAACCGGAAAGTTTCTCCTATTTTACCTTGGATCCTCCAATGTCAAACGCAAACGAAAAACGGAGCCTGCCGCGGCACGCGCTTCATTGGCTCCAAACGGAAATCGATTTTTGGCTCGCCGACAACCAGATCGACGCGGAAACGGCGGCTCGGCTCCGCGCTCTTTACGTCGAACGTCCCGACGCGACGCCGACGTCCGCGCGTCCCGATCGCCGCGACGGTTTCGGTCGTTTCCTCGTCTTCGCGACGGCGACGCTCGGGGCCCTCGCGCTCGGAATCGCCCTTTATTTCATTCTGTCGCTCACTTGGGAAAATCTCGGCAAGTCTTGCAAAATCGGCGTTTTGCTCGGTTCGCTCGCGACCGTTTATCTCGGCGGTTTCGCGGCGCGTTTTGGGAAGCGTCCGAATTTCTCGGCGGTGCTCTTTTTCCTCGGCGCGTTCGTTTTCGGGTTGAGCGTTTGGCAGTTCGCGGAAATTTTCCGGTTCGAAATTGAATTGCCGACGGCGTATTGGCTTTGGGGCGCCCTCGCGTTCGGCGTCGCGTTTTTCGGCGACCGCGCCGCGACGCATTACCTCGCCGTCCCGCTTCTTGTCGTTTGGACGATCGC
The DNA here is from genome assembly GCA_045577885.1 of Thermoguttaceae bacterium. GTDB lineage: Bacteria > Planctomycetota > Planctomycetia > Pirellulales > Thermoguttaceae > RUG369. The sequence continues at coordinate 6,266 of JAZNJF010000509.1, read as the reverse complement.
CGCGATCTTGCTCGACCGCCCGACCGCGTTTTCTCCGACGTTTTTCTTCCCCGAACTCCCGAACGCCGCGCTTTCGCTCCCGATTTTCGCCGCGTTGGGATACCGTTGGGGCGTCCGACGCAACGCGAGCGACGTTCAGCTCCTTTACGCGCTCTTGGGCGTCTTTTGGGCGGCGTTCCAATATTGCGTTTGGTTGCGGTCGAGCGGCGACGTTGTTTTTTTCAACCTATTTTACCTCTTTTTCCTCGCCGCTTTCGTTTACTTCGTCGGTTCGACGCTCGTCGCCGACCGCTTCGTCGCGTCGAAGTTGCGTTTCCTTAGCGCCGCGCCGTTCTTTGTTTTCCTCCTTATCTATTCTCGTTACGAATTTTACAAAGAAGGCGCTAATTGGCCCGCAGTCTACTCCATTCCGGCAAACGTCGGCTTTTTCGCTCTTTGCGGAGCGGTCGCGCTCGCGACGTTTTTCGCCGCTCGGCGGAAGCGTCCCGAACTTTTCGCGAAGGGCCCGGCGCGGCGCGCTTTGCTCGTTTCGCCGGTTGGGATCGCGACGCTAATGCTTTTGCCCTTCTTCCTCGGTCCTTTCACTCCGTCCGCCCCGCAACTTTCGACATATTGGAACTTTCCGAGCGAATCTCTTCAGGAGGCGGTCGCGATTATTTCCGCCGCTTGGACGAACCTTCTCGTTCTCGCGGTCGCGGGCGTCGCGTTCCTCGTCGGAGCGTTCCGGAGCGCGCCCCTTTATTGGTTCGGCGTTCTCTATTTCCTTATTTGGCTGACGTTGCGTTATTTCGCGTTCGACCTCGACGACGCGACGCTCGCCGCTTGTTTCTTCGGCGCGATTTCGGTCGCCCTCTTTAGCGCCGCGTTCTTCCTCGCTCGGCTCCGCGCTCGACTCGACGCCGACTCGGAAAACGCCCGCCGCGAACCGGCGTTCGTCGCGTTCCTCGCCGACGCGCTTGACGCTCCGACCGCCGCCGAAACGTCCGCCGCCCCGCAATCCGACGACGCGCAAGACGCCGACGCGACGCCCGACCGCTTCAACGCTTGCGCTCTCGCCGCCGTCGTCGTCGCGCAGTTCGCGATTCTCGTTTTTATCCCCTTCGCGGCGAGCCGTCCGTTCGTTCCGGTCGAGTCGTTCGTCGTCGAAGCGGCCGTCTGTCGCGCTTACGACCGCGACGCGTTCGAGCCGTTCGGTCGGGACCGCGCCCCTTCTTATCTTTCGATCGAGTATCCCTTCGCTTGTCCGGCCCTTTGGCCCGCCGGTCGACAGTACGCGGTTTTAGGCGTCGTTCCGCCGGTCGTCGACGAAAGTCGCGGTTTGGGAACGGTTTACGCCGTCTTGCGCCGCGACCCGGAAACCGACTCCGCTTGGGCGACGCGGATAACGTCGAAGCGCCCGACGTCACTTGCTTCGGACGAAGTTCTCCTCGTCGGGCGGCGAACGTCGCGACGGATAAGGGCGGCGGTAAAATTCCCGGGCGTCGACGAGTTCCCAACCGTTCCGCAGGAGTTCGAGGAAGAGTTGAAGGAAGCCCAAGCGCTTGACCGCTCGACGCGCGACGTTCGGGCTCGCGTTACGATCGAAACGGCGGCGGACGGTTCCGCGCGAATCGCCGACCTTGAGTTTCTTCCGCGTCCGCAAGCGCCGTCGACGTTCCCCCAACCGCAAGACGACGCGACGCCGAAAGGAGTCGACTGAGCCCGATTTTCCGGCAAAGTCGGCGCGTTTTCCCCGTTTTAACGTCGCTCGTTCCGCGTTTTTTTCCGGATTTTCCCAGCGGCGGTCGTTTAGGCCTTCTCGCACTTTTCGGACTCTCCGCTCTTCTCGCAAGTCGGCGGAGGGTCCGTTTTTTTACGCGACCGTTAAAATTTACCGCGAATTTTCCGCCGTCGCTCGAAAGACCTCTTGCGCTTGCCCGGAAAATTCGTTACGATGCGTTTAATCGGAAGCGTTCGGAGCCTCTTCGAAGGCGCGTTTTCGACGGCAACCTTTGCGCAAATTTCCCGGTTTAACGTTTTATGCAAATCCTCGACGCGCTTTTCGGCAAAACGCAACGTTCGAACTTTTTGGTCGCGACCGCTTTGCTCGGCGGTTCCGTTTTCGGGCTCGTCGGCGGGTGCGCGACGCCTTTTTATTCGACCGACAACAAAATTTTGCTCCATTTTCCCGGCGCGGCGCGACGCAGCGACCAAATTCCCGGCGTGTTGCGTCCTTGGGAGCGAATCAAATTGATCGAGGAAAAAGGAAAAAAAGGCGCGAAGGCCCCCGCCGAGGAAAAAGACGTTCTCCTTTTGCAAATTTCGCAAGAGTTCGAGAAGTCGACAAGCCCGAACGTTCGCCGTTCCGCGATCGAGGCGTTGGCCAAAATTTCGCGCAATTACCCTAATCCGGTCGCCGAAAATATTTTTCGCGTCGCGCTCGAAGATAACGAGCTAAATATCGCCGTTTCCGCCGCCGACGGACTCGGCGTTTACGCGCTCGACGTTAAAGGCGGTTCCCCGGAGAGTCGCCGTTTGGCCGCCGAACTTCTCGCCGACAAATATCGCCGTCTTCCTTTCTCTATCGCCGCGGGTTCGGAGGAAGAAAATAAGCGCCGAAAAGACTTGCGCGTCGCCATTTTGCGCAATTTAGCGTATTTTCAAGAAAGCGACTCGCCGTTGATTTTTGACACGCTGGAACTTGGATTAACCGGCGAAAAACTCGACGACGGCGCGCTTCAAGACGCGTCGATGCGAACGTTGGGCGAAATAACCGGCGAAAAATACGGGCTTGACGCCGAACGTTGGCTTCAATTCCTCGAATATCGTCGCGGCGGGTCGAGCAAGCCGGAGGAACTTTCGATTACCGAACGAACGCCGGTTTTTGACGCGCCGCTATTTAAATAACTCCCAAAACAGCTAAAAGCCCCAAAATTCAACATTGTTCAATTATTAAAATCTTCAAAAATCAAAAAATCCCGTTTCAGTTTTTAAACAGCAACAAACAAAACGTTCGAATTACGTTTCAAAAGATCAATGAAAGCGACTCCCCAAAACACAACCGCGCTAATTATCGACTTGCAAGCGAAAATTGTTCCCGCGATCTCCGATCCGGAACCTCTTCTCGAACGTTGCCGCTTTTTGCTCGACGGTCTTGCCGTCTTCGACGTTCCGGTTGTTTCGACGCGCCAATATCCCAAAGGTCTCGGCGAAACGCTTCCGGAAATTAACGAAGCGATGAAAAATGTGACAGTTTTCGACAAAACGACCTTTAGCTGCTTGGCGACCGACGAAATTCGCGCCGCCTTCGCCGCCGATCCGCGTCCGAACGTTATTCTTGCCGGAATCGAAGCGCATATTTGCGTTCTTCAAACCGCGCTCGACTTGCTCGAACTCGGCAAAAACGTTTATTGGGTCGCCGACTGCGTCGCGTCGCGCAATCCGTTCGACGCTCAAATTGCGTTCGAGCGCGCCGTTCAAGCGGGCGTTATTCCGACGACCGCCGAATCGCTCCTTTTCGAGTTAACGCAAGTCGCCGGAACGCCGGAGTTTAAGCAAATTAGCAAGTTGGCGACCGGACGCAAATAAAGCGTCGTTCCCGCAAAACCTTTTCGCCCTTATCTTTTAGGTCTTATCGTTTCGATCTTTTCGTTTTATCGAAGGGGGGCGTTTCCGCTCGATTTTGCCGAAACGCCCCCTTTTTCTTCCCCTCAAATCCGCCGCGACCGGCTCTTTTTACCTCTCTTGCCCTGTTCGCTTCTTCCCTTTTATTTACTCAATTTTCTCAACCCGAAAATTCTCTTGCATTATCCTTACTATATTAGGCGACTTTCCGCCTTTTTTTAAGAAAAAAACTCTTGACGAGACGAAAAACCGAATTAGAATCAATCACAACCAATCTAATAGAGATTAAAGCGTCGCCTATTACTTAAAAGGAGAAGTCGGCAATGCCAACGCCTCAAAATCGACAAAATCGACAATTTCGTCCCGAAACGCTAGCGTTGCACGCCGGACAAACGCCCGATCCGACGACGTTAGCTCGCGCCCTTCCGGTTTATCGAACGACGGCGTATAACTTCCGCGACGCGCGACACGCCGCCGATCTTTTCGCGCTGAAAGAAAGCGGCAACATTTACGCTCGTTTAACGAATCCGACGAACGACGTTCTCGAACGACGGCTCGCGGCGCTCGACGGCGGAATCGCGGCGGTCTCGTTATCGAGCGGAACGGCGGCGATTTATTTTACGATAACAAATATCGCGACCGTCGGCGATAATATCGTCTCGGCAAACAACCTTTACGGCGGCACGTTCACCCAGTTTGACTCGATTCTTCGCTCGCAAGGGATCGACGTTCGCTTCACCCCCGTCAACGACTTCGCGGCGGTCGAAGCGGCTCTCGACGAACGGACGCGCGCCCTTTACGTTGAAACGATCGGCAACCCCGGCCTCGACGTCGCCGATCTCGACCGTTACGCGGAGCTTGCAAATCGTTACAACGTCCCGTTTATCGTCGACGCGACCTTCACTCCGCCGACGCTTTTGCGTCCGATCGAACACGGCGCCGACGTCGTTATTCACTCTCTTTCGAAATGGATCGGCGGACACGGCGCCGGAATCGGCGGAATCGCGATCGACGCCGGCAAGTTCGATTGGAGCGACCCGAAATTCAAGTTGTACAACGAACCGGACTCCGGATACGGCGGTCTTCGTTTCGCGACCGATCTCGGCGACCTCAACTCGGCGGCGTTTTCGGTTCGTTTGCGAACGGTCGGGCTCCGCAACCAAGGTCCGACGCTCGCGCCGGACGCCGCTTGGACGTTTTTACTCGGCGTCGAAACGCTTGCGCTTCGCGTCGAACGTCATTGTCAAAACGCGTTGGCGGTCGCTCGCTTCCTTGACTCGCGCTCGGAAGTAAGTTGGGTAAAATATCCCGGTCTTAACGGCGGCGAACTCGCGCAAAAATATCTCCCGAACGGAGCCGGAGGCGTCGTCGCGTTCGGCGTTCCGGGCGGAGCGGCGGCGGCTCGACGTTTCGTCGACTCGGTCGAGTTGTTCAGCCTCGTCGCAAACGTCGGCGACGCCAAGAGTTTGATTATCCATCCGGCGAGCGCGACTCATTCGCAGTTGAGCGACGAAGACCTGCGCCAAGCCGGAGTCGCGCCGGAATTGATCCGTCTCTCCGTCGGAATCGAGTCGATCGACGACATTTTAGCCGACCTCGACGCCGCGTTCGCCCGACAATAAGCGGCGTTTCTCTCCTCTGCTTCTCGTCGTCAAGGTCGACGCTTTTTACCTATTTCAGCGCTTTATTCAACAAAAAACCGCCGAATCGCCTCTTTTCGGAGCGACTCGGCGGTTTGGTTTTAACGCGTTTCTCCGTCGTTAATAAACGATAACGCCGCTAATCAGCATATCGGGCCCGACGATTTCCGTCTTTCGATTCTTCAGGGTCGCCGCCTTGCGCATCAACTCGCGCCCGACGCCGCCGACCGGAACGACCGCCTCCTTCCCGCCGACAATTTTCGGCGCGACAAAGACTTTAACCTCGTCGATCATCTCCAAGTCGAAGAGTCGCCCGAGCAATTCGCCGCCCCCCTCGACCAACACGTTCGTCATTCCGCGTTCGGCCAACTCCTCCATTAGCAAAATTAACCGCTGTTCGCGAGTCGGCGCGTCGATAACGAGAACTTCGGCGCCCTTCGACTCCCAAAACGTTTTCTTTTCCGCCGGCGCTTCCGGTCCGAAAACGAGCAGCAGCGGCACGTCGCGCGCCGTCAACGCAAGTTCCGAGAACGCCGACAGCGTCCCGCCGGAGTCGAAAACGACGCGCGTCGGCGTTCGGAGCGGCGTTTCCCCCTCCGGCAAACGAACGGTCAACTTCGGGTCGTCTTCCATCGCGGTGCGGCTTCCGATCAAAATCGCGTCGACCCGCGAGCGCGTTCGATGAACGAGCGCCCGGGACTCTTCGGACGAAATCCAATAACTCGACCCGACGCGCGTCGCGATTTTCCCGTCGAGAGTCATCGCCCATTTCCCGATAATCCAAGGTCGTTTCTTCGTTAAGCGCGTCCAATAAGGGGCGTTTAACTCGCGCGCTTTAGTCTCCAAAACGCCGACTTTCACTTCGATTCCGGCCGCTTCGAGCTTCTCGATTCCGGAACCGTCGACCTTCGGAAACGGGTCGCGAGTCGCGACGACGACGCGTCGAATTCCGGCGGCGATCACCGCGTCGCAACAGGGCGGCGTCTTTCCGAAATGCGAACACGGTTCAAGCGTTACGTACAT
>JAZNJF010000508.1:0-59446 GCA_045577885.1 Thermoguttaceae bacterium | reverse complement strand
GCCGCGACGGGCAATAAGGCGACGGAAGGCGCGATTATTTCCGGTTCGACGGTCGACGTCGTCGGCGACGCGACGCTGATGAGCAACGAATCGACGACGGGCGCGATTCTCGCGACCGACGCGGTCGAATTCGGCGGCGCGCTTACCGCGACGAGCAACAAAGCGACGGCCGGTTCGGTCGTTTCCGGCTCGACGATCAACGTCGTCGGGGCGGCGACGCTCGAAAGCAACGAATCGACGACGGGCGTTTTGACGGCGACCGACGCGATTACGTTCGGCGCGACCCTCGCCGCGACGGGCAATAAGGCGACGGAAGGCGCGATTATTTCCGGTTCGACGGTCGACGTCGTCGGCGACGCGACGCTGACGAGCAACGAATCGACGACGGGCGCGGTTCTCGCGACGGACGCGGTTGAATTCGGCGGCGCTCTCGCCGCGACGAGCAATAAGGCGACGGAAGGCGCGATTATCTCCGGTTCGACGGTCGACGTCGTCGGCGACGCGACGCTGACGAGCAACGAATCGACGACCGGCGCGATTCTGTCGCTCGGCGACGTTGAAATCGGCGGCGCGTTGACGGCGGAAAGCAACAAAGCGACCGCTTCCGGCGCCGTTGTCGCCGCGGTTGGCTCCTTGACGGTCGGCGGCGACGCTACCTTCGTCGGCAACGAAGCGGGCGCTTCCGGCGGCGCGGTCGCGGCGAACGGCGCGGTTGCGTTCGGCGGTTCCTTGACCGCGACGAACAACAAAGCGGTCGGTTCCGGCGGCGCGATTCTCGCGGGTTCGGGCCTCTCGGTCGTCGGCGACGCGACCTTGACCGGCAATACCGCGGGCGGCGCGGGCGGCGCGATCGCGGCTCAAACCGTCGCTATCGACGGTTCCTTGACCGCTTCCGACAACTCGGCGGCGACCGGCGGCGCGATTTACGCGACCGGCGCGGTTGAAATCGGCGGTTCCTTGACCGCGACGAACAACGCCGCGACGACCCTCGCGGGCGGCGTTATCGCGACGAACGCGGGCGTCTCCGTCGGCGGCGGCGCGACCTTGACCGGCAACTCGGCGCAAGGCTCCGGCGGCGCGATCGCGGCGGTCCAAGACGTCGTTATTACCGGCGCGGCGACGCTCGAAAACAACTCGGCGGCGCTCTCCGGCGGCGCTATCGCGACCGACGGTTCCCTCTCCGTCGGCGGCGACGCGACCTTCGCGAACAACGCGGCGGGCGAATCCGGCGGCGCGGTCGTCGCGCTCGGTTCCGTCTCGCTCGGCGCTTCCGCGATCTTGACCGGCAACGAAGCGGGCGCGGCGGGCGGCGCGATTTCGACGAACGGTTCGCTCGAAATCGTCGGCGCGTTGACCGCTTCCGACAATACGGCGGACGGTTTCGGCGGCGCGGTCGCGGTCGGCGGCGACGTTACGGTCGGCGCGGACGCGACGCTGACCGGCAACGAAGCGGCGTTCTCCGGCGGCGCGATTTACGCGAAGGACGGCGCGGTCGAAATTGCCGGCGTCCTGAACGCTTCGGACAACAAAGCGGGCGCGCAAACCGTCGAAATCGGCTCGACGGTCGAAACGACGACGCTCGAAGACGGAACGGTCGTCGAAACGACGGTCAAGACGTTCGCGACCGACGGCTTCGGCGGCGCTATCGCCGCGCCGAACGGCGACGTTTCGGTCGGCGGCGACGCGACGATTACCGGCAACTCCTCGGCGGGTTACGGCGGCGCGGTTTACGCGGGCGGCGTAGTCTCGTTCGGCGGTTCCGCGACCCTTGCGAACAACGAAGCGAAAGACGCGACGACGACTACCGAAACGACGGTCGTTACGACCCCGGTCGAAGGCGAAGCGACGACTGAAACGACGAGCGAAACGCTGATCGCGACGGTCGGACACGGCGGCGCGATCGCGGCGAACGGCGCGTTCGACGTCGTCGGAGCCTTGACCGCCGAAAACAATAAGGCGGCGGGTTACGGCGGCGCGGTCTTCGCCAACGACGCGATTACCGTCGGCGGCGACGCGACCTTGACCGGAAACGAAGCCGGTAAAGACGGCGGCGCGTTGATTTCGAAGACCGAAGGCGTCGCTATCGGCGGCGCGTTGACGGCGACGAACAACAAATCGACCGAAAACGGCGGCGCGATTTACGCCAACGGCTCGCTTACCGTCGGCGGCGACGCGACTTTGACCGGAAACGAAGGCGCGAACGGCGGCGCGATTCTTTCGCGAGCCGACGTCCAAATCGACGGCGCTTTGACGGCTGAAAACAACAAGGCGACCGGTTCCGGCGGCGCGATCTCCGCGGTCGGTTCCTTGACGGTCGGCGGCGACGCGATCTTGACCGGCAACGAAGCGGCGCAAGTCGGCGGCGCTCTCGCGGCGAACGGCGCGGTTACGCTCGGCGGTTCCTTGACCGCGACGAACAACGCGGCGACGGTCGGCGGCGCGATCCTCTCCGGCGCGGGCGTTTCGGTCGAACTCGACGCGACGCTGACCGGCAATACGGCGGCGGGCGCGGGCGGCGCGATCGCGGCGACGCAAAACGTCGAAATCGGCGGCGCGTTGACCGCGAACGACAACAAAGCGGCCAACGGCGGCGCGATCTCCGCGAACGGCGACGTCGCTATCGGCGGCGCTCTTACCGCGACGAACAACGAAGCGACCGGAACCGCGGGCGGCGTTATCGTCTCCGGCGCGAGCGTTTCGGTCGGCGGCGACGCGACCTTGTCCGGCAATACGGCGGCGGGCTCCGGCGGCGCGATCGCGGCGCTTGAAAACGTCGTTATCGTCGGCGCGGCGAAAGCCGAAAACAACGCGGCGGGGCTCTCCGGCGGCGCGATCGCGGCGGACGGTTCCGTCGAAATCGGCGGCGACGCGACCTTCGCCAACAACGCGGCGCAAGCGGCGGGCGGCGCGGTCGTCGCTCTCGGCGACGTCGCGCTCGGCGGTTCCGCGACCTTGACCGGCAACTCGGCGGGCGAAGCGGGCGGCGCGATCTCCGCGAACGGTTCGCTCGAAATCGTCGGCGCGTTGACCGCTTCCGACAATACGTCGGGCGGCTTCGGCGGCGCGGTCGCGGTCGGCGGCGCGGTCGAAATCGGCGGCGACGCGACCGCTTCCGGCAACGAAGCCAAGTTCTCCGGCGGCGCGATTTACGCGAAGGACGGCGACGTCGCTATCGTCGGCGCGTTGACCGCTTCCGACAACAAAGCGGGCGCGCAAGTTTTGGAAACCGAAACGACGGAAACCGAAACGCTCGAAGACGGAACGACGGTCGTTACGACGGTCAAAACGACGATTACCGACGGCTTCGGCGGCGCGATCGCCGCGCCGAAGGGCGACCTCTCGGTCGGCGGCGACGCGATCTTGACCGGCAACTCGTCCAACGGTCGCGGCGGCGCGATTTACGCCGAAAACGCGACCTTCGCCGGAAACGCGACGTTCGAAAACAACGCCGCGAACGCCGGTTCGGTCGTCGTCGAAACGACGGTCGTTACGACCCCGGTCGAAGGCGACGCGACGACCGAAACGACGGTCGAAGAAACCGTCTTGCTCGCTTCCGGCGGCGCGGTTTACGCGGGCGCGGTCGAAATCGGCGGCTCGCTGACCGCGAAGGGCAACAAAGCGGCGAACGACGGCGGCGCGTTCAACGTCGAAACGCTGACCGTCGACGGTCTCGCGAAATTGACCGGCAACTCGGCGCAAGGCTCCGGCGGCGCGATTTACGCCTCGACCGTCGCCTTGAAAGACGGCGCGCTCTTGACCGACAACGTCGCGGGCGTTTCCGGCGGCGCGGTTTACGCGAACGCGTTGACGCTCGTTAGCGCGACGGTCGCCGGGAACTCCGCGGCGAACGGCGGCGCTCTCTACGTCGGCGAATCCGCGACGCTCGACAACACGATCGTCGCCGGCAACAAAGCGACCGGCGAAACCGGCGAAGGCGTCGATGTTTACGTCGCGACCGAAGGAACGGTTACGCTCCGCAACTCGCTGTTGCAAAACGTCGAAGTCGGCGCGGGCGAACTCGTTCTCGTCGAAGAATATCGCTCGCTTCTCGGCGTCGATCCGCAATTCAACGACGACTACTCGTTGAAGGCGACCTCGCCGGCGATCAACGCCGGTTCGAACGCCTTGGCGGGCGCTTCCGACGTCGACTTGGCGGGCGCGTCGCGCTACGTCGGTTTGACGGTCGACGGCGAAGTTTACGCGATCGATATGGGCGCGTTCGAATACCAAACGGTCGCCGCGCCGAACCTGACGTTCGCCGAAAACCCGGTGAACTTCTGGTACGCGACGGTCGACGGCGAGAAGAAGGACTACTATATCTTCGGCGAAGACGTCGTCCTCGACTTCTCGTTCCTGAACGCGGCCTCGACGCTTGCCGAAATCGGCTCCGGAATGGTGATCGACAAGTTCTCGGTCTCCTTCGTCGTCGAAGGCGTCGCCGCGAACGGCGATACGATTTCGCAAACGTTCGAATACCGTTACCAACCGGAATCGGATTACTTCGATTGGCTGTCGACGGGCGATTGGCTCGACGCGGACGAACTCGTTTCCTACGCGCGCCAAAACCTCGGCGTCCTGCCGGTCGGTAATTACTCGCTGTCGATTTCGCTCGACGTTAACGACGAAATCGTCGAACGCGGCGAAGAAGACGGTTCCGAAGCGGCGAACGACAACGTTTACACGACCGCGTTCGAAGTCCGCGAAGCCCCGTCGACGGTCGTTACGACCGACAAAGACGTCGTCGACCCGACCGACGATTTGATTTCGCTCCGCGAAGCGGTCGAAGTTTACGCCGGTTCCTACTGGTATTCGTCGACGATTATGATCGGCGACGGCGCGGAATACGTTCTCGACGATTTGACTCACGTCGTCGTTAAGGATGGAAACGCGACGGTTTCGCGCGACGTCGCGACGCTCGTCGAATCGCAAACGACGTTGCGCGACGGCGATAAGTTCGCGTTCGGTACGAGCTATATGACGTTCGAAAACGGCGTCGTCGCCTACCCGGACGGAACGACCGCGACCTACGACGGCGAAAATCCGCTGACGTTCGAGGCCGCCGACGGAACGACCTACGTCGTCAAGCCGGAATCGGCTTACGATTACATTATGAACGGCGGTCAACCGGTTTCCGACCCGAACGTTCTGACGATCGACGTGATTATTATGCCGAACGGCGATATGATCGCGCTCGAACACTTCGAACAAACCGAGTTCTACTACGGCGAAACGTTCGCGACTTATTACGAACTCGCCGCGGTCGACGCCGAAGGGAACGCGATTTCGTTCGCCGAAGGCGCGACGCTGACCGTCGACGGCAAAGCGGGCGTTTATCAAAACGGCGCGGTTCGCTTCGAAGACGGTTCGTTCGCGCGCTTGACCGACGGCGCCGCGATTGAAATCGACGGCGTCGCGGCGACCTTCGTCGGCGCCGCGTTCGTCCTGCCGACCGGCGAAGTCGTCGAGTTCGTCGCGGGCGAAACGCTCGTTTGCGAAAACGGTTCGACGGTCGCGATGACGCAAGTCGACGAAATCGTTACGGGCGTCCTCGACCTCGAAAACGGTCGCCGCGTCGAATTCCTCGGCGACGGTTCCGCGAACGTTTCGACGCAAGTCGGGACGGACGTTACGTTCGCCGCGAACCTCGACAAAGCGACGATTAAACTCGAATCGGCGATTACCGTCGACCGCGACCTGACGATCGACGCGTCCGACCGAACGAACGTTTCGGTTTCCGGCGCGAACAAGACGAACGTCTTCGTCGTCGCCGAAGGCGCGACCGCGACGATGACCTCGTTGTCGATCAAGAACGCCGTCGCGCAAATCGGCGCGGGCGTCGCGAACTACGGAACGCTCTCGTTGGTCGACGTTTCGATTAGCGGAACGAAAGCGACGAGCGAAGCGGACGAACCGTTCGCCGACAAGATTTTGACCGAAGGCGTCGGCGCCGCGATTTACAACGCCGGTTCGCTTTCCGTCGACGGCGGCTCCTTCGCGAACAACGTTTCGACCTTCCACGGCGGCGCGATCTACTCGGTCGGCTCCTTGGCGGTCAAGAACGCGACCTTCGAAGGGAACGTTTCCGAGTACTACGGCGGCGCGATTTACGTCCAAGACGGAACCGCGACGGTCGATTCGAGCGTCTTCAAGGGGAACAAAGCGCAATACGGCGGCGCCGTCGCGACGGCGGTCTCGCTGAAAGCCGCGAACTCGATCTTTACCGAAAATATCGGGACGCTCGGCGGCGCGCTCTACGCTTGGGGCCCGAACGCCTCGATCGAAGCGACGCAATCGACGTTGATCGCCAACGTCGCGGAACAAGGCGGCGCGATTTACGTCGGCGACGCGACGTTGACCCTCAAAAACTCGATCGTCGCGACGAACGAAGCGACCGAAGGCGCGACCGACCTCGCGCTCGTCGGCTCCGCGACCGCGAACGTTTACGCGAGCTTGATCGGCGTCGCGGACGACTGCGGCGGAACGCTCAACTTCGACGCCGGAACCCGTTCGTTCTACGGAACGACCGAAAACCCGGTCGACCCGGCCCTCGACGCCGAAGGTCGCCCGACCGTCGTTTCCCCGGCGCTCAACTCCGGTTCGAACGCGTTCGCGACGGCGACCGACGGTTCCGCGTTGACCGCCGACGCGTTCGGCGCCGACCGAATTATCGGCGTCGACAAAGACGGAACGATTTACTCGGTCGACATGGGCGCGCTCGAATTCCAAACGGTCGCCGCTCCGGACCTCGGCTTCTACAAAGAAGACGGTTCGGCGTTCCTTAACGGACAAGAAAAACCGATCGCGGGCTTCACCCTGTCGCTCTCCGGTTTCGGCGGCGAAGGCTTCTCCAACACGGGCGATTTCGTCGAAGGTTGGGACGTCTCCTTCGCGGTCGGCTACGGCAACGCGGGGAACGCCTATTGCTTCGAATCGTTCGCGGTCGAGTTGAAGACGGTTCGCCTCGACGCCGACGGAAACGCGGTTGCCGGAACCGAAACGGTCGTTACTCGCGTCTTCGGCGACGAGTCCGGCTACTTCAACGTCGAAGATTGGCTCGCGTCCGGCGAAGCGTTCGTCGAACTTTGGAACCTTGGCGCGGCCTTCGAAGCCGGTCAATACAAACTGACGCTGACGGTCGACGCCGCCGACTCGGTTGTCGAACTCGACGAAACGAACAACGTCTTCGAAACGAACTTCGCGGTTCGCGAACGTCCGAGCCTCGTCGTTACGACCGAGCAAGACGTCGTTAACCCGTACGACGGCGAAACCTCGCTCCGCGAAGCGATCGCCAACGTCGGCCCCGACGGTTCGGTCGGGATGCAGTTGAACGAAGTTTTGACCGAAGGCGAAACGTTCGTCTTGGCTGAAAACGCCGCTCTCGGAATTCCGGCGGGCGCGGTCGCGACTTACGCCGACGGCAAGATTACCGTCGCGGTCGGCGAAGAAACGATCGAATTGGCGCAAAACGTCGAATACGCGTTGGCCGACGGAACGACGTTCGTTTGGCAAGAACACCTCGGTTGCGCGGTCGCGACGCGCGGCGACGCGATCGGTTCCGCGATCACCTTCGCCGAGTCGGTTTACGGCAAGACGATCGAACTGACGAGCGAACTGACGATCGACCGCTCGATGACGATCGACGGAACGGACGCGAACGTCGTCGTTTCCGGCGCGAACGCCTCGCGAATCGCGACGGTCGCTCGCGGGACGGTCTCCGTCTTCGGTTTGACCTTCGAAAACGGTTCGGCGAACCTCGGCGGCGCGATTTACAACGCCGCGAACCTGACGTTGACGAACGTTTCCGTCAAGAATAGCTCCGCGACGGAAGACGGCGGCGCGATTTACAACGCGCTCGGCGGCGAACTGACGCTGACGAACGTCGAAATCCTCGGCGCGGCGGCGACGAACGGCGGCGCGATTTACAACGCCGGAAACCTCTTCGGCGAAGAAGTCGCGATTTCCGGCGCCAACGCCGCTTACGGCGCGGGCCTGTACAACGTCGGAGAGGCTCTCTTCGCGGGCGTTTCGTTCGTCGACGGCGTCGCGACGGCGCAAGGCGGCGCGATTTACAACGACGGCGGCGAACTCGTCGTCGACGACGCGTCCTTCGTCGGCAACCAAGCCGTTTACGGCGGCGCGGTCGTCAACTACCAAGGCGTCGCGACGATCGTCGGCGCGACCTTCGCTTCCAACAAAGCGACTTCCTCCGCGGGCGCGATCGACAACTACGGCGAACTGACGCTCAACGGCGTTTCGTTTGAAAACAACGAAGCGGCGGTCGCCGGCGGCGCGATTTACAACAGCGAAAGCGCTTCGACCTCCGACGCTTACTCCGTTTCGTTGAGCGACGTCGTTTTCAACGGCAACTCCGCGACGACCGGCGGCGCGATTTACAACGCCAAGGGGTCCGTCGTCGAAGCGACCGGCGCGGTTTCGTTCTCCGCGAACTCCGCCGCGACCGAAGGCGGCGCGATTTACAACGCCGGAACCGCGACCTTCGCGACCGACGCGACGTTCTCCGCGAACTCCGCGGCGACCGGCGGCGCGATTTACAACGCCGGAACCGCGACCCTGACCGGCGCCAAGTTCGACGGCAACGTCGCGACGAAGGACGGCGGCGCGGTCGCCAACGTCGGAACGTTCTACGCGACGACGAGCGAATTTGTCGCCAACGAAGCGAACGGCCTCGGCGGCGCGATTTACAACCTCGCCGGTAAAGCGAGCCTCGCCAACGCTCTCGTCGCGCAAAACGTCGCAAACGAAGGCGGCGCGATTGCGAACGCCAAGGGCGCGACCCTCGAGCTGCGCAACGCCACGATCGCCGCGAACGTCGCGACGACCGCCGGCGGCGTTCGCAACCTCGGAACGTTGACCGCGTACAATACGATTATCGCCGCGAACTCCGCGACGACCGCCGTCGACCTTTACTCGAACGGTTCCGCGAAACTGCTGAACTCGCTCGTCGGGTCGACCGAAGGAATCGGAACGAAACCGAGCGCGACGAACTCGCTTCTCGACGTCGATCCGGGCTTCGTCGTCGCGCCGGTCTTCTACGGCGACGGAACGCTCGCCAACGGCGCCGCGCTCGACCTGCGTCTCGTGTACGACTCGATCGCCGTCGACGCCGGGAACAACGCTTACGCTAAGGACGCGACCGGTTCGACGACCCTGACGACCGACCTCGCCGACGGCGACCGCGTCGCGACGAAGGTGGCGAACGTCGACATGGGCGCCTACGAATTCCAGTTCGAGGAACCGTCGACCGTCGTTACGACCGATCTCGACGTCGTCGACGTTACCGACGACAAGATTTCGCTCCGCGAAGCGATCGAATACGCCGCGCAACTCGGCGAATCGACCGTCTCCTTCGCCGAAGGTTTGGCGACGATCTACCTCAACTCGACGTTGGAACTCGATTCGTCGATTACGCTCGACGCGTCCGCGGTCGGCGGCGTCGTCCTCGACGCTTGCCGCTTTGTCGACGCCGCGTCGGCTATCGAGATTAACGAAGGCGCGAAGGTTTCGCTCGTCTCCTTGACGATCACGAACTCCTCGGCGAACGCGCGGGATTGGCTGCGCGAAGACAACGACCGACCGGACTACTCCGGCGGCGCCGTTTGGAACGCGGGCGAAGTGGTCCTCCGCGACGCGACGATCACCGGCAACGTCGCGGCTTACGGCGGCGGTTTGTACAACCTCGGCGTTATGCGCGTCTACAACTCGACGATCGCGAACAACGTCGCGCTGTACTACGGCGGCGTTTACAACCGCGGCGAACTTTACGTCGAAAATTCGACGATCGCCGGCAACGAAGCGACCTACAGCGGCGGCGGCCTCGGCAACTTCGCGGCGGCGACGCTCGTCGGAACCGCTATCGTCGGCAACCGCGCCGAAACCGGCGCCGGCGTCTTGGCGTTGGCCAACGCTTCCGGTTCGCAAGTCGCGCCGGAAACGACGTTGACGAACTGCACCGTCGCGGGCAACGTCGCGACCGACGCGGGCGGCGGCGTTTGGGCGAACGACGTTTTGAACGTCGTCAACACGATCGTCGCGGGGAACGTCGCGAAGAACGCCGCCGACGTTTACTTGGCCGGTTCGGCGAAAGCGGACGTTCGTTACTCGCTCGTCGGCGCTTCGAACGCGAAGATTTCCGGCGTCGGCGTCGTTGCGAACGCCGATCCGAACTTCGTCGACTTCGCGGCTCCGACCGCCGGTTCCTGGACGGCGAACGCTTGGAAGGCTTGGAACCTCGAGTTGGCCGTCGGTTCGCCGGCGATCGACGCGGGCGCCGAAAAACTCGCGGTCGACGCGAACGGCGTCAAGTTGACGACCGACTTGGCGGGCGATAAGCGCGTCGTCGGCAAGGCGATCGACATGGGCGCTTACGAAGAACAAGGCAACGTCGCTCCGACCGGCGTCGTCGTCGAATTCAACGGCGAATTGACGACCGAAACGTTGGTCGCCGGAGCGGTTGTCGCGACCTTGACGACCGAAGACGCGAACGGCGACGAAGACGTTTACGAGTACGAACTCCTCGGCGCGTCCGACTACTTCGCGCTCGACGGCGACAAGATCGTCGCGACGCAAAACGTCCCGGCCGGATCGTACGAACTCGTCGTTCGTTCGACCGACCAAGGCGGCAAGAGCGTCGAAGGAACGGCGCGGTTCGTCGTCGTCAATCCGGCCGCGGAAAGCTACGCCGCTCCGACGATCGCGTCCGTTTCGAACGAATCCGGCTCCGCGTTGGAAGTCTTCTGGACGACCGGCGACCCGGCGAAGGAATACGTCGTTTCGTACCGCGTCGGCGACGGCGCTTGGATCGAAACGAACGCCTTGACCGGCGAACACGGGACGATCGAAGGCGACTTCAACGTCGGCGACGTCGTTCAAGTTCGCATTCGCGCGGTCGGCGCCGCTGAAAAGAACGGGTCCGATTGGTCCGAAGTCGAAACTTACGTCGTCGCGGAACCGCCGAAGGCGTTCAACGTCGCGACGGCCGGCGAAGGCGCGCTCGTTACGTTGACGGTCGATTCCAACTTCTCGCCGGTCGCTTACTGGCGAGTCGTTTGGGGCGACGGAACCGAAACGGTCGTCAACGAACTCGCGACGCAAGGCGTTTTCCGACACGTTTACGCCGCGTCCGGCGATTACGAAATGAAGCTCTTCGTCAACAACGACGAAGTCGGGTACGAACTCGGCGTCTTCGAAGCGTCCGTCGCTTCGAGCGCGGTTCTCGACGCCTTGACCGTCGAAACGACGAACGTCTTCTCGGCTCTCGCGCCGGTCGCCGTCGCCAACGTCGCGCCGCAAGCGGAAGAGATCGCGGTTAGCGCCGCGCTCCTCGCCGACGAAACGGTCGCTTGGAACGAAATCGCCGAATCGCTCGCGGTCGAGTCGAACGTCGAAGCCGGCGTCGCTCTCGTCGCCGCTCCGACGACTCGCGTCGAACGCGCCGTCGTCTTCGAAGCGCTCGGCGCCGCGTTCGCCGAATTTGGCGCGGACGAGTTCGAAACGGTCGACGTCGACTTCGCGGTCGAAAACGCGACGAACGAAACCGCGTTCGACGACGCGTTTTTGAGCGAACTCTTCGGCGACTGAGCCGAAGCGAGCTTTCGGGAAAAATCGACGCCGAGTCGAGCGGAGGAAACGACGTTCGGCTCGCGTCGCCCGGAGAAACTAACGGTCGCTAACTAGCGGCCCCGTCGACGGTTAAAAATCCGTCGACGAAGCGAAGGGGGCCCGACGGCCCTCTTTTCTTTTAAACGCGAACGTCGGAAACGGCGTTCAACGAAGCGCGACGGTTCGTTGGGAAAGCGGTGCGCGCTTCGACGTTTTTTCGCCCGCGACGACGCGACGAGTCGCGCGGGCGTTGAATAAGGAACGCAATGGCAAAGATTAAGCGTATTTTGGTCGCGGGGGGCGCCGGGTTTCTCGGTTCGCATCTTTGCGAAAAACTGGTCGAACGGCGACACGACGTCATTTGCGTCGACAACTTTTTTACGAGTCAAAAGGCGAACGTCGCGCATTTGATCGGGCGGCCGAATTTCGAGTTGATTCGGCACGACGTAACGTTGCCGTTGACGTTGGAAGTCGACGAGATTTACAATCTAGCGTGTCCCGCGGCGCCGGGACACTATCAGTACAACCCGCTCAAGACGATGAAAACGTCGTTGCTCGGCGCGATCAATTTGTTGGAGTTGGCGCGCAACTGTCGAGCGAAGATTCTGCAAGCGTCGACGAGCGAAGTTTACGGCGACCCGGAAGTTCACCCGCAGCGAGAGGATTACCGCGGCGCCGTCAACCCGATCGGGCCGCGTTCCTGTTACGACGAAGGGAAACGCGCCGCCGAGTCGCTCTTTATGGACGAATTTCGGATGTACGGAACGAAAATTTGCGTCGCGCGGATTTTCAACACGTACGGGCCGAAAATGCATCCTTACGACGGGCGCGTCGTTTCGAATTTTATTCGGCAGGCGCTGACCGACGAGCCGATCACCATTTTTGGCGACGGGTCGCAAACGCGGTCGTTCTGTTATTACGACGACTTGCTCGACGGGCTGATTCGTCTAATGGAGGACGAAACCGGATTCGTCGGGCCGGTGAATCTCGGGAATCCGAACGAGTTCACTATCCGCGAACTCGGCGAACTCGTCTGGAAAACGCTTGGGAAAGAGCCGAAGTTCGTTTTTAAGGAACTGCCGGTCGACGATCCTTGCCGCCGCCGTCCGGATATTTCGTTGGCGAAAGAGAAACTCGGTTGGGAACCTAAAGTGCAAATCGAGGAGGGGTTGCGCAAGACGGTCGAGTGGTTCCGCTCGATCGACGTCGCGGAGTTCCGCCCGCCGACGCCGAATTATTAACGGACGAAGAACGACAACGGAGAAGACTGTTTCTCGCCGTCGCGTCGTCGACGGGAAACGCGGAGAAAACGACGCTTCGATTCAACGAAAAGGACGGTTTCGCGACGGCTTGCGTTAAAACGGGCGGGCGGCGCAAAATCGTTAAAACGGGCAACGACCGAAGGAGAGTGAAAATGGGGAAACCGAAGATTGTCGTCGTCGGGAGTTCGAACGCGGATATGGTCGTCAAATCGGAGCGGATACCGGCGCCGGGCGAAACGGTCGTCGGCGGAACGTTTGCGATGGTTCCGGGCGGGAAGGGCGCGAACCAAGCGGTCGCGGCGGCCCGCGCCGGGGGCGACGTCGTTTTTATCGCTCGGGTCGGGAACGACGTGTTCGGCGCGAGCGCGGTCGAAGGGTACGAGCGCGAGGGAATCGACGTTTCTTGGATTCGGCGCGACGAGAAGTTGGCGACCGGCGTCGCGTTGATTTTGGTCGACGCGCAAGGGGAGAACTTAATTTCGGTCGCGTCGGGCGCCAACTTCGCGCTTTCTCCGGCGGACGTCGACGCGGCGGCGGACGTTATCCGGTCGGCGCAAGGCGTCGTCGTTCAGTTGGAAACGCCCCTTGAAACGGTTCTTCGCGTCGCGGAGATCGCGGCGGAAGCGGGAGTTCCGCTCCTTCTCGACCCGGCCCCGGCGCCGAGCGAACCGCTTCCGGCGGAACTCTTGAAAAACGTCGCGGTTATTAAACCGAACGAATCGGAGGCGACGCGTTTGACCGGAATCGAAGTCGTCGACGACGCGACGGCGCGAGCGGCGGCGGAAAAACTGCTCGAACTCGGCGTTTCGACGGCGATCGTAACGCTCGGGGCGTCGGGTTCTTTCGTCGCGACGTCGGACGGCGTTCGCGAAAAGGTTCCTGCGCTTCGCGTCGACGCGGTCGACGCGACGGCGGCGGGCGACTCTTACTCCGGGGCGTTGGCGGTCGCGTTGGCGGAGGGACAAGCGTTGACCGACGCGGTCGCGTTCGCCTCGAAGGCGGCGTCGCTGAGCGTCCAAAAGTTCGGCGCGCAACCGTCCTTGCCGACTCGAGAAGAAATCGAAAACGTTTGAATTTTGAGAGATAAAACGTTGAACCGCTAACGCTAAAGTTCTAACGCGTTGAATTTAAAAAGCCGGAAGACGCGCTCTTAGAGGAACCGAGGGCGCGTCTTCCATTTTCTTGCTTTCGCGTGCATTGGTTAAAAAAACAGGGCGAAAACGCGATTTTGTTGAGTTGAGTTTAAACTCCGCAAAAACGCGGGCGAAACGCGATTTTTCGCCGCTTTTCCGAAAAGCGCAAAAACGCGAAAAACGCCCCGTTTTCCTTAAAAAATAGACACGGAATAGACACGGGTAACGAATATTTTAAAAACTTGCGCGGGTGATTTTGCGGAGTTCGAGCGGCTGACCGTCGAGCGTTATTTCCGGGTGCGCGCCGAACTTTTCAAGCGCTTTAAGGAACGTTTTTAAAATTCCGTCGACGTCCGCTTTGTGTCTGGTCGAGCAGAGCAAAACCCCTTCCGGGCGTTTATCCGTTTCGATCCAGATTTGAAAGTGCGACTCGGGCGCGCCGTCGAGCGCCGCGACGGCGCCGATCGCCAACGAAATCGCGTAACCTCCGGCAAGGCCGGACAACCCGTCCACTTGACCGACTAAATCGGCGTCGCCCACGCGGTTCGCCGTCGGACGAGCGCGGTCGAGCGCGCGTTGGCAGTACGACAGCTTAACGGGAACGTTCGTTTTCAAGCAAACGCGCCGCGCCGTTTGGTAATCGATTCGTCGTTTTTTCTTAAGAAGGAAGGTTTGGTAAACCTTAAAATCGAAATATTGACCTTGGAGTCGCTCTTTAGGGAGCGGGCGGTCGTCCTCTTCTTCGTCGTCAGGCTCCGGCGCAAGCGTCGTAACTTCAAGCTCTTCTTCGGCGTCGGGCGACGCGGTTTCGGCGGAGGTCGGCGCGTCGTCTTTCATTTTTTCGCCGACGGCGTTCGCGGCCTTGCCGACCGCGCTTACCGCTTTCCCGGCGACGCTCGCGGTCGTTCCGACGAGATTGGCGGCGCCGCCGACGACGTTCGCGGCGGTTCCGACGGCTTGGAACGCGGTTCCGGCGATTTTTCCGAAAAGTTTTTTATCGGCCATTTTGATTCCTCCGAGACGCTAAAAACAAAAGATGACGGCGGCGTCTTTGTCGAGCGTCGCCGAGTAAAGAGAAGGCGAAAATCAGTCGAAGCGGAAATTTTCCGCGTCGGTTTTGCGACCGTTTTTCCAAAGCGCCGGGGTTGTTTCGGAGGCGGCAAGCGCGGCGAGGATTTCGCGCAACGTTTCGTTCGCGTCGTCGGCGTCGTCGGTCGAGTAGATCGTTTCGTCGCGATCGGGACGCTCCGGCGCGCCGATTAAATACTCGGTTCGCGTTTCCTTCGGCTTCGACTCTTTCGCGTCGCCGCCGTCGATCGCTCCGGAAACGCCGCCCGCGACCGCGCCGATGAGCCCGCCGTTCGCCGCGCCGTTCAACGCGCCCATCGCCGCCCGACCCAAAAGGGAACCGACTTCGACGTTCGACGTTTCGCGGACGCGCTTTTCTATCGTCAAGTTTTTCAACGCGTTGAAGTAATATTTGCGACCGTGTTTTTCGATTCGGTCTTCAAAAATAAGAAAATCGCCGCGATAAAAGACGAGCGCGGTTTCCGGTTTCTTCTCCGGAACGAGACTTTTCGCGCCCTCGACGACGGCGGAAGCGGCGGAAGACGTCGCGCTTCCAACGGCGTTCGCGGCGGAAACGGTCGTCGACGCGACGGCTGAAGCGGCGGAAGACGTCGCGCTCCCGACGGCGTTCGCGGCGCTTTTCATCGAGCCGCCGACCGAATGAGCGAACGCGGAAACGCCGCCGAAAAAGCGAGATTTCGATTCGGATTTATTGATTTTAACGGTATTATCGCGTTCTTCCGACGCATCCATAAGAACCTCCGCAAGGCAAAGTAAACTAAACGTTAATATTTATAGCGCGAAAATCGTTTTTTGTCAAGCGGATAAACGCGCCTCCTTTAAACGGGGAACGAGGAGGCGCGAAAGGGAAAAGAGAAAAACGCGTTTCGCCGAATCGAACGAACCGCGGCGCCGCCGGGCCCGCCGAAGGCGGTTTTACCCGCGCTTCCGCGCGAGTTCGCTTTCTTCGCTCTCTTCGGTCGCTTGCGGGCCCGCTCAATTTTGTTGCGTCGATTCGCGAATCAGTCGACGCAAATAACGCGGAAGCCGACGTCGCGGAGGTTGAAGCGGGCCGGGGCGCCGCCGGGCGCTCCGGGCCCGCGCTTCCGCGCGAACTCGTTTTCTTCGCTCCCTTCGTTCGCTTGCGGGCGCGCTCAATTGCGGTTTGAACGTCGGGTTCGCGCGAACTTTTGAAGGCTTGACGGCGACGCTTAGTCGACGCAAATGACGCGGAAGCCGACGTCGCGGAGGTTGAAACGGGCCGGGAAGTAACGTTCGGCGTCGAGCGTTCCTTTGCGCGCTTCGAGGCGCCAAGAACCGCCGCAAACGACCTTTTTCGGCGTTTCCGAACTTGCGACGACCGCGCCGGTTTCGTCGACGACTTCGCGGCGTTGAACGACTTCCGACGACGTCCACTCGGCGACGTTCCCTTGAACGTCGAACAGGCCGAACGGGTTCGCCGAGTACGAACCGACCGGCGCCGAAACGCGACTGCGGTCGTCGACGTTCCAGTCGGCCGGACGCCAAGCGGGCAGGTTGTCGACGCGACCGGCCCAAGAGAACGGGTCGATCTTCGCGAACGTCGAGTCGGCGAAGTTCTCGAACGGCGCGTAATCGGCGGCGTCGCCGAACCAGTTTTTCGCCGTCGAGTCGCCGCCGGACGCCGCGAAACGCCATTCGGACGCGGTCGGAAGGCGGAACTTGCGCCCGGTCTTTTCGCTCAACCAAGCGCAAAATTCGGCGGCGTCGTTCCAAGTCGTTCGCGCGACCGGCTGCTTTTTGCGCGACAGAAGCCAACCGATTTCGCCCGGGCTGAATTGGATGAAGTCGCCGTATTCGAGCCCGGCGTCGAACGACGGATTGAAGGCGCGGAACTGCTCGTTCGTTATTTCGAAACGACTCGCGAAGAAATTCGTTCCGGGAATCGGAACCATTTCGAGCGTCAAGCCGTCGCCGAGGTCGACCGAGAACGGGGCGCGCTCGTCAGCTCCGTCGCGGCGCCAAGTCGATTCGGCGGCGTCGGCGACTTTTTCAAGCGAAAAACGGAGGCGGCGCTTCGACTCGGCGGACGCTTGCGCCGGTTCGACCGGCTTGACCGGAACGGTCGGGTCGTCGTCGAGTCGCGGAACGTTCCCGGAGTAAAGGCGGCGGAGCTCTTCGCGGCGCGACCATTGGCTTTTGACATGTTCCGGAATCGCGTAATTGCGGATTTCGCCCCAGTTGCCGTAATACGGCGCGCCGAGGTCGATCCAAGCGATCAGCTTCGCCCAAGATTCCTCGTCGAGTTCGACGCCGAAGTGCCCGGCTTCGAGGAGCCGAACGACTTCGCTGACGTCGGCGTAAAACTCGTAAGGTCGGTGCGTCGCCATTTGGTTTTCCTTCGTCGAAACGGTCGTGAAACGACGCAGTTGGTAATAAGCGTTGGAGTAACGCGACGCGGCGTCGATATAACCGCCGTCGACCAAGAGGCGTTTCGGCTCCGTCGGGCGGAAATCGGGGATTCGGTCGAAACCGAACGTTTGACGCGGGCGCTTTTCGGTCGAGCGAACGTCGGCGGGGAGCTTGCCGTCGGCGATCATTTTCGCGACCGTTTCGGAGTCCGGGCGATGGCAGTCGAGGCAGTAACGGTCAAGAATCGGCTGAATTTCGCGTTCGAACGAGAAACCGCGCGTCGGGCCGAAGAACGGTTCGAGTTCGAGCGGCTTCGTTTGACCGGCGAGCGTTCGCGGCGTCGTCGGCGACGTTTCGTTTTGATCCTCGTGGCAACCGACGCAAGAGACCGATTCGCCCGGAAGCGCGGTGATCCAGCTGCGCATCAGTTGGAGCGCCTTGCCGTTTTTGTCGATCGGTTGGAGCGCGATCGGCGTCATCGCCGGGATTTTGAACGTCGCGGAACCGTCTTCGAGAACCGGAACCGTCCCGATAATGCGGCGCGGGTCCCAAGGGCCGTCGAGGCCGACGCCGTGCGGCTCGGCGCCCATACCTTGATAGCTAAAATGATAGCTGAAAACGCGCAACGCGGCGACTTCGCCCCGTTCGACGCCGGGCAAACCGCGCCCTTCGTAAATATCGGCGATGAAAACGTCGGCTTCCGGGGCGTCGGGGATAACGCGGTCGGGAACGATCGGTTGGCGCTCGGTCGGGCGGAGCGGAATCGGTTCGAGGAGCGCGTTTTCCGCGTCGCGGCAAAGGGTAACGATATTGTCGAACACGTCGACGAGGCAAATTTCCCAAGGCTCCGACGCGGAACGCTTGCAGGAAACGAGGAAAAATTCCTCCGAAATCGGGAACGGGTGAACGAATTTCGGCCAAGTTTGCGCGATCGGCAGGTCGATAACGGTCGGCTGAACTTCCTTGCCGTAACCGGGGATTCGCTGGACGGCGCCGGTCGCCTCTTGTCGGCCTTGCGCCGGGTCGAAAATAACGAGGTCGCCGATTCGCGGCGTTTCGTGGTGCCCGCCGACGATCGCGACGAACTTCGAGGAGTCGCCGGGGAGCGGGCGCGCGCCGAACATCGCCGTCGGCCAATAAGAGCCGCTTCCGTAAAGCTCCGTTTGGTTCGTCCCGTCCGGGTTCATGTGGAACATAATGCGGGAAAACGCGTGCGGCAGGTCGACGTATTCCCAACGCAAGTACATAACGCGACCGTTGTTAAGAACGACCGGGTTCCAGTCGTGGTCTTGCTCGAGCGTCAGCTGGCGGACGGAGCCGTCTTTTTCGCGGAGGTAAAGGTTGCAGACGTGCCCGCTCCCGTCGATGCAAGGAACGCCGGTTTGGCAAGCGGTCGAGCAGAAGACGATTCGCCCGTCCGGGAGGTAACAAGCGTCGTAATTGTCGACGTCCGGCGCTTCGACGGTCGGGAGAAGGGCGGGGGCTCCGGTCGCGTTTCCTTCCGAATCGAGCGGAAGTTCCCAAAGACGCCAACGCTTCGCGAGTTCCGGATCGGCGTTTCCGGCGTCCGGCGCGGAGAACATCACTTTGTCGGCGTCGTAATGGAGTTCGAGGTCGCCGACGAACTCGCCGTGTTTCGGGACGTAAACGTCGGATTTTTCGCCGGTTCGGACGTCGACGCGAACGAGCGCGTCGCGGTAGCCGGTCGTCGGAAGGACGGAGTTGCTGTTGTAATTATCGGGGAAACCGAGTTTGTTCGGGTCGCGGCGGACGGCGAGGAACGCGTCGAAGTCGAGGTCGGGGTTCGCGAGGAGCGCTTCTTTTTGGAGCGCGGCAAAGTCGGCGGTCAACGCGGCGGCGCTTTCGGCGTCGGCGACCGTTTTCGCTTTTTCGCGCAGTTCGGCGAGGCGTTCGAGGTATTGGGCGCCGTTCGGGTAATCGTCGGCGAACGTCTCGACGAGGTGAGAAACGGAGCGTTCGAGCGCGTCGAAGTCGGGGAGAACGAAAGCGGGCGCGACGAAATCGGACGCGGAAATATCGGCGCCGACTTGTTTTAAGCCGTTGCGGAAGAACGCTTTGAGATTGTTCTTAAAGAACGGCGCGGCGCGGTCGAAGAGCGGGGAGACGCGCCAAGCGAACGCCGCCGCTTTGATTCGACCGGCGTTTTCGTCCGTTTTGCCGCTTTCGTCGAGCGCGACCAAGAGCGGGAGCGCGGGGCCGCCCGGCGTCGTCGCGAGCGTTCGGACGTTCGGCGCTTCGCAAGCGAAATCGGCGAAGGCGGGGAACGCGGCGTTCGTTATCCAGCAGGTTTCGCGGTCCGGTTCGACGTCGGCGAAAAAGGCGGCGTCGGGGTTGACCGGGATAAGGCCCGCTTGCGCGCGGTCGTCGCCGAAGGTAACCGGAGCGGTTTTGATCGGGCCGAAGCCGAGCGGGTCGAGGAGCGCGGCCGCTCCGCCGGTCAAAAAGACGCCGCGTTCCGGGGCCGACTCGACGAACGAACGCAACGCCGAAACGACCGGTTCCGCAGAGAGCGCGGTCGAAGCGGAGATCGCGTCGCCTTGGTGGAGCCAAACGACGTCGAACGCGGCGAGGTCGACCGGTTCGCCGGAGCGGGAAACGACGCCGGAATCGGCGGAAACGTTCAGAACGGTAATCGCGAGCGTCGCGTCGGCGGCGTCAAGGTCGGACGCGATCTCGGCGACGAAATCGGATTCGATTTGCATCGGGACGCGCGGCGGTTGGTCGAGAATCAACGCGACCCGGCGTTCGGAAACGGGCGAGTCGGCGAACGTCGCGAGCGGCGCTATTAATAATAAGGACAAAACGGCGAAAACGATTCGCAGGGGCGAGCGCATTGTTCGGACTCCTAAAACAAGCGGTCAACGGCAAACGGCGAAAGGTCGTGAAAACGACGAAACGACCTCTTTAGGATACCCGGTTTAAGGGCGAAAATCAAGCGGTTCGCGGCGCGAAAACAAGAAATTTCGCGGTTTTTAGAAGTCAAGAAATAAAGAACCGACTTCCGGAAAGAGACGGGCTCAATCTACGTTTTTATGAAGTAAGCCGCGTCGAAAGCCGGAAGCCGGATTTTCGAGGAAAACGCTCGCTCGGCAAAGCGCGCGTCTTCAAATGGGGGCGAAAATCGACTTCCGGAAAGAGACGGGCTCAATCTACGTTTTTATGAAGTAAGCCGCGTCGAAGGCCGGAAGCCGGATTTTCGAAATAAAAACGATTATTCGTGGGGGAACATCGTTTTTAGAATTTTAACGTAATCTTTGGTAAAGTCAAGGGCGTTGAAAACGGTTTTTGCGTTTTCTTTTTCCGCGACCTCCGTTCCGCCGCGCGCTTCGATATGCCAACGGATAAGGTCGGCGACCGAAAGTTTCGGCGGTTGGGAGTAACGGCGCAGGAGCGCAAGCGTCGTTTTCAGGTCGAGCGACGCGGCGATTTCTCTCGCGTCGACGTCCAAAATAAGGTATTCCATCCTCTTGAGGTCGATAGCCGCGACAAGCGTCGATTGATAGCGCGACGTTAGGCTGAAGGCGCCGGCGACCGTTTGGGGAACCCAAATGTCGTTCGCTTCCGGCGTTTCGCGCTCCATATAACCGCAAGTCGGCTTGACCTCGGCCAATGGGCGATTGTCGAAGTTGCGAACGTCGACGACGACGTAGTCGAACTTTTGGCGCGCTTCTTCGATAACGACGTCGACGTATTCGGCGCAATGCCCTTGACGGTGGCGAACGTCGCCGCTGTGGACGGCGTGCGGCTTGTTTAAACCGCTGTTCCAGGCGACGACGTCGATCCCGTCTTTACCGACGTAAGTCGCCGACAAGTCCAAATCGACGTTCCCTTTTTCGTCGAACCAATGGACGTAAAAGCGAACGACTTTCGCGTTTTTATTCCCGAGCGGAACCCGCGTTCCGCGAACGGTCGGCGCGAGCGATTCCGAAACGCTGCGCATGTTCGTCGGGAGCGGAACCCAGCGAAGTTTCGGATCGATCCAACACGTTTCGAGCGGCGGAAGGGTCGCGTAACGGCCCTTAATTCCCGAAACGACCGCCGCTTGGACGCGGTCGACGATCGGAGCGTCGAGCGCCGGGAGCGGAAGGAGCGTCGTCGGGCGGCGCGCGCCCTTGACAAAAATCGTCCGGGTTTCGTCCGCTTCGCGACGCTCTTCGAAGCGACCGTAAAGTTCGTAAAGAACTTTCAACGAAACTTTGTCCGCGACGCTTTCGAAGCGCGTCAAAATTTTGTCGAGCGTCGGCGCGTCGAGCGATTGGATTTCCGGACGCGATTCTTCGCAACGTTTTTGCTCCGCTTCGAGGAATTGGCGCCAAGCGTCCCAACGCGCTTCCGGGGAAACGCGCGCCCAACGGACGCGGTCCGCGACCCAGTTCGCGATGTAAAGCGCTCGGCGTTGTTCGAATTGGCGCCAGAGCTCGACCGGCGTCGGCGGTTTGGGCGTGATTCAGATTTGAAGGCGCGCTTGAAGGCGCCGCAAACGACGCGGAATTCGCGCCGTTTGCGTTTCGCGTTCGCGACCGTAAATCTCGGCGTCGAAACGACGTTGGTGTTTTTCGCCGTCGCCGTTCCAGCCCGCCGGAAGACGGTAACCTTTGGCGCGAGCGACGCGGCGGTTTTCGGCCAAACGGCGTTCGACCGCTTCGCGTTTCGCTTTTTTCTCTTCTTCCTCTCGCCGTTCGCGTTCGCGCGCTTCGCGGACGAGGTAAGCGTCGCTGGGGCGGCGTTGTTTTTTCGCTTCTTCGGGGGTTTCGGGTTCTTCCGTTTCGAGCCGTTGGACGAAGGCGTAGGCGGCGTCGAAGAGCCCGCGCGGGGTTTCGGCGTCGGTTTCTTCTTGAGCGTTTTTCTCGCCCTTTTGCGCCTTAGCGGCTTTGGCGGCGGCCTTGGCGGCGGCTTTCGCTTTTTCTTTTTCGAGCCATTTTTCCGCGTTTTCGCGCAGACGCCGCAAATTGGCTTCGTATTTGCGAATCGCCTCTCGGCGCGCTTCGCTCCGCGCTTGACGGCGACGCAAACGTTCCTCGGCGTTGAACTTGCGGTAAAGCGCCGAAATCGATTTCGACCCGCGAACGAGCGCGTCGAGCCGACGGGCGAACTCGCCGGGACGTTGCGTCAAGAGGTCGAGCTTTTCGTCGAGCGTCGCGGCGTTTTCGACCGCGCTCGCCCAAGTGCGGATTTTCTCGTTGCGCAAGCGTTGGAACGCGGCGAACGTTTTCGGGCAACGTCCGGCGTACTCGCCCGGGTGAAGGACTTCGCCGACGCGGAGCCAACGGTTTTCCCGCGTTTTCATCTCCGACGGCGACAGCTCGATCGCTTCGAGCATGTCGAGGATTTCCCGACGTTCGGCGCGCGAAAACGGGCCGATCTTTTCGCCTTTCTTCGTCAGCGTTACGTCGCCGCCGCTTTGAGCGACGATAACGCGGAGCGCGTCGGTCGTCGTCATTTTTTGCGGAATAATTTTCAATTCCGCGACGAGGACGCAAAGGTTCTCCTTAAACGGAATGCGGCTCGGCAAAAGCTCTTGAACGCGGTTCTTCGGGTAGTTCGCGAAGAACCAACGGAGGACGTCGACGTCTTCCGGCGCGAGCGATTGTTCCGCCGAAAGGAGGTCGCGCGGGATTTGCTCGAAATCCTCTTGCGTTCCGACGGTAATAATCTTGTAATTCGGGCGTTCGAACGCCGTCGGACGTTTTTGCGTGAACGCGTTGACGAGGAACGTTCCGCCGCTAAGGTAGTGCGTTATCGCGTTGAGGAACAGCTCGACGTCGGAGAGCGCCATAACGTCCTGCGGGAAGCCGGCGTAAAGGGGCGTGTAACACCCGTCGCCGATCGTCGCTTTAATCCAAGCGGCGACTTCTTCGTAAAACGCGATCGCGTCGCGTTTCGGCGTCGCTTGCAGTTTTTTATACGCCGCTTCGTCGAGCATGAAGCCGAGATTCATCAGCTCCGCTTGAATCGTCGCCGCGACGGTCGGGTTGTTTTCGTTCCCTCCGAGGAGGAAGAGCCCGCGACGGAAGGCGATAACGTTCTTGGTAAGGGCGTATTCTTTAGCGTTCTTTTTCATTTTTGCGTTTAATTTAAGTCTTTATTTTGCCGAGCGTTCCAACGCTTGGAGCAACGTTTTCGCGTCGCGTTGTTTTCTTCTTTCGCTTACTAAGAGGCGCGTTTCGCTTAATTATTAAAAAATTTTCTTAAAAAACGTTTTTTTTGCGCGCCGTCGGAGACGAAGCGTTTTCGACGGCGCGCGCTTAAAAACGGCGCTCTTGGGGACGCCGCTCCGCTTGACGACGGTTAGTCGTCGAGGAGCGTTTTCACTTTGAGCGTTTGGGTAACGTCGTCGCAAGTCGCTTCGACGTCGTCGGCGCTAACGCGGTTTTCCGCGGCCGCTTCCGCGACTTCCGCCTTCGACGGAGCGTCGCCGTCGTAAGCGCGGTTCATCGCGTCGGCGAACTTCAGGATGTTCGTCGACCAACCGCCGAGGACGAACGTCCGGTCGTAATATTCCGGAACGAGCGCGTCGACGTAACCCGCCGTTTGGACGAGGTAAATCATAACGTTCGGGTTGACGCGTTCGCGGTACGTCCGAATCAGCTTCGCGACGTCGATGTAATGCGAGCCGTTCCAACGGTAATCGGCGTAAGCGTTTGGGTCGACGCCGTAAAGGCCGCCGTGTCCCGCTTGCATGTCGGAATAAACGAAAATGTGATCCCAATGCTCGCGGGCGCGGATCGCTCGGTCGAAGAAGAGCCAAATCCCGTTTTCGGTCGCTCCGCCGATTCCTTGACCGGCTTGCTTCGCCTTGTCGCAAAGGTCGAAAACGGAGCTGTTCTTGCGAACCGGCGTTCGTGCCAGTCGGTCGCCGAAGACGTAAAGCCAGCCTTCGTCGGCGCATTTGCCGGCGATAACGCCCATCAGGTTGCCGATTTCCGCGACGTGCATCGAGCCGAGTTCGGACGTCAGCGTTCCCCAAGCGGAACCGGAGTTGTCGCTCAACGACGCGACGCGACCCTTGAAGCGCGGAGCGTTTGCGAACGAAATTTCGAGGCATTCCTCGGCCAAATCTTGCCAAGCCGGGTAACCGTCGAGCGCTTTGTACGCCGCGTAGTACCGGAACGGCAGTTGCTTGCCGCCGCGAACGCCGTCGCGCAGACGGTCGGCGATTTCGCCGATTTCGACGCCGTTTTGCGCGAAGTTGCGCAAGTTGCGCAGCGTCGCCATATGCGGCGTGATTTTGGCCGCGTCGCGCCAGGAGCCGCCGTTCGAAACGACGCTTTCCCAAGCGTCCTTTTGACGCAGTTCGTCGCGCTTCAGACGGTCGATCGACTCCGAATGGGCGTGCGTCAAGTTGACGACGTCGACCGTCTTGACGGCGTTGCGTTCCAAGCGGTACTTCGCGAGAACGTAGTCGTCGAACGACTCGAGCGCGTCGCGCCAAGCCTTTTTCAAGGCGTTCGGGAGCGGCGTTTTCCGACCGTATTCGTCGAGGAAATACGCGAACCCGACCGCCGGTTCGTCGCCGCGACGGCAAATTTCCGGCGCGTAACGGCGGACGAGACCGGTCCCCTTCGTTTGGGGGGAGAGCGCCGCGCGAACGAGGATAACTTGCGGCGTCGAGCGCATAAAGTCCTCGTTGCGGAGCGCCGACGCGATTTGGAGCGTTCGTTCCGGGTCGACCGCGAGGCATTCGTCGACGCATCTTTCGATCGTTTTTCGCGGCGACAGGTCGCGCCATTCGCTCGGCGAGAGCGCGTTGAGCGTCGAACGCAGGTAAGCGAAGTTTTCCGCCGACAAGCGAGAATGGTTCGCGAACTGGGAACGCGTCGGTTCCGTTCCCGACGGGTCGTAGTATTTCGGTTCGCCGAAGAAACAGGAGGCCGCCGCCATCCGCAACCGGACGAACGGATCGTTAACGTCCCAGCTGTTTCCGCCCATCCAGTTAAGGTGGGAGGCGTTCGCTTCTTGTTGTTGGGCGGTAGGATTCAGTTTCGACATGTTCGGTTCCTCGTTAAATAGGACAATTAGATATTTTGGCGAACGCGACTTTCGCCGCGTCGGAAGTTTATCGCGCCGTCGCTAAACGACGCGATAAAAGAGAATAAGGGTAATAAGGGGGCGGTTGGTTGGAAAAGGGCGCTTCGCGGTCGCGTCGGGAGCGGCAAGCCGTCCGGCGCGCCGTCGCAAGCGTTAAAACCGCGTCAAGGAGTATCTTGCGGCGAGAATGGGTTGCAAAAGGTTGAAGTAACTCGCTCGTCCCGCTGCCTTGACGCGGAGCGTCGCCGCGACTTTCGCCGCGTCGACAGTTTATCGCGCCGTCGCTAAACGTCGCGATAAAAGGGGATAAAAGGTTAAGTAAAGGGTTGGCGGTTGGTTGGAAAGGGGCGCTTCGCGGTCGCGTCGGAAGCGGCAAGCCGTCCGGCGCGCCGTCGAAGCGTTAAAACCGCGTCAAAGAGTATCTTGCGGCGAGAATGGGTTGCAAAAGGTTGAAGTAACTCGCTCGTCCCGCTGCCTTGACGCGGAGCGTCGCCGCGACTTTCGCCGCGTCGGAAGTTTATCGCGCCGTCGCTAAACGACGCGATAAAAGGGGATAAAGGGTTAAGTAAAGGGTTGGCGGTTGGTTGGAAAGGGGCGCTTCGCGGTCGCGTCGGGAGCGGCAAGCCGTCCGGCGCGCCGTCGCAAGCGCGAAAATATGCGATAAGGAGAAAATTAGCGGCAAGTGCGAACGTCGCGGACGTTTTGCAACGTCGAGGGACGCTCTCTATTCAATTTCAGGTCAAAGTTTAAAGGTTCGAAGTAACTCGCCGACCGCGCTGCCTTATCGCGGTGAACGCGACGGGAACGCAAATCCCGTCAGTTTTTGTTTCATTGTGTAGCAGTTGCGCCGCGTAAAATTTAATTTAAGCGCACGTTGGGTAAAGGGGACGACGCAAGGAAAACGCGTCCGTTAAAGGAAAGGGGTAAGTTAAACGTTTGGTTCTTTGGACTTTTCGTTGTATAAGAGGAACGAAAAGGAAAATTTTGTTGGAAAAATAAAAAATACTAAAATTTTTAACCAACGAGGGAAACAAACGCCGCGTTCGCGACTCGCCGACTGTACAGGCTAAAATTAGGTTAACAACTTGTTAAGTAAGAAGAACGACAAATAAAAACAATAACAACTAACTACCGACCGACATATTCCGACAAATTGCGGCGACCGATTCTAAACGCGTCGCTTAAAAAAGTTAAAACGAAGAGGAGAGAAAAGGCGAAGCCAAGTTTTTGAGCCGTCGGGCTGCATTGTAAATGAAGCGACGAAGTAACTCGATCTCTACGCCGCCCCTCTTCTTCTTTCATTTTAACGCGGAATTTTGTTCCGTCAAGCGTGTTTCTGACAATTTTTTAATTATTTTTTTTGAGAAACGGTTTATCGCGTTTCAGTTCGACTTGCGTTTCGGAAACGCTCGTTTGACGCGATATCGGCTTAACGTCGCCGACGTTTGCGTCGGTTTTCGTGTTTTTCTTCTCTTTGCTTCTTAAGAGGCGGAGAGCGGAAATTTTGAAGAAAATTTTTCAAAAAACTCAAAATTTTTCCAAAAGCGTTCGACGACGAAGCGACGCCGACGAACGAACGGAATAAAAAACCGACTCGGTTTGAGCCGAGTCGGCGTTTTGCGTCAAGGAGAGAAAGAAGGACAAGTCTTTTAAGCGGCGAGCTTTTTGACGTATTTAACGGCGAAATACGTCGCGACGCAGGCCGCGCAACCGACGCCGACGACCGCCGAAGCGGGGAGTTTGCAACGCAGCGCCAAGTTGGCGGCGACGTAAAACCCAAAACCGCAAAGCATCCCTTCGGCGGAACCGATCGTTTGCGCGATAAGTTGCGCGTTGGGCTTGCCTTGCGACATATTCAGCGCCAGGAACGCGCCGCTAAAAATAGGCGCGGCGGAAAGCAGACCGGCAAAGTTGACCGATTTTTGGCCGACAAGGTAAACGGCGAGCATCAACAGACCGCCGAACAGGAAACGGAAAACGCATTGCGCAAACATTATTCTCTCCTTCAATATATTATTGTCGTTTTCCCGTCCGCTAAACTAGCGCCGTCGAAATGTCGCCGCGTTTGGCGAAAACGTTTGCGACGGTCGAGAAAACGGTTAAAATAAAAATGAGCGCGATCGATTCGCGTAATCGCTTGCGCCCGTCCCTCGGACGCCAATTAAGAGCGCGATAACGTAAAGTTTGAAAGGTTTTTTTCTAAAAATAAAAATATTTGCGGCGCGACGACGAGCCGTCCGCTTCCGTCGCGTCGCCGAACGCTTGCAATATTTTGCGCCCGCCCCCCCTTCAAAAGAAATTTGTTTGTGGTAAGATGATGGGGTTTGAATGTTTCGCACCGTCGAAACTTTTTTAAAAAGCGCGAATTTCCGCCGCGTTCGCCGCGTCTCCCGCCTTATGCGCCGATACTGACGAAAGGAGAGGGAAAGCCGAACGCCGGAGCGCGACACGTTTCCGCGCCGACCGCCGCCGCGATCTTGAACCGTTAAAATAACGAAACGGTAAAAACGGAGAGCGCCGGAGTCGCCGCGACAACTGCCGAGGGATAAAAATGGCCGCAACTTGCGTTATCGGATTGCAATGGGGCGACGAGGCGAAAGGTAAAATCGTCGACCTGTTGACCGCTCAAAACGAAATCGTCGTCCGCTATCAAGGGGGCGCGAACGCCGGACACACGGTTGTCTTCGACGGGAAAAAATACAAGTTGTCGCTGATTCCGAGCGGTATTTTCCGTCCGGAAGTGCAATCCGTCATCGCCAACGGCGTCGTCGTCGACCCGGAATCGATTCTCGGCGAAATCGACCGTCTGCGCGACGCGGGCGTCGAAATCGAAAAGAACCTCATGTTGAGTTCGCGAGCGCACGTCATCTTCCCTTGGCATAAAGAGGAAGACCGTCTCATGAACGACGCCGGCGTCCGTTCGGAAGCGATCGGGACGACGATGCGCGGGATCGGCCCGTGTTATCGCGACAAAGTCGGGCGTTCGACGGCGGTGCGCGTCGGCGATATGTACCGCGCCGACTTCCCGGAAAAAATCCGCAAAATCGTCGAGCTGAAGAACCGCGCGCTCCCGGGAATGGCTCGCGACGACGAAGTCAAAGCGACCGTCAAAAAGTTTGACGCGGAAGAAATTATCGCGCAATATACCGATTTCGCGGCGCGCCTGAAGCCGTTTGTCGCCGACGTCGTCGATTATCTCCTCGACGCGGTCGACGCCGACAAGAAAATTTTGCTCGAAGGAGCGCAAGGCGCGCTTCTCGACGTCGATTACGGAACGTTCCCGTACGTTACGAGCAGCAACAGCTCCGGGGTCGGCGTTACCGCCGGTTCCGGTCTTCCGGCGACCTTCATTAAGCGCGTCGTCGGGATTATCAAGGCGTACTCGACTCGCGTCGGCGGCGGCCCGTTCCCGACGGAACTCGACGACGAAATCGGTCAACGCATTCGCGACCGCGGCAACGAATACGGCACCGTGACGAAACGCCCGCGCCGTTGCGGTTGGTTCGACGCCGTCGCCGTCCGTTACACGAGCCGTTTGAGCGGCGCGACCGAACTGTCGCTGATGTTGCTCGACGTGTTGAGCGGTTTCGAAACGATTAACGTTTGCGTCGCTTACGAGCTGGACGGCAAGCGAATCGAGTCGTTCCCGTCCGACGTCGACGACTTGGCCCGCGCGAAACCGATTTACGAAACGCTGCCGGGTTGGACGGAAGAGATCGACCAAATCTCGAAATACGACGATCTTCCGGAAAACGCGAAAAAATACGTCGCGCGCCTCGAAGAAATCCTCGGTCGCCCGATTTCGATCGTCTCGGTCGGTCCGGGTCGCGAGCAAACGATCGTCCGTTGAGCGTCGATTTGAAATAAAATCCGAATTTTGACGAAACGGCGGCGGAAACCGTTTGAAATCGCCGGGCGATTCGGGTATAATGAACGCGGAGTTTCGGCTCCGCGTTTTTTTGTTTTCTTGCGGCGGCGCCGGGCGACGTTTTCAGACTTT
The DNA here is from genome assembly GCA_045577885.1 of Thermoguttaceae bacterium. Lineage (GTDB taxonomy): Bacteria > Planctomycetota > Planctomycetia > Pirellulales > Thermoguttaceae > RUG369. The sequence goes on along the minus strand of JAZNJF010000508.1, from coordinate 29,924 downwards.
TCGGGAAAGAGAGAAGGAAAAGGGGAAAACGTCGCGAGCGAGCGAAAGCCGTCGAGTCAACCCGTTTTCATTAAAGGATTTGCGCCGATGAAAAAACTTTGGGCCGCTCTGTTGGGAACCGCGACGCTTTTCGGTTCCGCCGCCGCGTCGCTCGCCGCCGAACCCGTCGAAATCGACGGCAAACTTTACCGAACGCTTCCGGTCGCCGAGTATCGCGACAAAATGAAAGCCGGTTGGATCGGCCAAATCGCCGGGGTCTGCTGGGGCGCGCCGACCGAGTTCCGCTTCTGCGACCGAATCATTCCGGACGCCGACATGCCGAAATGGACGCCGGAAATGATCAACAACGCGTTCGGCCAAGACGACCTTTACGTCGAAATGACGTTCCTGCGCTCGATGGAGGAACACGGGCTCGACGTTTCCATCCGCCAAGCCGGGATCGATTTCGCGAACAGCGAATACGCGCTTTGGCACGCCAACGTCGCCGGGCGACACAACTTGCGTTGCGGGATCGCGCCGCCGTACTCGAGTTATCCGACGCTGAACAAGTGCGCGGACGACATCGACTATCAAATCGAAGCGGACTTTTCCGGCTTGATTTCGCCGGGCCTGCCGAACAACGCGATTCGAATGGGCGAAAAATTCGGGCGACTGATGAATTACGGCGACGGGATGTACGCCGGTCAGTTCGTCGGCGCGATGTACGCCGAAGCGTTTTTCGAAACCGACGTCGTGAAGATTATCGAAAAAGCGTTGGAAGCGATTCCCGCCGAGTCGCAATACGCGGAGATGGTTCGCGACCTGCTCGCTTGGTATCGCGAGAACCCGAACGACTGGAAGTCTTGCTGGGACAAGATTAACGAAAAGTACCAACACAACCCGAAATACCGCGCTTGGTCGTGCAGCGGGCATGACTCCGCGTTTAATATCGACGCGAAAATCAACGGCGCGTACATCTTGCTCGGCCTCCTGTACGGCAAGGGCGATCTCGACGAAACGATCAAAATTTCGATGCAAGCCGGGCAAGACTCCGACTGCAACCCGTCGAACGCGGGGGGCGTCCTCTTCGCGACGCTCGGGTTCTCGAAACTTCCGGCGCGCTTCTCGGAAAAACTCGACGAAACCGGCGTCTTCAGTCATACGGCGTACAACTTCCCGGCGCTGATCGACGTTTGCGACTCGTTGGCGCTCCAAGCGATTAAGAAAGAGGGCGGGTTCGTCCGCGACGTCGACGGCGTTCCGACGTATTTCATTCCGCAAACGGAGACGAAGCCGAGCGCGCTCGCGTCGTGCGTCGCGCCGAGCGAAGAACTCCCGAGCGACGGCGCCGCGATTCGCTTCACCGAGGAAGAGTTGAAGCAAATCAAGTTCCGCGAATATTCGCTCGAAGAGTTGACGGCGAAACACTTTAACGGCTTCCAAGTTTCGCATATGGGCCCGGACATGAACCCCGGTTTCCGCGCCGAGTACCGCGGTCGTCAAAACGTTTTGATGACTCACCCGGAACTTCGCGAAATCGGCGCGGTCGTTTCGAAGACGGTCGTTCCGACGGCGAAGTCGACGCTCGTTTTGGAAGTTTCGCATCACCAAGCGGGCGACGTCGTCGGCGACTATTCGCTGATCGTTAAACTGAACGGAGAAACGGCGAAAGAGCTTGTCGTTTCGAAAGACGTCGTCGGCGCGGACGGTTGGCTGACCGTCGAAGTCGACTTGTCGCAATACGCCGGAAAAGAGACGAAAATCGAAATCGTCAACCAACCGAACGGCTGGAGTTGGGAAGCGGCGTACTTCGCGAAGATTGAAATCGTCGAGAAATAAACGCGTGCAAACGTTGCGATTCAACCCTTTAACCGCTTTGCCGAAAAGGAGCGCCAATGACGCGACAAACGCGGACGCTTTGGGAGACGACGCTCGCGCTGAAATTCCCGCCGCTCGCCGTTTTTTACGCGAACGAAATTCCGCCGAACGCTCGTCCGCTCGTCGGGCGTTGCGCCGCGCTCGCGTTGGCGCAAGCGGCGCGCGGCGAAACGGTTTACGTCGACCTTGAAAACTGCCGTTGTCCGGGCGCGGTCGGCGGACTCGCGCTCGGGCCGTTCGCGTCGGAGCGGTTTCCTTGCGGCGCGGCCGGGTTCGAACGTTTCTTTTCGACCGGGTTCGCCGGTTGGCCGCCGGGCGACGAAACGTTGGCGCAAATGGAACCGGCGGCGCGTCGCAAGTTCGAGAAGGGCGAAGGTTACGCGCCGACGCCCGACGCGGCGAAACGCTATGTCGCGTCTTTGCCGACCGTCGAACCCGAAGGCGTTTGCGTCGTTTTCAAGCCGTTGGCGAAGTTGACGTCGAACGAAACGCCGAAAGCCGTCGTCTTTTTGGTCGACGCGGACGCTTTGAGCGCGCTCGTCGTTTTGGCGAATTACGTTCGCGGCGCTTCGACCGACGCGGTTCGGATTCCGTTCGCTTCCGGTTGCGCGAGCGTCGCGCTTTTTCCGTTCGCGGAGGCGAACCGTCCGGACGGCGAAGGGCGGGCGGTCGTCGGCGGAATCGACGTTTCGGCGCGGCTCGTCTTGCGCAAAGCGCTCGGCGAAGAGATCGTCGCGTTCGCGGCGCCTTGGGAGCTTTTTCAAAAAATGGACGCTTCCGCCGACGAAAGTTTCCTTTCGCGCTTCGTTTGGCGCAAGATTTTGGATTCGAAACGCGGCGGCGACGGCGGCGAAAACGCTTAGACGAAGCGGAACCGTTCGCGTCGAGTCGCGAGCGCGTTAAAAAACGCCGTCGAGTTTTGCGGACTCGGCGGCGTTTTTTGCGTCGAGCGTCGGAACGTCGAGCGGCGCGCTTGACGGCTCAAAGTTCGTTCGAACGCGGCGGTTTAGCGGTATTCTTTGCGGAAGAGGAAGGTCGAAAACGGTTCCGGGCGCAGTTCGGTTTGTTGCGGAAAACGCGCGACTTCGACAAAACCGTTGCGTTCGTACCAGCCGAAATCGCAAGTGTCGTCCGTCCAAAGGAGCGTCGAAAGCGGAACGGGCGCGGCGTTTGCATTCGGCTGCGTCGACGACTCGGCGACGTGCGCTCGCAAACGCCGCTCGAACTCTCGCGACGCCGCGCGACCGCAACCTGGCCGAACGCTAACGAAAAAGAGAAGAAGCGTTTCGTTCGGGCGCGCCGCGGCGAGTTCGGCGCGACGGTTCGCGTCGAGGTAAGCGCGATATTTCGAGAAAAATGCCCGTTCCTCCGACGTCGCGAGGCGCGGCGCGATCCAAGCGTCGGCGGCGTCGGCGTTTTCCGCTAAATTTGCCGGAGCCGCGAAGAGCGCGCCGCAAAGCCGCCCGTCGACGAGCGCCGCCAAGTTGAACGGCGACTTCGGGAACCAATAATAACGCGCTAAATAACGATAAAGCGTCGGCAAAAGCGACGGCGGCGTCCCGGCGATTTCGTCGCCGAAAATTGCCTCTGCGACCGCGCCGACCGCTTCCAAGTCGGCTTCGACGGCGGAACGAACGACGATTTCGGCGGCGTCGCGGCGGGAACGGGCGGCTTCGGACATTGCGCTTTCTCCTTTAAAACAACGGGGGGCGCAAAGTTTAAAACAACGGGGGCGCAAAGCGGTAAGCAAGGAAAAAAACGGCGCGCAAACCGTTCAGCGAAGGAAGGCGCGTTAAAAACGCCGTCGAGTCGGTTGGCTCGGCGGCGTTTTGTTTTTTTTAAGCGCTTGTTTTAGCGGCGGTTAAGCGTTCAGCCGATCAGCGTCGCGAGGTCGACCAACTCGACGCCGAGACTGCGGGCGACGTTCGCGTTGACGCACTTGCCGTCGTAATAGTTGACGCCCTTGGCCAACGCCGGGTTGCGACGCGCCGCTTCTTCGAGGCCGAGGTTCGCGATTTGCAGGCCGTAAATTTGCGTCGCGTTCGTCAGCGCGACCGTCGACGTGCGCGGAACGGCGCCCGGCATGTTCCCGACGCAATAGTGAACGACGCCTTCTTCGATGAAGACCGGGTCGTCGTGATACGTAACGCGCGACGTTTCGCAGCAGCCGCCTTGGTCGACCGCGACGTCGACGATCACCGCGCCGCGCTTCATCGTTTTCAAGTGTTCGCGGCGAATCAGTTTCGGCGTCGAACCGCCCGGAACCAAGACCGTCCCGACGACCAAGTCCGCTTCGGAAAGCGCGCGGGCGATGTTGCGTTCCGACGCGAACAACGTCGTAACGCCGGCGCCGAAAATGTCGTCCAAGTAGGTCAAGCGTTGCAGGCTGACGTCGATGATCGTAACTTGCGCGCCCATTCCGACCGCCGCCTTCGCCGCGTAAGTCCCGGCGATACCGCCGCCGACGATAACGACCTTGCCGCGTTCGACGCCCGGAACGCCGCCGAGCAAAATCCCGCGACCGCCGTAAGCGCTTTCGATATATTTCGCGCCTTCTTGAATGCTCAAACGCCCGGCGATTTCCGACATCGGACGCAAACACGGAAGCCCTGTCGGCTCTTGAATCGTTTCGTAAGCGACCGCCTTCACCTTTTTCGCCGCGAGTTCTTCCGCCAAGCGACGCTCCGCCGCCAAGTGAAGGTAAGTGTAAAGAATCAAGCCCGGACGAAGGAGGTTGTATTCTCGCGGAAGCGGCTCTTTCACCTTCACAAGCATATCGACCGTCGACGCGACTTCGAGCGCCGTCGGAAGAATCTTCGCGCCCGCTTCGACGTACTCTTCGTCCGGAAAAGCGGAACCTTCGCCCGCGCCGGTTTCGACGTAAACTTCGTGCCCGGCGGCGACATAAGCGGCGACGACGTCCGGCGTAAGCCCGACGCGGTATTCGTGTTGCTTGATTTCCTTAACGGTTCCGATTTTCATAACGCGCTCCTCTCGACGGCGGTCGAGTCGACGGTAAAAAGAAAAATTGACGTTAAAACGGCGAAAATACGCAAAACGGGAAAGCGTTTCGACGCGCGTCGAAACGTTTTCCCATCGTTTTTTTCGCCGCGACGTTATTATATTAATGACGCGGCGGCGTTTGTCAAGAGCCTAAGTCGCGTTTCCGCCGACGAATCGCGTTCTCGACGGCGGATTTTAACGATTCGCTTCCGGTTCAGTCGAGTTTGTATTGCGGAATCGGGAGCCGCTCGCCGTCTTTGAGCGCCGACAGGTGCGCGACGATTCCCGGAACGGTCGTGTTCAGCGCGGTCGCGACGTCGACGGTCGGGCGAACGCCCTTCAAGACGGACTCGATAAAGTTCGAGCCGAGGTAGCCGTGCGAGCCGCCGTGTCCGCCCGCGCCGACGTTCGGCGGAAGCGCCGGTTTGCGGAGGTCGCCGAGGTTCGCGACGATTGCCTTCGCTTCGTCGTTCAGCGGTTCGAAGGCCGCGTTGTAAGCGCCGATTTCACCGCGATTGCGTCCGACTTCGCCGCCCCAGCCCGCGCTGTCCCAACTGACCGCCATCCGCGCCGCGCCCCCTTCGCTCGTTTCGAAAAGCGCGATTTCGGTTCCGAACGGGTTGTCGTAAGGGTTCGCGCCCTTTTGGTATTCTTCGAGCTTGCTCCGCCAACCGACGCAGGAAACCGACGTAAACGTCTTGCCGGTAACGCAAGTGTAATAAGCGTTCGAGTGCGTCGGGTACCATTGCGGCGGGAGTCCGCGTCGCCAATCTTTATAGCCCGGGAGCGTTCCGGCGCCGTAGTGGTAGTACTCGCCTTCGGTGTAGATCATCCGCCCGAAACCGCCCGCCTCGTAGATTTTGCGCGAGGCGTAAACGGCGTCGTGGTAAGCGGAAGTTTCGAACATCGCGTAAGTTAAGCCGGACGTTTTTACCGCGTCGAAAAGACGGTCGGCGTCTTCGAGCGAACCCCAAACGGCCGGGACGGCGCAGGCGACGTGTTTCCCCGCTTTCAACGCCTTCACGACGTGATCGCAGTGGCTCGGCGCGTCGGTGGCGATGAAAACGGCTTCGATCGCGTCGTCTTCGAGCATTTTTTCGAGCGATTCGTAGGTTTTTTCGCAGCGGCAAGCCTTGGCGAGCGCGTCGCGGCGGTCGGCGAAGAGGTCGGAGACGGCGACGACTTCCGCGTTCGGACAGTCTTGGAGCCCGAACTGCGCGCCGAATTGGCAAAGGCCGAACCCGGCGATCCCGATTCGCAACTTGCGGTCGGTAAACGGTTTCCAAACGTTTTGCGCGTCGACGTTCGTTTGCGTTTCGTCGAAACCTTGGATTTGCGGCGCGTCTTGCGCTTTAACGTATTGGGCGCCCGAAAGAGCGGCGAACGCGGCGGCTCCGGTTCCGGCGGCGAGGAAAGAACGGCGAGAAAAACGTTGCGACATAGTGAAAGCTCCGATAAATCAACGGTTTAAGCGCGGCGCGGCGAACGCTCGACAAGACGGCTTCTTTGCCGCTTCGGTCGTTATTATACCGGCGGTCGAGCGCGATTTCAAGAAATTTTTAAGAAAATCGAAAAATTTTTTAAAGCCTTCGAGAAATCGGCGAACGCGGGAAAAAGCGGAGAATCGGCGAAAAAAGCGCGTAAGAACGAAGGGCGACGTCGGTAAAAAAAATAGGAAAATGTGAAAATAGACAAACTGGGCGCTTGTTTTTTTTTTTTCTTACTATAATGAAAATTAGGACAAATTTAGGAAAGATAGGAAAAATAGAAAAATTCTCGTCGCCTTGTTTTTCGACGAGAAAAATGAACGCGCTCGTCTTGTATAAGCGAAAGCGCAAGAAATGAATTTGCGTAACGGCGATTCGAACGCTTGGTTTGAATCGATAACTAATATTTGTCTCAAAATGTGAAAGGAAAACCGATGAACATTTTGAAAAAATGTCGCCGAGCGTTGGCGGCGCTCTTGGCGGTCGGAACCGCGTTCGTCGCGACGGCGGCCTGGGCGGCGACTCCGCTTTCGGCTCCGACGTGGACGATGCACAGCGTCAAGAACACGGAAATTAAGCTGGAATGGTCGAAAGTCGATAACGCGCTGAATTACACGGTGTATTTTAAAGAGTCGACGGCGGACAAGTTCCGACAATACGCCGTCGTCGCGACGAACTCGACGACCTATTACGGCGTCAAGAACAAGAGCTACGATTTCTATCTCGTCGCTAACCCGAAAGCCGGCAAGGATTTGGAAAAGTCCGCCGCGTCCGAAACGAAGACGGTTCTTCTGAACGAAGAAGCGAACCCGAAAGAACCGCTCCCGACCCCGACTTGGACGATGCACAGCGTCAAGAACACGGAAATTAAGCTGGAGTGGAGCAAAGTCGAAGACGCGCTGAACTACACGCTGTACTACAAAGAGTCGACGGCTTCGAAGTTCCAGCAACTCGTCGTCGCGACGAACTCGACGACTTACTACGGGATTAAGAACCGTACTTACGATTTCTTCGTCGTCGCGAACCCGAAGTATAACGACGGTAACGCCGTTTCCGCCGCGTCCGAAACGAAGACGATTCTTCTGAACGAAGAAGCGAACCCGAAAGAACCGCTCCCGACGCCGACTTGGACGATGCACAGCGTCAAGAACACGGAAATTAAGCTGGAGTGGAGCAAAGTCGAAGACGCGCTGAACTACACGGTGTACTACAAAGAGTCGACGGCTTCGAAGTTCCAACAACTCGTCGCCTCGACGAACTCGACGACCTACTACGGGATTAAAAACCGTACCTACGATTTCTTCGTCGTCGCGAACCCGAAATATAACGACGGTAACGCCGCTTCCGCCGCGTCCGAAACGAAGACGATTCTTCTGAACGAAGAAGCGAACCCGAAAGAACCGCTCGCGACGCCGACCTGGACGAACGTTTCCGCGTCGAAAACGAAGATTTCGTTGTCGTGGAACGAAGTCGACGGCGCGTTGAACTACTCGCTCTTCTACAAAGAAGCGACGGCGAAGAATTTCGTCAAGCTCGTTATCGGCAAAACGTCGACGACCTACTACGGAATCAAGGGGAAAACCTACGAATTCTACTTGGTCGCGAACCCGGAATATAACAACGGTTACGAAGTTTCCGCCGCGTCCGAAACGAAGACGATTACGCTCGACGGCAATAACGTCGTGAACCCGCCGGTCGACCCGAATCCGAACCCGGACGCGCCGGTCGACCCGAATCCGAACCCGGATACGCCGGTCGACCCGAACCCGAACCCGACGAAAACGCCGATCGCCGCGCCGGTTTTGAGCGCGAAAGTCAGCGGAACGACGATTACGGTTTCGTGGAACAAAGTCGATAACGCGCGCGGTTACGAGGTTTTCTGGAGGGAAAAGGGAGAATTGACTCCGAGCTCTTCGGGCGAAATCAACAAAACCTCGTGCCAAATTACCGGCGTCGCGGGCAAAACCTACGAAATTTACGCGTTCGCTTTCCCGAAGAAGAATCTAGCGGCGACCACGCACACAATGTCGGAGCGATCGGAGATGATCGAAGCGACGGTTCCGAAGCAAGAGAATCCGAACGAAGGATTAAAGGCGTTGCCGAACGCGACAATTAATGAGACGTACTGGATTCAAGATCGTGATGGAAATCTTGGTTTAAACATGTACGTAATTTATGAAAAGCCGAAAGAGGTTTCTTCGACGGTTGAAGGGGTATCGGTGTCGGGGAAAGAGGTTCAGATGGACGGAGCGTATTTTATGTGCGTTCTTGAGTATGCTTCGGGGGAAAAATATGAGTATATGATGGCCGTGCCGTCGTATAAGGATATCGGATTGCCAAATGTTTTTGAATTCACGCTTGTGGGGGTGCCTAACGGTGATTGTACCGTTTATCTTCAACCGGTCGCCAATAGCGCTATTCGAGCGCAAGGTTATGGTTCCGCGTTGAATTGGGCCTCTAACGAGGTTAAGAAAGCGGAGCAGAGACCAACGTATGGTACGGTGTATGATATTTGGGATGTGAAAGACCCCAGCGATATTGCCCCGAATTTCGGTTTGTAAGCGGCAATTTGTTGTAGTATAAATAATTAAAAAACGCTCCCAATTAAGAAATTGCCGATAAGCTATATAGTGTAAAAAATAGCGAGCGACGTTTCGAGCGCGTTTTTTAGACGTTTCGCTTCGACGGTTTCGGAGCGTAAAATAAAAACCCGGCGCCGAGGTTTCGACGCCGGGTTCGTTGTTCGCGGTTCTTCGCGTTCGCTAAATTACGCTAAACTAAGCGTTTTTCTTCGCGAAATCGACCATAAAGTCGCGGAGAGCGACGACGCCTTCGCGCGGCATGGCGTTGTAAATCGAGGCGCGCTCGCCGCCGACGCTGCGGTGGCCGGCGAGGCTCGCCAGTTTGAACGCCTTCGCTTCCTCTTGGAATTTTTTGTCGAGTTCTTCCGTCGGGAGGCGGAACGAAACGTTCATAAACGAACGGAACTCTTTGTTCCCGTGGACGCGGTAGAAACCGTTCGAAGCGTCGATCGCGTCGTAAAGGAGTTGCGCTTTCTCGACGTTCTTTTGACGCATGACTTCCAAACCGCCTTGTTCTTTCAGCCATTCGGTAACGAGCTTCATGATGTAAATGCCGAACGTCGGCGGCGTGTTCAGCATCGAGTCTTTGTCCGCGAGTTGCTTATACGAGAACATCGACGGGAGGTCGGCGCCGCTCATTTCGACGAAATCGTCGCGCATAATCACCAGCGTAACGCCCGCCGGGCCCGCGTTCTTTTGAGCGCAAGCGAACAAAACGCCGTATTTTTCCATTTGAACCGGACGGCTGAAGATTTCGCTCGACGCGTCGCAGATCAACGGAACCGAAACGTTCGGCTCGGTCGGGAATTGAATCCCTTCGATCGTTTCGTTCGCGCAGTAATAGCAGTACGCGGCGTCGGCCGACGTTTGCAGTTCCGCGTCGCTCGGTTTGCGGATGAATTTTTCGTCTTGACCGTTCCAAATGACGTTGACTTTGCCTTGCGTCTTCGCTTCCGACGCGGCTTTCTTGCTCCAAGTCCCGGTAACGATATAGTCGCCGGCTTTGTTCGTGTTGCGGATGATGTTCATCGGAAGGAGCGCGAATTGCGTGATCGAGCCGCCTTGCAGGAACATAATTTTGTAATTTTCCGGAACGTTCAGGAGTTCGCGGACGTTCGCTTTCGTTTGCGCGAGGATTTCGCCGAATTGCTTCGAGCGGTGGCTGATTTCAAGAATCGAGGCGCCGCAACCGGGGAGGCAGAGGAGTTCTTCTTGAGCCTTTTTCAAAACGGAGACCGGCAGGACGGCCGGACCGGCGGAGAAATTGTAAACGCGTTCTTCCATGGGAGTCGATATCCTCGTCGTCGAAGTGAAACGGAGACCGAAGCGGCGGCTTTCCGTCGTCGGCTTGCGCGAACGAGACCGGGAGCGACGGGAAGCGACGCTCGAACGGCGCGTTCGTTTTCTATAGTCGCTCTCATTTTACTCCTTTTTAAAAAGCGCGACAGGGGGGGGCGGCCTCTCTTCGCGTTTTTAATTTGTTAAACAAGGCGAGATAGGTAAGTAAGGTAAAATAAAACGACGCGTCTCCTAAACTTTTTGTCGAGAAAACGTCGACTTCCCTTGACAAACGGCGCAAATTCTTTTAGATTTTAGAATGGTCGCCAATTTTTCGTTCGTCGCGCTCCGGTTTTCGATTTTTTCGACGGTAAGGCGCGGCGACGGGCGGTTCGCCGAGAACGCTCGACGAACGCCGAAGCGCGATCGAAGCGTTTCCGACGCGACGTCGGAACTGGTTAAACCGGCTCGAGCCCCGATTCGCGGCTCCGCTCGAGCGACCTTTATATAATATTAATTGACGGACGCGGCGCTATGACCGAACCCATTATTGTCAATCCCGTTTTTCTCGCTCGCGAACTCGAACTGCCGCTCGACCAAGTCGAAGCGACGGTCGCCCTGTTGGAAGAAGGGTATCCCGTTCCCTTCATCGCGCGCTATCGCAAGGACCAAACGAAGAATTTGAGCGAAGACGGCGTCGCGAAAGTCGCCGCGGCGTATCAAAAGCAACGTCAACTGACCGACCGCAAACTTTCGTTCCTGAAAACGATCGAATCGCAAGGCAAACTGACGCCGGAACTCGAGCAAAAGATTCGCGAAGCCCGCACCGCTCGCCGTTTGGACGACCTCTATTTGCCGTTTAAGTCGAAGCGTCAAACGTTGGCGCAAGCCGCTCGCGAAAAAGGGCTTGAACCGCTCGCCGACGCAATTTTGAACGCCGCCGACGAATCCGCCGACTTGAACGCGCTCGCCGCGCCGTTCGTCGACGCGGAAAAGGGCGTCGCGACCGTCGAGGAAGCGTTGAAGGGCGCCGCCGATATTATCGCCGAACGGTTCGCCGAAACGTTCGAAGTTCGCCGTCGTTTGCGCGATAAAATCCAACGAACCGGCAAGCTCGTTTCGAAGAAGATCGAGAAGAAGGGCGCCGCCGCGGAACCGGAAGCGGGAGCCGCCGAAGCGCCGGTCGAACCGGTCGCGGAAGAAACCGCCGAAACGCCGGTCGAAGCGAACGCCGAAACCGTCGAAAACGCGGAAGCCGCCGCCGAAACGACCGACGCGCAAGCGAAGGACGCCGCCGCTAAAGCCGACAAAAAGAAGAAAAAGAAGACGTTCAAAGAACAACAAGCGGAACAGCTCGAAAAGCAGTTCGTCGATTACTTCGACGCGTCGTTCGACCTGCGCTCCTGCCCGCCGCACCGCGCGCTCGCGCTGAATCGCGGCGAAAACGCGAAGATCATTTCGGTCAAATTGGACGTCGACGTCGACCAACTGAAAGCGATCGCTCGCGAAACGCTCGTCGCCGAGGGCCGCCCGTTCGCCGACTTCCTGAACGCTTGCGCCGACGACGCCGTCGTCCGCTTGGCCGCGCCGTCGCTCGAACGGGAAGCGCGCCGCGAATTAACCGACCGCGCCGAAGAGCAAGCCGTTTCGGTCTTTGCGAAGAATCTGCGCAACCTCTTGATGCAGCGTCCGCTGAACCGCCGCCGCGTTTTGGCGCTCGACCCGGGCTTCAAAAACGGTTGCAAACTGGTCGCGCTCGACGAATTCGGGAACGTTCTCGACTTCGACGCCGTCTTCCTGCAAGGGAACGCCGAGCGTCGCGCCGCCGCTTCCGCGAAAATCGTCGAGTTCGTCGAAAAGTACAAGTTGAGCGTTTTCGCGATCGGGAACGGAACCGGCTGCCGCGAAGCCGAAAACTTCGTCGCGAAAATCATCGAAGAAAAGTTCGCCGACGCCGACGTCGCGTACATCGTCGTCAACGAAGCGGGCGCGAGCGTTTACTCGACGAGCCAAATCGCGAAGGACGAGTTCCCGAATTACGATCCGCTCGTTCGCGGGGCCGCGTCGATCGGGCGCCGTTTGCAAAACCCGCTCAACGAATTGGTTAAGATCGACGCGGAACGGCTCGGCGTCGGCATGTACCAACACGACGTCAAGTCGAAGGCGCTCAAAGACGCGCTGACGAACGTCGTCGCGTCCTGCGTCAACCGCGTCGGCGTCGACCTGAACGCCGCGACGCCGGCCATTTTGCGTTACGTCGCCGGGCTCAACCAACTGACGGCCAAGCGCGTGTACGAACGCCGCGTCGCCAACGGCCCGTATCGCCGCCGCGAAGAGTTGAAGGAAGTCTCCGGGCTCGGCGAAACGGCTTTCGCGCACTGCGCCGGGTTCCTGAAGATCGTCGGCGGCGACAACCCGCTCGACGCGACTTGGATTCACCCGGAAAGTTACGAACTCGCGACGAAACTTCTTGAAAAATTGGGCTTTACCGCCGACGACCTGCGCGTTCCGTCGAAAGTCGCCGAATTGGCCGAAGCGATCAAAGCGACCGACGCCGCCGCGCTCGCGGAAGAATTTGGCGCCGGGCCGCTCGCCGTCGCCGACCTGCTCGAACAGTTCGTCCGACCGGGCCTCGACCCGCGCGACTCGCTCCCGGGCCCGATTTTCAAGAAGGGCGTCCTGAAAATGGAAGACCTGCAACCGGGGATGGAGCTGACCGGCGTCGTCTTGAACGTCGTCGATTTCGGCGCTTTCGTCGACGTCGGGCTTCACGAGTCGGGCCTCGTTCACATCAGCCAACTCGGCGACTCTTACGTTCGCGACGCGCACCAAAAGGTCGCGGTCGGCGACGTCTTGAAGGTTTGGGTCCTTGAAGTCGACCCGAAACGTCGCCGCGTTTCGCTGACGACGCTGGCGCCCGGAACGGTTCGCGAACGTCGCCAAGACGGCCCGCGTCGACCGCGCCGCGACGAAAACGCTTCCGCCGGAACCGCTTCCGAGAACGGCGGCGAACGTCGTCCGCGTCGCGAACGAGACGGCGAAGAACGGCGACCGCGCCGCGAACGGGGCGAGCGAAGCGAACGCGGGGAACGGGGCGAACGTCCCGAAGGCGGCCGTCGGGGCCGAGGTCGCGACGACCGTTCGGAACGAGCGCCGCGAGTCGTCGTCGCCGCGCCGAAAGACAAGAAGATCAAGCCGATTTCCGACGAGATGAAGTCCGGCAAAGAGGCGATGCGCAGTTTCAGCGACTTGGCGCAATTCTTCGGACGCGTTCAACCGGACGCCGACGCCGAGAAGTGATTTCGGACGTCGCGTTTTAACGGTTGCGAGAACGTCGGCGGCGCGTTTGGAAGCGGCGTCGACGTTTTCGACCTCGACAAATTAACATTTTCGCGCTTGGCGGAGCGTCGTTTCGCGTCGTTTTTTAGGAAGCGGCGGGAAGAAACGGCGTTCGCGAGCGCGTCGAGCGATTTTTCGCGTTGAGAGTTGTTGTGAAAGTTGCGCAAATTAGAGGGATCGCCGCGAGCCTTCCCGACGGTCGGTTGGACAATCGCGAGTTGGCGCGAGTTTTCCCCTTTTGGACGGAGGAGAAAATTCGACGCAAGCTCGGGATCGCGACGCGACCGATAGCGGCGGAAAACGAAACGGCGCTCGATCTCGGCGTCCGGGCGGCGGAGCGGCTCTTCGAAGCCGGAATCGCGACGCCGGACGAGATCGATTTCGTCGTTTTTTGCACCCAGTCGCCCGATTATTTCTTGCCGTCGTCCGCTTGCGTTATGCAGAATCGGCTCGGACTGCGGCGCGAGTGCGGCGCGTTCGACATAAACCTCGGCTGCAGCGGGTACCCTTACGGCCTCTCGATTTGCAAGGGGCTGATCGAGACCGGCGTCGCGAAGAAGGTCCTCTTCGTAACCGGCGAAACTTACTCGAAATACATTAACGCCGAAGACCGAGCGACGCGTCCCCTTTTCGCGGACGGCGCCTCCGCGACGCTTCTCGAAGCGGTCGAAGTCGACGCGGTTTCGAACGACGTTTGGAGCGGAGCGCCGACGGTCGGCCCGTTCGAGTTCGGAACGGACGGTTCCGGCGCCGAGATGTTGATCGTTCCGGCGGGCGCGGCGCGGAAACCGTCGACGCCCGAAACGGCGGTTCCGGCGCTCGACGCGTTCGGCGGGTTCCATTCGGAAGACCAGCTCTTCATGAACGGTCCCGGGATTTTCAATTTTTCGGTCGACGTCGTTCCGGCGTTGACGAAGCGGCTCGTCGCGGAGGCCCAAAAACGCGGCGTCGGAATCGACGCGTTCGTTTTTCACCAAGCGAACAAGTTTATGCTCGACCGTCTGCGCGACCTTTGCGAACTCGACGAAGCGCGCTTTTTCAACGACATGACGGAGCGCGGCAACACCGTTTCGAGCAGTATTCCGATCGCGATGATCGACGCGACCGCCGCCGGACTCCTGAAACCGGGTTCGGTCGCCTTGTTGGTTGGGTTCGGCGTCGGGCTCTCTTGGGGCGCGTGTTTCGTTCGCCTTCCGGAGAACTTCGAAGTCGTTCCGCTCGATTGACGGCGGCGAAAGCGGCGAAAAAAGCGGCGCGTTAGCGGCTTATTAATATATATTGACAAACTAACGAAAAAAACAAACGAAAAACGGTTAAAAACGGCGAAAAAATGAGCGAATCGACCGGCAAACCCGCCAAGGCTTGGGGGGGCGTCTTCACCGAAGCGACCGACGCCCGGATGGAAAAATTTTCCGAAAGCATTAGTTTCGACAGCCGAATGCACGAGCAGGACGTCCGCGGCTCCATCGCGCACGCTCGGATGCTCGCCGACGTCGGGATTCTGACGGCGGACGAGTTCGCCGCGATCGAGCGCGAACTGACGGCGATCGAAGAGCGGATCGTCAAAGGCGATTTCGAATACTCGATCTCGAAAGAAGATATTCACATGCACGTCGAAGGCGCGCTGATCGAGAAAATCGGCGACGTCGGGCGCAAACTGCACACCGCGCGCAGCCGCAACGACCAAGTTTCGACCGACTTCCGCCTTTGGATTCGCGACGCGATCGACCGTCTCGACGTTCTTCTCGCCGACCTGCAACGGGCGTTCGTCGGGCGTTGCGACGGCGATTTCGACGTCGTCGTTCCGGCGTACACGCACACGCAACGCGCGCAACCGGTCTTGGCGCCGCATATTTGGCTCGCTTACGTCGAAAAACTCCAACGCGACCGCGAGCGCTTGGCCGACTGCCGCAAACGCGTCAACTCGATGGGGCTCGGCGCCGCCGCTTGCGCCGGAACGAGCCTTCCTATCGATCGAACGAAAACCGCCGAATATCTCGGGTTCGAGTCGATCGCGGCCAACAGCGTCGACGTTTCGAGCGACCGCGACTTCGCCGTCGAGTTCGCGTTCGATATGGCGCAAATCGCGATTCACCTTAGCGGTTGGGCCGAAGACTGGATTTGGCACTCGACGGTCGAATTTAGCTTCCTGCAAATTCCGCAAGCGTTTTCGACGGGGTCGTCGATTATGCCGCAAAAGGTCAACCCGGACGCCCTCGAGCTGATTCGCGGGAAGACGGCGCGCGTCATTGGGAATCTGCAGTCGCTCCTCGTTTTGACGAAGGGCCTCCCGCTCGCGTACAACCGCGACCTGCAAGAAGACAAAGAGCCGATTTTCGACTCGTTCGACACGGTCGAAGCGTCGTTGGCCCTCGCCGCGCCGCTCGTCGCCGGAACGGTTTTGAAGCGCGAGTCGATCGCCGCCCGCATCGAGCGCGGCCATCTCGACGCGACGAGCTTGATGGAGTACCTGATTCGACGCGGCGTTCCGCAACGCTCCGCGCACGGCGCCGTCGGGCGCTTGGTGCGAATCGGGCTCGACTCGGGCCGCGCGCTCGCCGAACTTTCGCTCGACGAAATGCGCGCCGTTTGCGACGCCGTCGACGAAGAAGTTTACAATTACCTCGGCGCCGCCAACGCGGTCAAGGCGATGAAGAGTTACGGTTCGACCGCGCCGGAGCAAGTGCGTTTCCAAATCGACGCTTGGAAGGAGCGCTTGGGCCTTTAATCGCGCCGTTTCGTCGGAAGCGGAGCGTCGGGGAACCGAACCGCGTCGCCGCTTCCGTCGATATTTTTAGGACGCGCCGTTTTTGCGAATTTTTAACCCGTTTTGGGAGAACGTTTTATGTCCGACGCCGAACGTCCGGAAATGGAACCGCTCGACGAACTCGAACCGCTCGACGAATTGGAGGCGCCCGCCGACGTCGAACTTTGGACGCCCGCGACCGAAAAGCCGGGCGACGTCGCGACCCGCGTCGTTTCCGACGCCGAAGCCGGTTGGCGGCTCGACCTTTTTCTCGCCGCGAAGTTCCCGCAGTACAGCCGCGTCTTGCTCCGCAAAGCGATTCAAGCGGCGGACGGCGTCGCCGTCGACGGGAAACACGGGAAGCCGTCGTTCCGCCTGAAACCGGGCTCCGTCGTTACGTTCCGCCTCGTCGAACCGCCGCGCGAGTCGCCGATTCCGGAGGACATTCCGCTCGACGTTCTGTTCGAAGACGACGATATGGCGGTCATCAACAAGCCGTCGAATATGGTCGTTCACCCGTCGCGGGGGCATTGGTCGGGAACGCTCGTCGGCGCGCTCGCGCACCGTTTCGCCGGTCAGTTGAGTTCGAACCGCGGCCCGGCCCGCCCGGGAATCGTTCACCGACTCGACCGCGACACGAGCGGCGCGATTATCGTCGCGAAAAACGACGTCGCGCACGCGAACCTCGCCGCGCTCTTCGAAGAAAAGCGGATTCAGAAGGAATACTTCGCGATCGTTCTCGGCGTTCCGAACGTCGACCGCGACGTCGTCGACCAACCGATCGGCCATCACCCGAAATTCCGCGAGCGAATGACGATCGCGCCGAACGACCCGGAAGCGAAGACGGCGCAAACGTTCTTCGAAGTCGACGAGCGGTTCCGCGGTTTTTCGACGATTCGCTGCCTCCCGAAAACCGGGCGAACGCACCAAATTCGCGTTCACTTGGCGCACGTCGGCTGTCCGATTCTTTGCGACAAGTTGTACGGAGGTCGCGCCGCGATTACCGAAAACGAACTCGCCGGAATCGTCGACCGAGCGCCCCGTTCCGGCAAAAACGCCGTCGATTCGGACGCCGCCGACGCCGGGCCGACGCCGATTTTGGCGCGTCAAGCGTTGCACGCGCGCAAAATTACGTTCGAGCATCCGACGACCCGCGAAACGATCGTCGTCGAGGCGCCGTTGCCGCCCGATATGACGGCGACCCTCGAAGCGTTGCGGAAGTATCGCGCCCTTTGACGCCGTTTCCCCTTTTCTCAACATTAACGACGAACGTCGTTTCGCGCCGTTGGGCGTCGCGACGTTTCCCCTAAAATTTGGAGCAATCGCGCTATGTCGACTTTTTCCGTCAAGACCAAAAACGACGCGCTTTGGCGCCCGCTTTACCCGTTTGAATCGCGTTACGTCGAAATCGACGGATTCCAATATCATTACGTCGACGAAGGCCCGACCGAGCCGGACGGCGTCGAGCGCCCGACGCTCCTAATGTCGCACGGGAACCCGACTTGGTCGTTCGTTTTCCGCGACGTAATCAAGGCGTTTCGCGGGAAATATCGAACGATCGCCGTCGACCATATCGGTTGCGGACTTTCGGAGAAACCGTCGATTCGCAAGTACCCGTATTCGCTCGACCGCCGCGCCGAGGACTTGCGCAAGTTCGTCGAAAAACTCGACTTGAAGAACGTCGCGATGATCGCGCACGACTGGGGCGGGGCCGTCGCGATGGGAACCGTTACGCGAATTCCGGAACGCTTTTCGAAAATCGTCCTGATGAACACCGCCGCGTATTTGAGCGACCGCGTTCCGAAACGGATTCGCCTTTGCCATATCCCGATTTTGAAGCGGATTATGCTCCAAGGCTTGAACGTTTTCCCGCGCGCCGCGACGAAAATGGCGACCGAAAAGGGCCTCTCCGAAGAAGTGAAAGCCGGTCTCCTCGCGCCTTACGACTCTTGGTCGAACCGGATCGCCGTTTGCGAATTCGTTCAAGACATTCCGACGTCGCCGCGGCACCGCTCGTACGAGACGCTGAAAACGATTCAAGAAAAGCTCCCGACGCTCGCCGACAAAGATATCGCGCTGATTTGGGGGATGGAAGACTGGTGCTTCCCGCCGGAAATCTTCATGAAGAAGTTCCAAGAGTATTACCCGAACGCCTTCGTTCGCGAACTCAAAGGAATCGGGCACTACCTGACGGAAGACGCGCCGGAAGAAACGATCGCGGCGATTCGCGAATTTTTGGAAAAGTAACGAGAGCGAACGTCGGCGCCGAAAAGTCGACCGCGTTAACTTAGGCGGTTTGGGGAAGCGCGTCGAGCGACGAAAGGAATCGAAACGAAGCGATGGAAAGAACGGAAGCGGGAAATTCGGGAAACGCGGCGGCGCCGGGCGTCGCGAAGTTGACGCCGCAAGGTCGGCTCGACTTGGGCGCGCTCCTTCAGGAGTTCGGGCAAACGCGGCAGGCGTTGGAAGCGGAGCTGGCGAAGGTCGTCGTCGGGCAAAAAGACGTTATTAAACAGATTTTCGCGGCGATTTTCACCCGCGGACATTGTTTGCTCGAAGGCGTTCCGGGGTTGGCCAAAACGTTGACCGTTTCGACGATCGCGAAGATTCTCGACGTTAATTTCCAGCGGATTCAGTTCACCCCGGACTTGACGCCGTCCGACATTACCGGAACGACTGTTTTGGAAGAAGACGCGCAAGGGAAACGGACGTTCCGCTTTGTCGAAGGGCCCGTTTTTACGAACGTTTTGCTCGCCGACGAAATCAACCGAACGCCGCCGAAAACGCAGTCCGCGCTGCTCCAAGCGATGCAGGAGCGGGAAGTTACCGTCGCCGGGAAGACGTACAAGCTGCCGGAGCCGTTCTTGGTCGTCGCGACGCAAAACCCGATCGACCAAGAAGGAACGTATCCGCTTCCGGAGGCGCAGCTCGACCGCTTTATGTTCAACGTCAAAATCGACTATCCGACGCTCGAAGAGGAGGAAAAGATTTTGACGGCGACGACTCGCGGCGAATCGGTCGAACCGCGTCGACTCCTGAACGCGAAAACGTTGCTCGGGATGCAAAAGCTCGTTTCGTCGGTCGCCGTCAGCCAGTACGTTATTCAATACGCGGCGCGGCTCGTTCGAGCGACGCGACCGGCCGACCCGAGCGCGCCGGAGTTCGTTCGCGAGTTGGTCGACTGGGGCGCCGGGCCGCGCGCCGGGCAATATTTGATCAACGGCGGGAAAGCGTTCGCCGCGATGGACGGGCGGTTCGCCGTTTCGGTCGAGGACGTCAAAGCCGCCGCGATTCCGGTTCTGCGCAAGCGGGTCGGCGCGAACTTCCAAGCGCAAGCCGAGGGGATGACGACCGATAAAATTATCGCGAAGTTGCTCGAAACGGTTCCGACGCCGCCGATTGAAAAATTCGCGAAATGACCGATTAACGCCGCTTGAAGAAGCGGAAAGGAAAAAGGGAAAAACGGAAAACGAAAACGCCGCGTTCGAGTTCGCTCGACGCGGCGTTTTAGCGTTTGAAAGGGGAAAGTCGGGCGTTCGCAAGTTATTTTCGGCGCGACGGTTGAAAAACGTTTAAAAATCGTTGCGCGCCAACGCGAAGAGGAGGCGGCGAACGTCGTCGGCGATTTTTTCGTCGTCGAGCGTCGCGGCGGCTTGGCGCAGTTCGTCGACGGCGGCTTCCCGGCGTCCGAGTCGAAGATAAAGTTTCCCGAGTTCGAAGCGGACGTTCGGGTCGTCCGGACGTTCGGCGAGCGCGCCTTCGAACGCGGCGGCCGCGTCGTCGAACTCGCCGAGCGCGACGAGCGTTTTCGCCAACTCGAAGCGAGCGTCGACGAAATCTTCGTCGAGTTCGAGCGTCGCGTAAAATCGTTCGCGAGCCGCCGCGAAGTCGCCGAGCAAATAAAGGAGTTTTCCCAACCGGAAGCAGACGCCGGCGTCGAGCCCGCCCGCCAAGAGCGCGCCGCGATAGAGCCGCGCCGCTTCTTCCCAATACCCTTCGCGTTCGAGGTTCCAAGCGGATTCGCAAAGTCGGACGACTCGGCGTTTCGTCGCGTCGCGCCAACGTTCGCGAGCGGCTTTGTCGAACGCGAGAACGGGGCGCGTCGTTTGTTCGGCGTCGGAAAAGGGGGAAACGGAAAAGTCGAACCGCGTCGACGGGGCGGCGGAAAACTCGATTCGTTTCGTCGGCGCTTTGGCGACGCGAGTCGGCGAGCTTGGGGAATTGGGCGAACTTGACGAAACGGACGAATTGGGAAGAATAGGCGAAGTTGGCGCGACCGGAGTCGGCGAATCGGCGAAAAACGCGAGAAACGGCGGCGGCGCGAGCGGTTCGGACGCTTGGATCGGCGTTTCGAATCGTTCGGCGAGGCGTTCGGCCAACGCGATTTCCTCCTCCGCTTGCGAAAGAAAGGGCGGCGTCGGCGGAATCGGCCCGGAACCGTCGGTTGGGAGCGCGCCGAAATCGAACCGGCGTTGGCCGCGGAAGTCGACCGGACCCGCGTCGCCGTCGAGGAGAACGTCGCGACCGTCGCTCGAGAGGGTTAGGCGCAAAATAATCGACTCCGCGTCCGGGCCGAAATCGCGAAACGCGGCGACGCGGCGTTCGACGAACTCGTCGGAAAGCCCGGTCGAGCAAAGGAACGCGAGCCGCTTGGCGACGAGAACGGCGCGCGTCGAGAACGACGGGAGCCGCCCGTTTTCGACCGTCGTCGAGAGGAGCCCGCGACGGCGCCAACGTCGAACCGTTTCGATCGAGACGCCGACCAGCTCCGCGAGCGCGGCCGGAGTGCAGCCGAATTGTTCGGACGCGGCGAGTTCTTCGAGCGTTTCGAGCGTCGGTTCCGGCTCCGACGCGGCTTCCGCTTCCGTTTTTAATTCGGTCGGCGTCGGCGGAAGCGAGCGAGGGGCGAGTTCCGGGAAGAGAAACGCGTTGTTCGGCGAGCGGCGAGGTTCTTCCGGCGTTAACGGCGGCGTCGGCGATTGAGACGTTGGGAGCGATTTCGGCGCGTCGGTCGGATATGTCGCCGCTAATTCGTCCCAAAATTGCGTTTCCGAAACGACGGCGAGCGTTCCCAACTCGAAAGCGCGCCGCGAGCGTTCGTCGAACTCGGCGGCGAGTCGGGCCCGAACTTGCGCGAGCGGCTCTCCTTCGCCGAGAACGATTCGGTCGACCGTTTCGCGAAGCGTCGAAGCGACCCGGAAACCGCGTTCGCGGGCGAACCGCTCGGCGTCGCGGCGCGTCGAAAAGGCGAGCCGACCGTAAAAAAAGAGCGTTTTCCCAAAAAACGAGCGGACGTTTTCCGACGAGGCGTTTTCCATTCGTTGATTTCTCGATTTTGGGGTGAAACGGGACGAAAGCGGACGCAAAAACGACGGCGCCTAAGGAACGCTCGTTATCCTTTAAGAAAGCGACGAACCTAAGCGCGTAGTAACCTTTATCGTTCGGAGAAACGGTCGAAGCGCTTGAAAAATCCTTAAGAATGGAGATTTTTTCGTCAAAAAAACTTGAAAATTTTGTCGGCGCGATTTAAAATAAGAAATAAGACGGGAACTTTTGGCTTCCGTCGGCTTAATTCGTCTTGACAGAATTAAATGAATCGTCATAATTGTAAGAATCGCGGATTAACGGCGCGGAGGAGATAGTTAGCGTCGTCTAATAGTTCGCGCTTTTATAGAGCATTTTAAATAAATATTCGAGGAGACGGAATGGGGACGTCGAAACGAGATTGGAAAACGCGCGTCGAGACTTTGGCGCACACGCGACTTAACGACTGTTACCAATGCGGCAAATGCGCGGCGGGGTGCCCTCGCGGCGTTTCGATGAAGCTGTCGCCGACGCGTTTGATGCGCGCCGCGCAAACGGGCGACGTTCTCGAAGGGGCGGAATCGGACTCGATTTGGCGCTGCGTTTCCTGCTTGACCTGCTCGGCGCGCTGCCCGAAATCTTGCGAAGTCGCCGGCGTCATCGACGCGATGCGTCAAATCGCGATCGAAGAAAATTGCGCGTCGCCGGAAGCGGCGAAAATCGTCGCGTTCCAAAAGGCGTTCCTGCGCAGCGTTCGCAAAAACGGCCGCACGAACGAGCTGGAAATGGTCGCCGACTTCGAAATTCGTCATTTCTTGAGCCGTTTCGAGCTGATGGGCGCGCTCAAAGACGCGACGCTCGGCCCGAAAATGTTGGGCAAGAAAAAGTTGCACTTCAAACTGGGGTCGCCGGTTAAAGACAAGGCGATCGTGAAGCGCATCTTCGACAAGTGCGGCGTGAAAATCTGAACGACGAACGTTTGAAAGAGGTTTCGAAAATGAATATCGGTTATTATCCGGGTTGCGCTCTGCACGGTTCGTCGGACGATTACGAAACGTCGGTGCGCGCGTGTTTGAAGGCGTTGGACGTTCAACTCGACGAACTTCAAGATTGGATTTGCTGCGGCGCGACCGCGGCGCACTCGATCAACAAGAAGCTGGCGACCGCGCTTCCGGCCCGCAACTTGGGGATCGCGCAAAAAATGAATCTCGACCGCCTTTTCGCGCCGTGCCCGATGTGCTCGATGGAGCTGAAAAAGGCGAGCGACGAACTTCAAAACGAAGAAGTGCGCGCCGAGATGGAAAAAATCGTCGAAACGCCGCTCTCCGGTTCGGTCGACGTCCTTAACCTGATTCAAGTTTTCCAAGCGGTCGGATACGACGCCATCGCCGAAAAAGCGACGCGCAAACTTGAAGAGTTCAAACCGGCCTGCTATTACGGCTGCCTCCTGACGCGTCCGCCGAAGACGTTGAAATTCGACGACTTCGAACATCCGACGTCGATGGACGAGCTCCTTGCGAAACTCGGCGCGTCGCCGGTCGAATGGAACTGCAAGACGGTCTGTTGCGGCGGCGGGTTGACGCTCTGCGACGCGGACGGCGTCGCGCAAATGTCGCATCGCATCTTGAAAAACGCGCTCGATTCCGGCGCCAACTGCGTCGTCGTCGCGTGCCCGATGTGCCAAGTCAACCTCGATATGAAGCAAGCCGACGCGAAGAAACTCGGCTTGGCGGCGGACGTTCCGATTTTCTACCTGACCGACTTGGTCGGGATGGCGCTCGGGCTGAAACCGTCGCAACTCGACGTGCATCGCCACTTCACGCAAACGAAATTGTCGAAGTAGGCGAAGCGAAAAAGGCGAAAAACGGCGTCGTCGGGCGGCGGCGCCGTTAGTATAGAGGAAATTTAGCGAATACGAGGAGTAAATCGGCGATGGAAAACAACGCGAATCGACGTTCTTTCTTGAAAAACGCGGCGCTCGGATTGACCGGCTTGGCCGTCGGCGCGAACAACGTTCAAGCGCAAGAGCCGCCGAAATCGGCGTCCGGGGCGCGTCGCGGGAACCCGATCGCGGTTTCGAGTTACTCCTATTGGCATTTCGCGAAAGACAAGGCGCCGATGGATTGGTGTTTGCGCCAAGCCGCCGACGCCGGGTTCGACGCGTTCGAAGTCTTGGAAAAGCAGCTCGACCGCGTCGACATGCCGTATTTGAAGAGCTTGCGTCGCGACGCGTTCAAATACGGGCTGTCGCTCTGCTGTATGTCGACGCACCAAACGTTCGTGCGTCCGGACGCCGAAGAGCGCCAAAAAAATATCGAAATCACCAAACATAGCGTCGAACTGGCCGCCGAAATGGGGATTCCGGCGATCCGCGTCAACACCGGGCGTTGGGACTCTTGGGGCAGCTTCGACGCGTTGATGGAACACCGCGGGATCGAAAATCCGCTCCCGGGGCATACCGACGAGGAAGCGTTCGACTGGGTCGTCGACGCGTTCGAGAAAATTTTGCCGTGCGCCGAAAAGAACGGCGTCATGCTCTGCCTTGAAAATCACTGGGGCTTGGCGCGCACCGCCGACGGGTTGATTAAGGTTCTCGACGCGATCGACTCGCCGTATTTCGGTTGTTGCCTCGACACCGGCAACTTCCTCGACGACACGGTCGAGCAGTTCGAAAAAGTGTTGCCGCGCGCTCATTTTGTGCAGGCGAAAACTTATTACGGCGGCGGCTTGTGGTACTCGCTTCCGCTCGATTACGCTAAATATGGGGAACTCTTCCGGAAATACAACTACCGAGGCTTCGTTTCGCTCGAGTTCGAGGGAAAAGAAAATCCGGCGACCGCGATTCCGAAGAGCTTGGCCCTGTTGCGCGAAAACTTGTATTTTAACGAATAGTCTTATCAAATCGCACAGGAAAAAGGAGCGCCGATGAAAACGACGCGCGGAAAATTATTGGCTTTATTGGCGACGACGGCGTTTTGCGTCGTTCCGTCGACTTTTGCGCAGGACGCGCCGACGCTGCCCGAGGGCGTTTCGGTGAAGTTCGAGAAAACGGAGAACCAACCGGCGGTCGCGATCGCGACGGTCGACGGCGTCGAAACGCGAATCGAAGCGTTCGAACCGCTCGACAAATTGCCGGAGCAAGTCCGCGAATACGTCCGCGCCGAATGGACGAAAACCGGCGAATTCCCGGCCAAAACGATTAACGTCGAAGTCGACGTTACCGACGCGCCGGAAGCCGCCGAGTGGGCCGAGTCCGCGAAGAATCGCCTGATTTACTGGTTCCCGAAAATCGTCGAAGCGCTCGACGGCAAAGACGCGGTCGCGAAAATTCCGGACGATTATACGATTCGCTTGGTCTTCAAGGATATGGACGGCGTCGCTTACGCGGCGGGTCGCGAGATCACCGTTTCGAGTAATTGGATTAAGAAGAGCCCGAACGATTTCGGCCTCGTCGTTCACGAAGCGACGCACGTCGTGCAAGCGTACCGTCGCGGCGAATTTTGGACGACCGAAGGGATCGCCGACTACGTCCGCTATTACGTTTCGGAACCGCGTTCGCGCAACCATTGGCGTATCGACCCGAAACGCTCGAGCTACAAACAAGGTTACGGGATTACCGCGACGTTTTTCGATTGGATGATTCGCGAAAAAGACCCCGAATTTTTGATTAAATTGCACCGCGCCCTGCGAGCCCGCAAAAACGGCGAGAAGTTTTTCGCGGAAGAGTATCAAACGACTCCGGACGCGCTTTGGAAAGAATTTGTCGAAACGTTGTAAAACGTTTTCATTGTTATTATTAATACGAACGAGACGATTAAATGGCGAAGATTGGCGTTTTTACGTGTTGGTGCGGCGAGAATATCGCCCGCCACGTGGATTGCGACGCAGTGTCGAATGCCGTGGCGAAGCTCCCCGGCGTTCACTGCAGCCTGAATTATAAGTATATGTGTTCCGAGCCGGGTCAAAATATGATCGCCGAAAAGATCAAGGAACTCGGGCTCACCGGCGTCGTCGTCGCGAGCTGCTCGCCGCATATGCACTTGAAGACGTTCCGCAAAACGGCGGAAAACGCGGGCCTCAATCCGTATCTGGTCGAAATGGCGAACATCCGCGAGCAATGCTCTTGGGTGCACTCCGACCGAGAAATCGCGACCGCGAAAGCGATCGAACTGATCGGAATGGCGGTTGAAAAGGTGCGTCGCAACCACGCGCTCGAGCCGATTAAAGTCCCGGTAACGAAGCGCGCGCTCGTGATCGGCGCCGGCGTCGCGGGGATTCAAGCGGCGCTCGACGTCGCGGCCGGGGGCGTCGAAGTCGTCGTCGTCGAAAAAGAGCCGTCGGTCGGCGGCAAGATGGCGGGGCTCTCCGAAACGTTCCCGACGCTCGACTGCTCGCAATGCATTCTGACGCCGCGCATGGTCGAAGTCGGCCAACACCCGAACATCAAGTTGATGACGTACTGCGAAGTCGAGAAAGTCGAAGGCTTCGTCGGCAACTTCAAGGTTACGATCCGCAAAAAGGCGCGCTACGTCGACATTACGAAGTGCACCGGGTGCGGCGCCTGTTGGAACGCTTGCCCGATGAAGGGGAAAATCGACAACGCGTTCGACTTCAACCTCGGGTTCGGGCACGACAAGAAGCTCGGCAAGCGCTCCGCGATTTACGTTCCGTTCCCGCAAGCGGTTCCGGCGCGCCCGACGGTCGACGCGGAAAACTGCCTGCGCCTCAAGAGCATGAAGAACGGCAAAGAGCTTTGCGGTATCTGCCAAAAGCAATGCGCCGCCAACGCGATCAACTTCCACGACCAAGACGAACTGATCGAAATCGAAGTCGGCGCTATCGTCGTCGCGACCGGGTACCAGCTCTACAGCATCGGCAAAGAGCAAGAAAACCCGAACATTCAAGGTTACGCCGAATACGGTTACGGCAAATATAAGGACGTCGTCGACTCGCTCCAATTCGAGCGCATTATTTCGGCGTCCGGCCCGACCGGCGGCGAGCCGTTGCGACCGTCCGACGGGCGCGTTCCGGAGAAAATCGTCTTCATCCAATGCGTCGGGAGCCGCGACAACGCCAAGGGGATCACGTACTGTTCGAAGATCTGCTGCATGTACACCGCCAAGCACACGATGCTCTACAAGCACAAGGTGCACGACGGCGAAGCGCACGTCTTCTATATGGACATTCGCTCGGGCGGGAAGAAATACGACGAGTTCGTCCGCCGCGCGATCGAGCAAGACGGCGCGATTTACCACCGCGGCCGCGTTTCGAAGATCGAAGAGCAAACGGTCGACGGCGTGAAGAAGCTGATGGTGTACGGCGCCGACACGCTGTCCGGCAAACCGGTCGTCGTCGAAGCCGACATGGTCGTTTTGGCGTGCGCGATGACGCCGACGACCGGCGCGCCGCAACTGGCGCAAAAGCTGTCGGTTGGGTACGACGAATACGGTTTCCTTAGCGAATCGCACCCGAAACTTCGTCCGGTCGAAACGAACGCGGCGGGCGTTTTCGTCTGCGGCGCTTGCCAAGGCCCGAAAGACATTCCGGAAACGGTCGCGCAAGCGTCCGCGGCGGCCGGCAAGGTGCTCATCATGTTGAGCCAACCGAACCTGACGCGCGAACCGGAAATCGCCCGCGTCGACGAACGCCTCTGCGCGTCCTGCGGCGCTTGCGTCAAAGCCTGCCCGTTCCAAGCGATTACGAAGGAAGAAATTCGCGACCGCAACGGAAATTTGGTCAAAACGACGTCGCGCGTCAACCCCGGCCTCTGCATGGGGTGCGGCACCTGCGTCGCCGTCTGCCCGTCGAAATCGGTCGACCTCATCGGCTTCACCGACGACCAAATTTACGCGCAAGTCGAGTCGTTGGCCGACTAACGCCGACGACCGGGCGAACTCGAACGCCTCGTCGAAACCGCGTCGAGCGGAGCCGACGGGGCGCTCCGTCGCCAACCGCAAACGGAATAAACGTTGATTGGCCGACGTCGCCGCGCCGAATCGACGCCGCTTTCGCAAGGAGCGGCGCGACCCGACGGCGACCGACGCCGCGATTATAAGGACTTATTTTTATGAATTCCGAAACGAAAACAACCGGCGGTTTCGAGCCGAAAATCGTCGCGTTCGTTTGCAACTGGTGCACCTATTTGGGCGCCGACTTGGCCGGCACGAACCGCCTCGAATACCCGGCGAACGTCCGCATCGTTCGTTTGCCCTGCACCGGGCGCGTCGACTTCAACCTCCTCGTGAAGGCGTTCGAGGTCGGCGCCGACGCGGTGCTTGTTTCCGGTTGCCACCCGGGCGACTGCCACTACGCCGCCGGGAACTTCCACGCCCGTCGTCGTTGGGGGCTCTTCCGCGAACTCCTCGACACGCTCGGGATCGACTCGCGCCGCGTTCACTTCTCCTGGATTTCCGCCGCCGAAGGCGCGAAGTTCCAAAAGCTCGTTACCGAGATCGTCGAGAAGACCCGCGAACTCGGCCCTTACGAAGATTACAAAGCGATCGTCGCCGAAAAGTAACGTCGCCCCGCCGCGAAGCACGGTTCGACCGCCGACGGCGACGGCGAACCTCGCGTATCGAACAAAACGATTAACGAGTAAAACGATAAAATATTATGGAAAATCAACTTAGAAACGCGATTCGGAAACTTCTCGAAGAGAAGACCGTCGACGTCGCGATCGGGTACGGACGCGTCGGCGTCGGCGGCGCGGTCGGAGCGGTTTTCGTTACGGATCCGAACGAAGTCGACCGCCTCGTTTGGAACGCCGAATGTCGTCAAAACCTCGCCGTTCACCTTTCGCGACCGGAAGTGAAAGCGCTCGGCAAACCGGCGATCGTCGTGAAAGGTTGCGACGCTCGCGCCGTCGTCGTGTTGGCGAACGAAGGCCAAATCGAACGCGAGAACGTCGTCGTTGTCGGCGTCGTTTGCGAAGGAATCCAAGGCGCGGACGCGTCCGGCGTCGCGACCGGAACCCTTCTCGATAAATGCGTTACGTGCGTCGAACACGCCGCGCAAAACGTCGATATTCTTATTGGCGACGCCGCGAAGGCCGCCGAGCTCGACGCCGCGAACGCCCCGAACGCCAAGACCGCCGGGAAACAAGCGAAGTTGGCCGCGCTTCTCCAAAAAACGCCGGAAGAGCGCTTCCAATATTGGCGCGACGAATTTTCGCGTTGCGTTCGTTGCCACGCTTGCCGTCAAAGTTGCCCGCTTTGCTACTGCAACCGTTGCGTCGCCGACAAAAACCGTCCGACGCGGATCGACACGTCGGCCACGCTCAAAGGGAACTTCGCTTGGAATATTCTGCGCGCGTTCCACTTGGCCGGTCGTTGCGTCGGTTGCGGCGCCTGCTCCGCCGCTTGCCCGGCCGGGATCGACCTCGATTTGTTGAATTTGACGCTCGCGAACGCCGCCGACGAACAATTCGGTTACGTCGCCGGGAAAGAACTCGGCGCCGCGCCGTTGATCGGGACTTACGCCGAGAACGATAAGGAGGAATTCATTCGATGAGCCAAGTCGTTACGCTGGAACAATTAAAGAAACTGGCCGCCGACAAGTTGAGCGCGGGCGCTCGCGTCGTCGCGCCGGTCGTCGACGGCGGTTTGGTTTCCTTCAAAGAAATCTCCGACGCCGCGCAAGCGACGTTCGCGCCGCAAGTTCGCGTTCAGAACTCGATTAAGGAATTTTTCTTCCCGAAGCACGAAGTTATTTTCACCTTCGTTCGCAAGGGAAACGACGTCGAAGTGATCGACGCGCCGGACTTTGAAGACGACCAAATCATTATCGGCGCCCGTCCGTGCGACGCGGCGGCGCTCCCGATTTTGGACCCGCTCTTCGGTTGGGACTACCAAGACCGCTTCTACCAACAACGCCGCGCCAAGACGACGGTCGTTACGTTCGCCTGCAAAGAGACGGACGCGCACTGCTTCTGCGCGGCGGTCGACGGCGGCCCGGACAACCAAGCCGGATCCGACGCGATGCTGTTCGACCTCGGCGACGGTTCGTTCGAAGTGCGAACGTTCACCGACAAAGGCGCCGCGCTCTTCGCCGGAATCGCGACCGAATCGGACAAAACCGGTTCCGCTTGCGCTCCGCCGACGTGCGATTTCGACGTCGAAAAGGTCGCCGTTTGGATCACCGAAAACTTTGGGTCGCCGGAGTGGGAAAAGCTGTCGTTGCGTTGCGTCGGTTGCGGCGCCTGCGCTTACGTCTGCCCGACGTGCCACTGCTTCGACATCGTCGACGAAGGCTCGTACTCGAAGGGCCAACGCGTCAAGAACTGGGACGCTTGCCAAGCCGGCATGTTCACCCTGCACGCGTCCGGACACA
>JAZNJF010000507.1:0-8942 GCA_045577885.1 Thermoguttaceae bacterium | reverse complement strand
GGAGAATTAACGCCGCGTCGACGGGGAAGCGACGCTTGCGTCGCGTCGCTATAGTCGGGTTAGGCTTGCGTTTGCGCTTCGTCGGCTTCCGATTCGAGTTCGGGCGTCGGAGCGTCGGCGACGGTCGGTTCTTCCGCTTCGCTTGCGGCTTCGGATTGCGTCGTCGGTTGCGCGTCGACCGCTTCCGGAGCGCCGATTTTGCCCAAAATTTCCGGGAACTCGACGCCGCCGATTTCCTTCATCACTTCCAGCATCGGCGGGAGCGTCTTGGCCATGTTGCGGAGCCAATTCGACGTCGCCGTTTCGCCCGGAACGCCGTTCGAGCCGGAACCGGCGCCGTCCCAAACGACCACCTTGTCGAATTTAATCGACGAAATCGCTTGCGCCGACGCGGCGATCAGTTCGTCGAAGTGGTCCAGCATCAACATTTGGAACGCTTCGCGAGCGCCGCCGCACGCCTCGACGATCGCTTTGAGACCTTCGCCCTTCTTCTTCAAAATCTCGTATTGACCGCGCGCTTCCGCTTCCAATTTCGCGTAAATCGCCGCGGCTTCCCCTTCCGCTTCGATTCGTTTTTGCTCGGCGAGCGCTTCCGCTTCGACGACGATGCGCGCCTTCTCCGCTTTCGCCGGCGCTTCCAACTCGGCCCGACGCTCCGCTTCGACGCGCTCGGCCAACGCCGCCGCCGCGACCGCTTGCGCTTTGTGTTCCGCTTCCAAAACGGACGCGTCCGCTTGACGCTTGCGAGTTTCCCCGCGCTCGAACGCTTCCGCTTCCTTGACTTGCAACTCCGCTTCGGAGTTCGCGACGACCGCCTTCGCAAGGTTTTCGCCCTCGATCGCCGCCGCGTCCGCGTTCGCCAACTTGACGCGCATATCGCGTTCCGCCGCTTTAACTTCCGCTTCTTTTTCGAACGCGGCCGACTGTTCGCCGACGACCTTCACGCGGTCGAGTTCCGCCAAGCGAACCGCTTGTTCTTGCTCGATTTGCGCCGTTTTGACCGTTTGTTCCCGCTCCGCTTCGCGAGTCCCGACGACGCGTTCTTTTTGCGCGTTCGCGACTTGAATCGCCTTGTCTTTTTCGGCTTCCGCGACCCGGATTTCCCCCATTCGCTCGTTGTCGGCGACGTCGCCGCGCGCCTTTTGAATCGCTTCCGACGCGGCCTTTTGCCCGATCGCTTCGATGTAACCCGATTCGTCGGTAATGTCGGTAACGTTGACGTTGATCAAAACGAGACCGAGCTTGCTAAGTTCCGGCTCGAGCGACGTTTGAATGTTCGTCAGGAACGCTTCGCGGTCGCGGTTGATTTCGTCGATGCGCATCGACGCGATCACTTGACGCAACTGACCGAAAATAACGTCTTCCGCTTGCTTGGCGATCGCTTCGCGCGGCATGCCGAGGAGACGAATCGCCGCGTTTTGCATCAGTTCTTGCGTCGTGCCGATGGCGATCGAGAAGACGCTCGGAACGTTGACGCGGATGTTTTCCATCGAGAGCGCGCCGCGGAGCGGAATTTCGATTTGCATCGGTTCCAAGCTCAAATAGGCGTAATCCTGCAGGAGCGGAACGATGAACTTCGCGCCGCCGTGAATGCACTTCGCCGACGCTTGGCCGCCGGAGCGACCGAAGATCACCATAATGCGGTTGCTCGGGCAACGCTTGTAACGCGCGCTGAACAAAATGAGGAAACCGAAGAAGATAACGGCGCATAAAACGGCGCCGACGCCGATAATCGCGCCGACGTTAACGGCGGCGAAAAGCGGAACGAACGACATGGGAAACTCCTAAAAAATGAAAAGGCGGGAAACGGCGAGGGGGGGAAGCGAAAAATTTGCGCTGTTGTTGTATTTTGCGCATTTTGTCTAAATTATAATTTCGGGTAAGCAAGACGGCAACGCTTTTCGCTAAATTTTTTAATAAAAAGAGGAAATTTCTTGCCAGTCGCGTCTCTTTTTGATACAATTAGAATAAACGGCGCGTTTGCCTAACGATTTAAGAAACGGAGGTTTTGGGATGACGAGCGTTTATTGGTTTTGCGCGATTTTAGGTTCGACGTTGGTGTTGTTGCAATTTTGCGCGACGCTGTTCGGGCTCGGCGGCGGCGATTTGGACGCCGACGGCGTTCCGGATTCGTTGGATCTCGACGTCGAAGCCGACGGAGGCGGCGCGGACTCGGACGGCGACGCGTCCGGCGTTCCGTTTTTGAAAGCGCTTTCGATTCGAACGGCGACGGCGGGAATCGCGTTCTTCGGGCTCGGCGGTTTGGCGGGAGACGCGCTTTCGTTAGGACGAACCGCGACGGCGGGGCTGGCGATCGCGCTTGGAATCGCGGCGATTTACGGCGTTTACTTCCTGTTGCGAACGCTTTCGCGGTTTAGCGAAGACGGTTCGATTCGCGAGTCGACGGCGGTCGGCGCGACCGGAACGGTTTATTTGCGGATTCCGGCGAAACGCTCCGGACGCGGGAAAGTCGTCGTGTCGCAGCAGGGCCGCTCGATGGAGTACGCCGCCGAAACGGACGACGAAAACGAGTTGGCGACCGGAACGCCGATCGTCGTCGTCAAGCTGATCGCGCCGTCGACGGCGTTGGTCGCGCGGCGTTGAGCGGAAGGGGCGGAGAACGCGTCGCATTTCGACGAGAAACTTTGAGGAAAAGGCGGAGAAGGACGATAAAATTTTACGGCTTTAACGCCGTTTTTCCTCCGCGAAGCCGATAAGGGGCTTGAGTTTTTGACGGCGTTTAGGTATGATGACGGCGTATGCGCGTTCAACGTCGGCGCGAGCCGCAAAAAAGCGACATAAAATGTCGGCGCGTCAATATTGAATTAAAGGAACGAAAATGTCGGAGTATCCCGAAAACGATAGGAAGTGCGACGAATGTTGCGAGGGCGGCGACAAGCCCGGCCTTTTAAAGGACGTTTCCGTTATTTTGGCGGCGGCGATCATTATTTTGGGCGGTCTTCACTCCGTCGGGTCGATTTTGAGTCAAATCTTTTTGGCGGCCTTCTTCGCGGCGATGCTAACCTTGCCGATGGGATGGCTCCGCTCGAAAGGTTGGTCGCAATCGCTTTCGTTGACGACGGTGATTTTGTTCGTCTTGCTGATCGGGGGCGCGACGATCACCGTTCTCGGGGCGCAGTTGAAGCAATTTGCGGAAGACGTGCCGGCGTATCGCGACCGTTTTAACAACGAGTTGGCGAAGTATAATATCGACCTGGGCGACGCGTTGCCTTTCTTAGACGACGAAGAAGAAAAGAACGGGAACGAGCAAGAGAAAAACGGCGAAGAAACGGACCCGTCTTCGTTGACGTTGGAAAGCCGCGTTCGCGCCGAAGTCGACCGCGCTTTGTCGGAAAAATCGGAGAAGGAACGTCGCGACGCCGAAGGGAGAGCGGAGCCCCTCCAAATCGACAAATCGACGAGCGACTCGCCGCGCGCCGTCGCGCCGATCGCGCTGGCCGCGTATCAAACGCAAGAAGGAACCGTTTCCTTGCGAGACCTCTTTTCGGAGGACGAGGCGGCGCCGCTAGAAAGCGAGAACGACGAAACGGCGGAAACGGAGACGACGACTGAGACGGCGACGGAGGCCGGCGAAGAAACGAGCGTCGACGAATTTTGGCCGACGGAGACGGAAAACGGCGAAGCGAGCGACGAAACCTTGACCGTGAAAGGCTTGGGAGACGCGGAGTACGCGGGCGACGAAACATTGACCGTGAAAGGTTTTGGGGACGCGGCGTACGTGAACGAAGCGGCGTTTCAAGAGTTTGACGCGGCGCCGAACGTCGGCGTCGAAGCCGCGTCAAACGAACTTTTTGGCTATATTCTTCGATTGACGAACGAGTTGACGATTTTTGCAAGCAGCAGTTTTATTGTAACGTTGTTGGTTATTTTTATGCTTTGCGAAACGGCGTCGATGCCGAAAAAAATGGCCGCCGCGTTCGGCAAACGCAGTTTTGTAAACGAACACATTCAGCAGGTGGTCGCCGACGTCCGCAACTATATGGTGATTAAAACGTGGATGAGTTTGGGCGTCGGTTCGTGCGTTACGCTGTTGCTTGTCGTGACGGACGTTCAGTACCCGTTGCTTTGGGGGTTCGTCGCGTTTTTGCTGAACTACATCCCGAACATCGGTTCCGTCGTCGCCGCGATTCCGCCGATTATTTTGGCGACGGTCGATCACGGGCTCGTCGTCGGCGCTATCGACGCGGTTTTCTTCGTGCTTATCAACTGCATGATCGGTTATGCGATCGAGCCGCGCCTTCTCGGCAACGGGCTCGACTTGTCGCCGTTGATTGTTTTGATCGCGTTGATTCTCTTCGGTTGGCTCTTGGGGCCGATCGGGATGTTCCTGTCGCCGCCGTTGGCCGTCATTATGAAGATTATTTTCCAATCGTTCCCGGAAACGCGTTGGATCGCCGTGTTGATGGCGAACCGTCCGCCGAAAGACGACGAGTCCGACGACGGCGCGAAAGTCAAGGCGCGCGTTTAATCGGCGGTTGAAACGAAAACTGAAAAACGTCGCGACGGAGAACGCTCGACGTTTTTCGGTTCGTCGTTTTTTAACGAAACGACGGCGGTTGCAATAAAAAACGTCGAACGAAAACGTTCGACGTTGGAAAAAGCGAGAAAACAAGCGTCGGAGTTTGCCGGCGCGACGCGTTACCAAGCGGGCTTGTCGGCGCTCAAAAAGTCGTCGACCGTTTCGATTTGGTTCGACTTGCTCTTCCCGGAGCGGCAACCGACCGACGCGGCGAACGTCGCCGAAAAGAGAACGAGCAAAACGAGCGCGACGACGCGTCGACGATAACGGTTTTCAAAAATATTGCGCATAAAACGTTCCTTAACGGCGCTGGTTGCGGTCGGCGATTCGCGGCGCGTTCCGTCGTCGCCTATTGCGAGAATCATACCGATTTTTTGCGTTATTGGGAATATCGGTTTTTTGACGTTGAATCTTAACGGTTCGCCCTAATATTTGTCGATAATTAATCGACTATAGCCCTCGCGTCGCCGGTCGACGGAACGCGAAACGATAATTTAGGAGTTTTAGATAAAATGAGTAAAATCGAACAAGCGTTTGAACTGGCGAAAGAACGTTACGCGGAACTCGGCGTCGACGTCGACGCGGCGATGGAAAACGTTTCGAAGGTGAAAATTTCGCTCCACTGCTGGCAAGGGGACGACGTCGCCGGTTTCGAATCGACGGCGGGGCTGACCGGCGGCGGGATTCTCGCGACCGGCAACTATCCGGGCAAAGCGCGCACTCCGGACGAACTCCGCGCCGACGCCGAAAAAGCCTTCTCCTTGATTCCGGGCAAACACCGCTTCAACCTGCACGCGATTTACCTTGAAAACGGCGGTAAAAAAGTCGACCGCGACGAAATCGAACCGGCGCACTTCCAAGGCTGGATCGACTGGGCGAAAGCGAACGGCCTCGGTCTCGACTTCAACCCGACGTTCTTCTCGCACGAGAAGGCCGCCGACGGTCTCACGCTGTCGCACCCGGACAAAGGAATCCGCGATTTCTGGATCGAACACGACAAACGCTGCCGAACGATCGCCTCCGCGATGGGCGCCGCGCAGGGTTCGCCTTGCGTCGTCAACCACTGGACGCCGGACGGTTTGAAAGACTTCCCGGCCGACCGCCTCGCGCCGCGCCGCCGCTTGGCCGAATCTTACGACGAAATTTTCTCCGTCCAACACCCGCGCGAAACGATCCGCGACGGCGTCGAGTGCAAACTTTTCGGGATCGGCGCCGAAAGCTACACCGTCGGAAGCCACGAATTCTGCATGGGTTACGCGATGAAGAATAATCTTCTCGTTACGCTCGACGCGGGCCACTTCCACCCGACCGAAACGATTTCGGACAAACTCTCGTCGCTCGCGCTCTTCGTCGACGAAATCCTCCTGCACGTCAGCCGCGGCGTCCGTTGGGACAGCGACCACGTCGTCGTTTGGAACGACGAAATGAAGGCGATCGCGGAAGAACTCGTCCGTTGCGACCTCTTGAGCAAGACTTACGTCGCGCTCGACTACTTCGACGCGACGATCAACCGCGTCGCCGCTTGGACGATCGGGACGCGTTCGGCGTTGAAAGCGTTGTTGGCGGCGTTCCTCGACCCGATTTCGACGTTGAAAAAAGCGGAGCTGGACGGGAATTACACGAAGCGTCTCGCGTTGATGGAAGAAGCGCGAACCCTTCCGTTCTCCGCCGTTTGGGATTACTATTGCGAAAAGAACGGCGTTCCGGTCGGCGAAAAATGGCTCGCGGAAGTCGAAGCGTACGAAGCCGCCGTTCAAAGCAAACGCGTTTGAGCGCTTGCGTTGAATTGAGTTGAAACGCGTTTGAATAAAACGCTTTGCGAACGACGTCGGGTTTTGCTCGGCGTCGTTTTTTTATTGACGAATTATTGAAAAAGCGTTATTTCGCCGCCGCGACGACCGCCTCGACGAGTTTCGCTAACGTCGCTTCTTCCGCGACCGCCGCCGGTTCGACGCCGACGGAGCGGAGCGCGTCCGCCGTCAACGGACTGAGCGCGACCCAGCGCGTTTGCGAAAGCGCGTCGCCGAAGAGGCGCGCCAACGCTTTCGCCGTCGCGGAGCTGGCGACCGTTCCGAAGTCGATTCGGTTGGAGCGGAGCGCGTCGAGAATCGCGGCGTCCGGCGTTTCGACGTCGACGGAGCGGTACGCGACGACCTCGCGAACGCTCGCGCCGAGCGTCGTCAATTCTTTTGACAGGACGTCGCGACCTCGACCGGCGCGAACGGAGAGGAGGCGTTTTCCGGCGAGCGACGTTTCCGCGTCGCGGAGCGCGGCGACGAGTCCTTCCGCGTTGTATTCTTTCTCCGGAACGACGTCGACCGCGACGCCGTAATCGCGGAGCGCGGCGGCGGTTCCGGGGCCGACGGCGGCGACCGAAGTTTGCGCGTCGGCGAAAAAACGAGCGCGGCGGTTCGCGTCGACCCGTTCGAGGAAAAAGCGGGCGCCGTTCGCGCTGGAAAAGAGGACCCGATCGAAATCGCGTCGTTCGACGCTTTGGAGCGCGGCGTCGACGTCGTCCCAAGTTTCCGGCGGCAGGATCGCGATCGACGGTTGAACGAGGACGGCGGCGCCGCGTTCTTCGAGGAGCGCGCGCAGTTCGGCGGCTTGTTCGCGAGGACGGGTAACGAGGACGGTTTTGCCGGAAAGTTCGAGCGTCATTGCGGGCCTTTGAGGAAAATTTGCGGCGAAGCGGAAAACGAGAACGCTCTTATTGTACGCGACGAAACGTTTTCGGCAAGGGCGGCGGCGCGTTGGGAAACGGAGAAAGGGAAAAAAGTCGCGCCGTCCGTCGAGCAAAAAATCGGGATAGACGGCGTAATGAGGCGAGACGACGGCGAATTTTTCGCGTCGAGTAAAAAGGAGCGCGCAATTTTGAACGGCGTCGCCGTCGCGTCCGTTTTGCGAACGATATTAAAGAACGGAGCGCGGCGTCGGTCGCGTCGTTTTTGCGTTTTACTCCTTGTCAACGGAACGGGGGCGGCAATGATTCGTTCTTTTATCGTCGCGTCGGGCGTCGCCGCGATCGCGTTCGGCGTTCAATGTTTCTTTTTTCAAGCGTTCGTCGTCGAGACCGACGCGCGCAAAACGGTCGCGATCGCCGATTTTTTGCCTTATTCGATGATTTGCACCGGCTTGGTTGTTTATTTATACGGGACGCAACTTCGGAAATGAGCGTTTGAAAAGCGAACGCGTTTAGGTCGGTCGGACGCCGCGCGAAGGGGAAAATCGATCTTGACGAACGGCGTTTTTTTTGGCAAACTTAACTCGTTTTCCGGATTTTGACGATTGCAACGTCGCCGGAACGGCGCGAATCGGCGCCGTCAAGGAAGAAACGAACGAACCGTCGGAACGCTCGCTTGGGCGAAGGTCGACGCGGCGGTTCTTGGGAAAAGGAGTTGTTGAAATGTCGAAACGAACGATTTTGCTGGGCGCCGCGCTCGGCTTTTGTTTTGCGCTGACCGGTTGCGGCGGCTCTTCGACCGAAGGCGACGCCGCGACGAAGTCGAACGTTCCGGCGGCGACCGAATCGGGCGCGAGCGAAAACGGCGAGGAAACGGCGCCGTTGAACGTCGAGGATCCGGAGAGTCCCGAAGGCGTCGTCGACGCGTTCTTTCGTTCCTTTTTTAAAGGGGACGACGACGGCGCGTTCGCGTTGTTGACCTCGAAAGCGCAAGAGGCGACTCGCGAACAATTTTCGGCGCAGGCGAGCGATACGATCAAATGGAAGGCGACGAAGAAAGCCGCGCTCGACGACGGTCGCGTTTGCGTTTACGTCGACGTCGAAGATTACACCGAGACCGGCGAAATTCAAGTCGAAGAGCTGACGTTCGCGCTTTCCGACGCGGACGGCGCTTGGCGCGTCGCCGGATTTAGCGTCGGCGATCTCGCGATTAATTTTGAAGAACGGCAAATCGACGCCGTCGCGCAAGAGGACGACGCGTTTTCGACCGATTCCGCCGTCAAAGTGGGGCAAACGGGAGAAGCCGTCGTTCGATAAGACGCGGACAAACGACCGACGCTCGCGTCGCGAACGCTTTTGGGCGGCGCGTTTAAACGTCTCGTCGCAAAAACGAGCCGCCGCGAACCTTGCCGGAACGGGGCGCCGTCGCGAATCCGGGCGCCGGAATGAGACGACGCCGCGTTCCCGAACGCCGGAACGAAGTCGAGTCGTGTTCCCGCCCGCTGGAACGAGGTCGGGTCGCGCTTCCGAGCGTCGAAACGAAGTAAAGTCGCGCTTCCGCCCGCTGGAACGAGGTCGGGTCGCGTTCGCGAACGTTGAAACGAGGTCAAGTCGCGTTGCCGAACGCCGGAACGAGGTCGAGTCGCGTTGCCGAACGCCGGAACGAAGTCGGGTCGCGTTGCCGTCCGCTGGAACGAGGTCGGGTCGCGCTTCCGAGCGTCG
>JAZNJF010000506.1:0-2614 GCA_045577885.1 Thermoguttaceae bacterium | reverse complement strand
CGTTTTCCGCCTTACCGTCCTCCTCCCGCTTCCGGAGTTTCGCCGATGAAATACGCGCTTTGCAACGAGATGTTTTTGCGTTGGTCCTTTGAAAATCAGTTCGACGCGTTCGCCGCTTGGGGATACGACGGCGCCGAGTTGGCCCCGTTTTCGCTCGACCCGGCGTTCGTCTCCGGCGACTCGAAAACGACCGACGTCGCCCGAATTTCGCCGGAAATCCGCCGTCGCGTTCAAGCCGCCTCGACCGCTTCCGGCGTCGCGGTTTCCGGGCTCCATTGGGTCTTGGCGAACACGTCCGGCCTGCGCTTGACGACGCTCGACCGCGCCGTCCGCCGCCGAACCGCCGACTATTTGATCGCCTTGGCCGAGCTTTGCGCCGAGTTGGGCGGCTCGTATCTCGTTTTCGGCTCTCCCGCGCAACGTTCGATTTTGCCGGAGTTTACGCGCGCCGACGCCGAAGATTCCGCGCTTGAAACGATTTCGCTCGTCCTTCCGACGCTCGAAAAAACCGGCGTTACGCTCGCGCTCGAAGCGCTCGCGCCGACCGAAACGAACTTTTGGACGACCGCCGACGAAACGCTCGCCTTTATCGAAAAACTCGGTTCGCAGGAAACGGTCTCGCTCCACCTCGACTGCAAGGCGATGGCGGGCGGCGAAAGCGCGTCGATTCCCGAAACGATTCGCGCCGCGCTCGGTCGTCGAGCCGCGCCGACCTTTCACGCGAACGACCCGAACCTGCGCGGCCCCGGATTCGGCGACCTCGACTTCGCGCCGATTCTGCAAACGCTCGCCGACGTCGGTTTCGACGGTTGGATCGGCGTCGAACCGTTCGACTATTCCCCCGGCGTCGTCGAGCTGGGCCGCGAATCGCTCCGCTACTTGAAGAGCGTCGCGCCGTCGACCGCTCGTTAAAACCGCTCCAATCGCTTCGACCGCTAAACTCGACGCCGACGGTTCCGCGTCGCGCCAACCGTTCCCGGAGTCCCGTCGAAACGTCGAAAAACGCGACAATAAAAGGAAACCGCGCCCAATGAACCGCTTGCTCAACCGTTGGAACCGTCTTTCGTTGATCGCCCGCATCGCCGTCGGGCTCCTTTTGGGCGTCGCGCTCGGCTTCCTTTGTCCGGAGGCGGAGGTTGTCGGAACGCTCGGGACGCTTTTCGTCGGCGCGTTGAAAGCGATCGCGCCCCTTCTCGTTTTCGTTCTCGTTGTCGATGCGCTCGCCAACGCCGGCGAAAAAGTCGGTTCGCGCTTCACGCCGGTCGTCGCCCTTTACTTAACGTCGACGGCGCTCGCGGCGCTTTTGGCGGTCGGCGCCAGCTTCCTTTTCCCGACGACGTTAAAACTCCCGGAAGCCGCCGACGCCGGGACGCCGCCGTCGGGCGTTTTTGAAGTTTTCGCGCAATTGCTGAAAAACGCGACGCAAAATCCGGTCGGCGCGCTCGTCGACGGCAACTTCATCGGCGTTTTGACTTGGGCCGTCGTCCTTGGGCTCGCGCTCCGTTCGACCGCCTCCGCGACGACGAAATCGACGCTAAAAGACTTTGCGACCGCCGCGACCGCCGCCGCGCGCTGGGTGATCGGCTGGGCGCCGCTCGGGATTTTGGGCTTGACGTTTACCTCGGTCGCGACGAGCGGCGCGGCGATTTTCGCCGATTACGGGCGGCTTCTCGCGCTCTTGGTCGGCAGTATGTTAACGGCGGCGCTCGTCCTCAACCCGGCGCTCGTTTTCGCCGTCCTCCGCCGCAACCCTTATCCGCTCGTCTTCCGTTGCCTTCGCGAAAGCGGCGTTCCGGCGTTTTTCACCCGGAGTTCGGCGGCGAACATTCCGGTTAATTTGCAACTTTGCAAGAAGCTCGGGCTCGACGAAAACCTTTATTCGATCGCGATTCCGCTCGGCGCGACGATCAACATGAACGGCGCCGCGATCACGATCGCCGTTATGTCGCTCGCGGCGGCGAACACGCTCGGCGTTTCGGTCGACTTTCCCTCCGCCTTGCTCCTTTGCGCCGTTTCGACGTTGGCGGCTTGCGGCGCGTCCGGGGTCGCGGGCGGTTCCCTCTTGTTAATTCCGCTCGCTTGCTCTCTTTTCGGGATCGGCGTCGACGCCGCGATGCAAGTCGTTGGGATCGGTTTCGTCGTCGGCGTCGTTCAAGACTCCCTCGAAACCGCGCTGAACAGCTCCGGCGACGTTCTTTTCGCCGCGACCGCCGAGTTCCGCGAACGCCGAAAACGGAACGAATCGTTCGAAATTTAACCCGTTTTTCAACAGCCGCCGTCCTCGACCGATTTCGCGTCGATTTTCCTTCGCCGCCGCGACGCCAACCCAATTTCCCCCGACTTTTCCCCTTTCGAAACCTTTCCCGATGAACCGTCCCAACCGCCGCCGTCCCGCCGCGCAAACCGCTAAAACCGATTCGACCGCTAAAACCGCTCCGACCGGCGCCGCGTCGCGCTTTTTCCCCGCCGCGTTCGCGTTCGGGCTCGCCGCGACGCTCGTCCCGATTCTCGTTTCCGCTCCGGAAGGCGCGATTCGCGAAGGCGACTTCAACCCGGTCGCGCTCCTTTTCCTCCTCTTTGCCGCCGCCGTTTCGGTCGCCGCGCTCCGTTTTAC
>JAZNJF010000505.1:0-2187 GCA_045577885.1 Thermoguttaceae bacterium | reverse complement strand
CCGTCGCCGTTGAAGTCGACCGTCGTCGGGCTCGACGAATGCCCCTTGATCGGCCGCGCGTCGATTTCCCCCGCCGACGCGAAGTAAGTCGGAGGCCAAGCGGTCTTAGGAAGACAAATTATTGTGCCAACTCCTTGGCTCACAGAACGACATGGCTACGATCCGACTTCCGTCGCCGTTGAAGTCGACCGTCGTCGGGCTCGACGAATGCCCCTTGATCGGCCGCGCGTCGATTTCCCCCGCCGACGCGAAGTAGTAAAGCCCGTTCTCCGCTTTCGTTTGGAGGTAAAGGTCGGCGTTGCTTCCGTTTGCGAGGAGGTCGAGAAGCCCGTCGCCGTTGTAATCCGCGAAGCAAATCTTGCGACGTCCGCTAGCGCCCGCGCGCCCGGAGTTCAAACGCAACGGCTTCCCGGCCCCGTCGACGAAAACGCGTTTCGGCGGCGCGAGTTTGAGCGTCGTTTCGTCGCCCTTCTCGCCGGCTTTCTCGTCGGTCGACTTAAACCGTTCGTACAACGCGAGATAACCTTCGGCGTCCAACATCGCCAAATCGGTTAAACCGTCGCCGTTCCAATCGAGCGCGACCGGCGTCGTCCGCCATTGCGTCAACAGCTCGTTCCCCTTGGGGAA
This sequence comes from Thermoguttaceae bacterium, assembly GCA_045577885.1. Lineage (GTDB taxonomy): Bacteria > Planctomycetota > Planctomycetia > Pirellulales > Thermoguttaceae > RUG369. Next base: position 1,560 of record JAZNJF010000505.1, on the reverse strand, counting down.
ACGCCAACCCCAAGCGAGACGCGGAGGTTCGCCGTCCCAAGCGACTTCGATCGCTCGCGGTTGAGACAGTTTCGGCGCGCCCTTTTCGCCGACGTTCTTATACCAATAAACGACGCCGAGAATCGAGTTAAGAACGACGTCCTTCAAGCCGTCGCCGTCCCAGTCCGCGACCGAAAGGGTCGTATACCCCCACTTCGGCTCGGCCGGCCCTTGAATCGAACCGTTCGGCCCGGCGGTTATCCGAATCGGCGACGTCCTGTCGCGGCGCTTTTCGACAAGTCCCGCGGTTTCGGGAATTAACGCTTGCGCCGCTTCGAGAAGCGCGTCGTCCGGCTCGCTCGCCAACGCGACCGGAGTCGCCCAACGCGGATTCTCGACGCCCGGACCGCTCAAATTCTCAAAGAAAAAGACGTAACCGGCGGTGTTGCCGCAAATTAAGTCCCAGTCGCCGTCGTCGTCCCAGTCGACGCCCCAAGGAGTCGACAAGGCGCCGCATTTGAGCAAATCGGGCTCTTGTCGGAAGTAATAAGGCGGCTTAAACAAAGGCTTTCCGTCTTTCAACTCGCCGGAATTTTCGAAAAACGCGATTCGACCGTCTTCGTCGCCGACCAAAACGTCCGCGTCGCCGTCGGCGTCCCAATCGAACGCGACCGGCGTCGGCATCGCAAGTTCGACCGCCGCTTTCGTTCCGTCGGTTAGCGTCAACGGCTCGAACGGGCGATAACGCGGCTCGGTTCGCGTCCCGACGTTTTCCGAATATTGCAACGTGTCGCGAAACTCGGCGCAAAGGAGGTCGAGGTCGCCGTCGCCGTCGAAATCGACGAAATTCGGCGACGGCCAACCGAACGTTTCGAGCTTGGCGCCGTCGACGTCGGTTAACATTTTCGCGTCTTCGTACCGCGGCGCGGCGTCCGTTCCGATATTCCGCAACAGGTAAAGGTTCCCCCGAAGCGGCGCGTTTTGCCAAACGCCGTTTGCGTCGAACGCGTCGTCCCAACCGTATTCCGTCCAGTCGTCCGTCCCGACGACGATATCGGTCGCGCCGTCGCCGTCGAAGTCGACGAGCTTCCACATATTCCCGCGCACTTTGTTAAAATGAACGTTTTGCGGCAAGTTTTCCGCCCCGTTTTTGAGCGGAATCGATTTTTCAACGCCCGTTTTCAAAAAGTCGGGGTGTTCTTTTCCGGGCGTTAAGACGCGCAACTCCCCGTCGATCCAGCTCGCTTGGACGTTAATCACCCCGCGACTAAGCCGCTTCGCCTTCTCGAAGACGGGAAATTTCGGGTCCGGCCCGGCGTTGCGGAAATACCAAACGCCGTTGTACGGAACGTCTTCGCAACTGACGACGAGGTCGGGGCGCCCGTCGCCGTCGACGTCCGCCGGAACCGGCCAGCTCCAAAGCCCGACGCCGAGGAACGTTTCCGCGTCCGGATTGTTGACTTCGAGCCGCGTCAACCCTTGCGACGGCGCCGGTTTCGCCGACTCGACCGATTTTCCCGACTTTTCCCCCGCCGCCTGCGCCCAGACGACGTCGTCTCCTCCGCGCCAACCGCTAAAATC